>JBGQMB010000007.1:0-28802 GCA_041500405.1 Candidatus Micrarchaeia archaeon | reverse complement strand
TATCTTCTTTGGAAGCTCAACCACTGCCACGTTTCCCAGAAGGTCGAATGAGGAAATGACGTTCCTGGCTTTCACGCCCTGCGACCCAAGCGCCTCTGCAAGGTTGGAAGGCCCCCTTTTCCGGGGCTTTAGCCTCTTGTTGGAGGGTTCGTAGCCTTTGATGGCTTCCTTTACCGGGACATAGACGTACATTTTGTCGTGCGTTATTGAAAAAGAGGGGTCAATAAGCCCCTTTTTGGCAAGGCTCCGTATCGCCGTGTTCGCCTTCGCCTTTTCCACCTTTATGCACGGCATGCTTTCCCCTCCCAAAATTGAAAATGGGCCCGCTGGGACTTGAACCCAGGACCTACGGCTGACTTAGGTTTGTGTGCTAGAACGCGCCTTATAAGACCGTCGCTCTACCAGGCTGAGCTACGAGCCCACAAGCTCAGGTGAGACTCTTTTTGGGTAAAACATTTAAAAACCTAATCTGCCCGCCAATTCTTTTAAAAAAAGGCAGGCGCATATTAGTTTCTTTATGGCAAAGAACGTGTCTTTCATTGTTGAGGGCCTTGGTTACGGCCATGCCGCGCGCATGCTTCCAGTCATAAACAAGGTCGGCGGGAACGTTTTGAGCTATGGGCAGGGCTCCGAGTATTTTGCCAAGGCCAAGGCTGACGCGATTGAGATTGAGCAGCCATATGACATACGGCTTGGGGAGGAGGGAATAGACGTCACAGCATCCATCGCCGAGGTGATAAAGCGCTTCAATCCGAAGACCTTGGACGTTGCCAGAAAAGCCATTTCAGATTCCGACCTTGTTGTCGTTGATTCCTCCATTTTCGGGCTTGCGCTTTCTGCCATGCTCAAGAAAAAGATAATTTATGTTTCAAACAACACGGACAACTCCGTGTTCTTTTCAGGCATGCAAAAGGCCCTTGTGAAAGGGCTTGACAAGTTCTTTTCCAATGTTTTTTCAGGCTCCAACATGGTTGCAGTTCCTGATTATCCCCTGCCATATTCCATATGCGCACGGAACATCCATCACAACCTTCCGTTCAACACTACGTTTTTGGGGCCGATGGTGGACATATCAACCCTAAGGCGGGTGAAGAACAGCTCCATTGTCATAGGCCTGGGAGCCTGCTTCAACACTGAAAGCAACATCCTTGACGTTGCCAAAAGCATGAAGGATTATAATTTTATCATCCACGGCAACAAGCCGCGCGAGGGAAATATCATCTACGTTGACAACGTCCGCGATTTCATGGGCGGGAGCCTTTTGAATGTCCTGCATGGCGGGCACACCAGCATAATGGAGAGCATAATGGCGCGCAAGCCCATGGTGTGCATACCCAACCCGAAATATCCGGAAAGGGTGAACAACTGCAAGGCAGTCAGGGACCTCAGGCTCGGAGAGTTTCTTGAGCAGTCCAGCCTGAACGAGTACAGCCTGTCCATTGCGATAGAGAAGGCCAGGCGCCTGAGGCGCAACCTTGACGTCTTCCATTCCATCGGCAAGAAGAAGAACGGGATACGGAACCTTGTTTCATTGATTGAGTCCAATTCCTGATTGCCTTAATGCTTCCATCAGCTCTTTTTGGCTGTTTGCCGTAATTATTCCGTCCGTTTTTGTTTCCCTGTCAAACGTCCTTTGGACCTCATCCTTGTCAATATACTGCGTGAAGAAGATCCCTTTCCAGCCCCTTCTGGCGGCTTCCGCAACGTAAGCCAGGTCATCGTCTATGTAAACAATGCTGTCGTACCCTTTCACCTTTTCGTACATTTTTTTGTTTGGCTTTATTTCGCCGATTTGGCATGAGAAGAACTTCGGGAAGGACGGGTCAAACAGGTCGAATACCTCGGGGTGCCTTTTTGACAGGATGCGAAACGCGATGTCGGATATGTTGGAAAACAATCCAACCGAATATCCAGCATCGTAGATCCTTTTCTTTAGCTTTATGTTTTCAGCTATCGGTTCGCCCCAGGTCATTGCGATGAGCTCCATCATTTTGGGCTCCGTAATCCCGTTTCTTATGACCTTTTCGAACTCCTTGAGGAAACCTTCTGCATCAATTTTTCCGGCAAGCGCCCTTCGTTCCACGTTGCTTTGGATATAGTTTTCCCTGAATTCCTCCTCAGTGCAGCCGGAGGCCTTTGCGCAGGCGGCAATAAAATTCCAGTAGTTAAGGCGGAGCAGGACGCCGCCGATGTCGAACAGCACTATCGTTTTGCGGGATTGCATAGTTTCAATTCCTCAATAGGGTTTTTATAGGCGGGATTGCTCTGGCAACGGGGTCTGGCCTTGTTTTTAAGCCGGCCGGCGCTTGCTCTATTGAGGTGGATGACATGGGAAGAAAGAAAAAGGCGGACCTGAAAGCTGCGGAAGGCACGGTGGTTGTGGAGATGGAGCAGGCAATGGCCGTTATGGGCATAATAAACGGCCTTAACGCGAAGGATGCCAAAATCCCGCTGACCAGGGTGATTGAGGAGGCTGGCAAGGCGCAGATAGACGAATCGCGGGCCAGGCAGATACTGGACCAGCTGCTTAGAATCGGCGAGGTCTATTATCCTGAGAAGGAATTCATTTGCGTGGTGCCGAAGGCCTGAAACAAAAGCTTCTGCTGAAAACACCATTGTTTTTTTAAGGCGCAAGAATTGCAGGGGGTGGGATTTGAACCCACGAACTCCTAAGAGAAGGGATCTTAAGTCCCTCGCCTTTGACCGGGCTTGGCAACCCCTGCGTCATAAATGGTGTTTGGAAGGTATTTTAAATTGCTGAGCAGAAAGCCAGCCATGGACGCAAAAAATGCGGCAATCGCCGTTGCTTTTGTCGCGCTTTGCCTTCTGGCAGGCGCAATCGGCTCCATCTTCACTTTTCCATCGATAGCGGGCTGGTACGCCGGCCTGAACAAGCCGTTTTTCAGCCCGCCGAACTGGGTTTTCGGGCCTGTCTGGACAATCCTTTACATCGTGATAGGCATTGCCGCATACCTCGTCTTCATGGAACGGAAAAAGCGCAAAACCAAAAGAGCCATGACGGCATTTGCGGTCCAGCTTGCGCTTAATGTTTTATGGTCAATCCTTTTCTTCGGCATGCACTCCCCGCTTTTGGGCCTTTTGTGCATAATCGCGCTTTGGCTCTCAATCGCAATAACAATAAGGGAATTCATGAAAGTGTCCAGGACGGCCGGGCTTCTGCTGATTCCTTACATTGCCTGGGTGTCGTTTGCCGCAATCCTGAACGCGGCGGTATTCCTGCTTAACTGACGAAATCTAATAATTGTCGCAAAGCAGCTCGTAATACGCCTGCGGGTGCTTGCATGCCGGGCACTGCTTCGGCGCCTCCGGGCCTTCGTGTATGTATCCGCAGTTCCTGCATTTCCACCTTACAACGCCCTTCCTCTTGAATACGGCGCCAGTCTTGATATTGTTCAGCAGCGCCCTGTACCTCTGCTCGTGGTGCATCTCCACTTCAGCTATCTCCTTGAACGAGTCAGCGACATCGTTGAACCCTTCCTGCCTAGCGACTTTCTCGAAATTAGGATACAATGTGCCCCACTCCAGCTTCTCGCCGTTCGCGGCCTCAAGCAGGTTCTCCACCGTGTTCCCTATCCTTCCTGCGGGATAGGTTGCCGTTATCTCCGCATCCCCGCCCTCAAGATGCTTGAAGAACACCTTTGCGTGCTCCTTCTCGTTTTCAGCGGTCTCAAGGAATATTGCGGAAATCTGCTCATAGTTGGCTTTTTTCGCCTCTGAAGCGAAAAACGTGTACCTGTTCCTTGCCTGGGATTCGCCGGCGAACGCCTTTAGTAGATTCTTTTCAGTTTGGGTTCCCTTTATTGATTTTGCCATGTGGGCATATGCCACTCCGGGGTTATTAAATTTAGTGTTTGGGCGCTGTGGCTCCCTCCAAGAACGAGATTTTATAAACCATGCGTTTCAAGATAGGCATCAAATTGGTGATTTAAATGAAAGGAAAAGTAAAGATGTTTAACGAAGCGCGTGGTTTTGGGTTTATCACGGGCGAGGACGGCAAAGACGTATACGTGCACAAGTCTGCGATTGAGGGCGGAGCGGCTCTCGCAGTGGGCGACGCCGTGGAATACGAGGTCGAGGCAAGCGAGCGCGGCCCGCGCGCAAAGAACGTGAAAAAGGTTTAACGGCTTTTTTCGCAAAAACGCAGGATGCCGCCGCTTCCGGCGGCCACTCTAGCCTTGTGCAAAGGGTTCTATATTTTCTTTTATCCAAAACAAGCCCAGCCGCCGGAAAGGCGCCAAAACGCTTTCTTTTGAACCCAAGAAGCTTTTTGGAAAAAAGCTCCAGCGAAGCCTTTTGGGAAAAGGCTTCAGCGAAAAACGTCGTTGGTTTTTCCCTGGGCTTTTTCAGAAAAAGCCCAAAAGGGGCTTACCTGTACATGTCCCCTAGTTGGGGGCTTTGCATGCAAAACCTTACTTTCCTGCCTTTTTCTTGTATTTTTCAAAAGCGTCCAGAAGGTCGCTGACGTCGTCCTTGTCAAAAGCGACAAAATAAAGAAGTTCAGGCCCCCTTAGCAATACGATTTTGCCGATGCTTGAAGTAGCGTGTACTATATAGGTTGATGGCCTCGGTATCTCATGTTTCATGTAACTGTACATGCCCTTTGCTTGCTTTGCCAGTAGTTCAGCATTAGGACCTATCTTATATCTAAGGAATGTGCTTGCTTCTTGGAACGTGAATGTCCTTATCTCATCAAGCTCATCAAAGTTTATATTAACCAGATATTTCTCTGACGGGCCCCACAGATTCCTTATATTAAGATCTATTGTCAGCCCACTGCCATTCAACGTGTAGCTTGGCAGGTTGCCGCGGAACATCTTGCTTGCTGGCGCAAAGAGTTTTCCCAGAAATGACAATAGCGGGCTCCTTACGACAAGATAAAAGACATATGTCGCAAGCAAAACAAAGAATTGGATTCTGAAGACCATTCCTGATTTGAGACTGTTGAATATGTAATAAAAAGCAACGCCAAAAATTATCAGGAGTAATATTGAAGTGATCGCGACCCTAAACGCATCCAAATATTGGCGAAAGCGGCCCAACTGCGACCATAGGGTGGCGCTCTTTTGTTCAAGCTTTGCTTCGTCCATGGCAAGGGTTCCCTTTAGCCACCATGCTACTGCCTCGATAAAAAAAATAAAGAATGCTCCTAATAGAACCCATTCAGGCAGCGAATTGAGGATATAGCCGCCTGGTAATAAAGTCAGACAAAGGGAGATCAATACAAACATGAAGCTCCCTGCCAGAAAAACTATCCCGAACAAAATCTGATCGACTTTTGCCAATTCCACGATAAGATATATCTTCGCTTATTTAAAAACTATGTGCTCATTGATTTAGATATTACGGCATATTTTAAAACAGGCCGAGTAAATATAAAAATGGGTGGCAGCATGTTTGGATTTGGCGACAATGGCAGCATAAAAATTGAACTTGAAAGCCTTGAATTCAAGCCAGGGCAGAATATCAACGGCAAGATTTATCTTAATCTGCCAAAACCGCTGCAAGCCCGTAGCTTGGAGATAATTTTTTATGGAGAAATGATGGTTTGGAAGGGAAGACCACCCCAAATCTTTCACGAGATTCCACAACAGATTTCGGGAGAAAAAATATACAACAACGGGGATGTGTACGCATTTTCCATAGCAGTTCCTTCCTCGCTCTCCCTTGCCCCAATTGATATGCCGGATAATCCATTGGCAAATTTTCTCAAATCCAAGATACGCGATCCCTCAACCATACCTTGGTTCGTGCAGGCTAAGCTGGATGTGCCGTCAGGTATTAACATAAACGCCAAGGTTCAACTAAAGCTCATAAACGTATAGCGCAAAAAATAGTTCTTTTGAATTCAGGGACACTAGCGATACATGTCCCCGCCGCGGAACGGCGCAGACTTGAGCTCGGTTTCCTTTACCTGTTCCCCTATTTCCCGCGCTTCCCTGTCCAATTCCGATGTCTTTATCGGCAAATCAATCAGCCTTGAAAGCGACTTCAGGATGTTGCTGCTTGCCTTAGGGTCGCTTATGTCCGGGTTTGCCTCAGCCAAAAGCGTCACCGCGTTTATCCGCCTCATTGCGGTCTCCATAATCAAAAGTGCCGTAACCCCGGTCGTAGCTCCTTCCTTTATGCTTTCCCCGACCTTTTTGCTCTCGCAAAGGATTCTTGCCTGCTCCGTAGATGGAATGTAATATATGCCGTCCTTCCTTTCCCCCAGCGAAATCCCGCCAAGAACAACCATCATGTCGCCGTCCATCTCCTTGAACAAGGACAAAATCGCGTCGGAGACGCCCTGCGAAAGCGTCATCGGAACGCTCATTTCCGAGAGAACGGCAACAATATTGTTTTTGGAAGAAACCATGATTCGGAGAGGAGGGATGGGCTTGTGGTCATGTATTGCCACAACAGGCGCGAACCTGCTGCTCCTTATTGTCCCAATGAACTCAAAGTCCATCGTGCTCGTAAGATAGGCAAGTGAAATGCTCCCGACAAGGCCGATGGTCGGAAATCCAATTATGAATTTAGGCTTCTTGAGCCCAAGCTTCGCAATGTCCTTGAAAAGCACAATCTTTACGTTTTCGGCCATTGAAGGTGTGTTAAGTGGAAAAGCTTTAATAAGCTATTCTCTATCCTTGCGTTCCGGCAGGGCAGGCATAGACCGAAACAGTTCCGCTCCTGTTCATAACCGGCAGCGGCAGGGTGCAGTTCTGGGCGACGATTACGGAGTAGAATCCGCATATGCCTTCTATATTTGAGGCAACGTCCGAACAGGCACCCTCATCTGCGCTTTCCCATGTTCCAAAGGAAGTGAAAGAGGCCTTTTCCACGCGCTCGTTGCTGTATTCGGCAAACGTCTCCACCTTTGACGATATCGGATGGAACGAATATGCATACATCGAGGAATAGATGCACCCATTGTCTATATCCTCATACCTGCTTCCGTATGCAAATCCATATGCTGCGATATATGCCCTTGAAACATTGGCATCCTTCAAGTAATCCCCGACCTTGGCCATGTCGCCGGCTTGGCTGCCTGCCGCATTGCCCATCCCCAGGGCGTTGGCTATGGTCTGCGACAATGAGCTGCCTAGCTCCGGATAGTCACAAAGCGCAAAATAATATGCGGCAAGGGCCGCCGCCAACAGCACCAGAACAATGACTGGAAATGCTTCCTTGCCGCCCTTTGAAGCGATGATGAGCGACATCATGACAAAAACGAGCATCCTTCCGGAATAGAAGTTGGCGCTGCTGCCGACGCCGTCGGGAATCAGCAGGAAAAACAGCGCCAGGAGCGCGAAATACTTCAGGTGGACGTTCCATCCGCCTGCGGATTGCACGGTGTTTATCAAAAGCGGTATGTAGATGATCCATATTGCCAGCCCGTTTATTAACAGCACGCCGATCGCCTTCAGGGCAACCATGGCAATGAGAGCCCTTGCCGGGTCCTTCAAGAATCCATCGATGATGGTGTTTGTTCCGTCATAGTTTGGGACAGAGAGGCTGCACAGCGCAAGCTGCGCGGCCGCGCCGGCTATCGCAAACACAAGGAATCCGGGGATGTTGACCTTGCCGTCCTTTCCGAGGAATGCATAAAAGGAAATGGTGAGCGCGGCCAATATGCCGACAAACGGATGCAGCACATGGAAGGCGATTGCCGAAACAGGCAGCAGCCAAAGCAGCCCCGCCGCCCTGCCCTCATTCGACTTCCGCAATATGTATGAATACAGGAACAGGAACGCAACCTGCGCCGCGCATAACGCCGGCATGTTATATGCCACGCCCGTGTTGATTGAAAGCACCATCATCATGGAGAAATATCCAAGACTGAGCTTTCCGGCCTCCCTCAGCACCAGATAGGACGCAACGCCCCAGAGCGCAAAATACAGGAAGTTGAAAAGCGAGGCGACGAAAAGGCTGGACCTTGAAAAATAGAAGGCAACCAGGTAGAATAGGTGATATACGGAAGCCGGCCGCTTGAGGTCAACGTCGAAGAATGCGGCGAGCCCGGCGTCCTTTTCCACGACTATCTTGTACATCACGTGGGCGGCGGTGGTATGGAGGTTTATGTCCTGGATCGAGACATTGCCTATGGCGAATATGTACGTGAAAACGAGCGCAAATACCGCGCATACAAGCGCATACCTGCCGATTTCAGCCATATGCCATTGGGCTTGCTTAAACTATTTAAACCCTTCCAGCAGATGGGAAAGCATGGCCAGCACCATAGAGAAACGGAAGGAGGAGCACATTCTCGCGTCCCTGAAAAAGGAGTCGCAATACGTGAAGACAACGGGGCTGGAAGACGTGGAGCTCATATACAATGCGCTTCCGGAGATAGACTACGACTCAATCTCAACAAAGGCAAGGTTCCTCGGCAAAACGTTCAGTTATCCGCTTTATATCTCCGCAATGACGGGCGGATTTGGCGGCGCGAAGGAAATAAACTTCGCATTGGCCGAGATGTCGGAAAAGTTCAAAATCCCGATGGGCTTGGGAAGCCAGAGGGCGATGGTGGAAAACAGCAGGCTCAGGGACACCTATTATGTAAAGAAGGAATACCCGGGCGCATTCGTCATAGGCAACATCGGCGGAATACAGCTGAAAAGGTACGAAACAAAAAGGATAGAGGAGGCCGCATCCTCCACAGAAGCGGACGCAATGGCAGTGCATCTGAATCCGTTGCAAGAACTTATCCAGCCGGAAGGGGACAGGGACTGGGAAGGCGTATTGGACAGGATAGCGGAAATAAAGGACGCGCTGAAAATCCCGGTCATAGTCAAGGAAGTCGGGGGCGGCATAAGCAAGAACGTCGCGTTCCGCCTTGGAAAAATCGGCATAGAATGGATTGACATAGCAGGCGCAGGAGGCACAAGCTGGAGCAGGGTGGAATACATGAGGAACGGCCAGGTGCCTGGGTTCAAGGAATGGGGCATACCAACGGCATTGTCAATAATCATGGCATCTCCGTTCGCGAAAATAATAGCGACAGGGGGCATAAGGAGCGGAATAGACGGCGCAAAGGCGTTCGCGCTGGGCGCAGACATGTTCGGGGCCGCGATGCCTTTCCTGAAGGCGCACAAGCAGAAAATATTAGAGCAGACAGTGGAGGAATGGACAACCCAGTTCAGGCACTGCATGTTCCTTTCAGGAAGCAAGGACGTTGAATCTTTGAAAAGCGCGCCTTATCTTCTGCACGGAAAACTAAAGGATTACTTCGATCAGATGAATTGATGCGCCTAAAAGGCCCGTTTTTGCTGAAGCTTTTTTTGAAAAAGCTTCAAGGATTACTTTGACCAGATGTCTTGAGCTTCCTTTCAATGTCCTTTTTCATGCTTTCAAGCACAAAGATTATCTCGGTGTTCTCAAAAAGCGGCATTATGCGCGGCTCGTCAATTGCGTGCCTTGCCAATTTCTCGATCATCAAGTCGTCAACAACGAACTTTGAAATGAACAAATCCCTGTATTCCTCAGGAGTGAAAATCCTGGAGCGCGGCTTTCCCTCGTAAACCTCCGCGTCCTTGAACTCGGAAAGGAGCGAAGACGCCTTTTCAACGTCCTTTTTCTCCACAATGAAGTCAACGTCATTTGCCTTGACCTTGTAGCCGTTCGAAAGGAGCGCGTAGCTTCCGACAACGCTGAACTTTATCTTTGCGGCATCAAGCTTCTTCATCATTTTCTCGGCGTCCATCTATTTCACCTCTATCCACGGTTGGTTTGTCTTGATTTCCTTGTCGTAAACCGCGCCGATGTGGCAAACCAGGCACCTGTACCAGAGGCATTTTTTGCCGTTCTTGCTGACAACGGTAACGACGTTCATGGCGCCGTGCTCCTTGCAAAAGGGAGAGTCTGTTTTCCTGTCAATAAAGAACGACCTGTCCTTGAACGCGCCCCGGTCCATGGGTATCCTGTAAATCATAATCATCGGTTCTGTCCAAACCATTAAAAACATTTGTGTAAAAACGTAATTTAGGGTGTATTTTAGATGAAATACCTGATAATACTCGTAGCAATGATGGTTTTCCTGTTCGGCTGCCTGGAAAGCAGCTGCACGGCGGACGACCAATGCAAGGCCTGGCAGTCGTGCAACCTGAACACAAGCAAGTGCATGGCAAACACCGGCATGTGCGGCGCGTCGACAGACTGCCTTGACTGGCAGACTTGCGACACAAAGGCGCATGCCTGCGTGGCAAAGGTGGACAGGTGCAGCAGGGAGGCGGACTGCGACCTTTGGGAAACGTGCGACGCTGAAAAAAACAACTGCGTTGCAACGGAAGGGAACTGCAACGTGGAGGAGGATTGCACGAATCCGCTGTATTCATGCGACACCAAGAACCATGTTTGCAAGCTGAAGACAGGAAGGTGCAACTTTGACGCGGATTGCGCGTCATACCAGACCTGCAACACGACGCTCCAGAAGTGCGTGGCGATGGAGGACAAGTGCGACGCTGACATAGACTGCAGCGCTTGGGAGGCATGCACGATCAAAACGCACCTCTGCACGCCGAAATCGGGATTCTGCAACGGGGACGAGGAATGCAGCAAGTGGCAGATGTGCCAGCTGTCAACGCACAAGTGCGCGGCCGCGCTGGGATACTGCGACACCCATTCTGCATGCAGCGAGTTTGAGTTCTGCTCCGCAAAGACGCACAAGTGCACGGTGCTGAACGGCATGTGCTACAGCAACGACAACTGCGACGACTGGCAATACTGCGCGACAAACAACACGTGCGTGCCCCAGCAGGGCAGGTGTGCGAGCGACTCCAACTGCCCGACCGGCATGGTGTGCAACACCCTGACATTCAGGTGCGAGTAGTTTGCTGAAAAAAGAAGTTATCGATTTTGCGGCGGCGCTGATAGCCGCCGTCATCTTCTTCTTTGTTTCCCTCATTATCCCGTACGACGCCTTGGGGCCCTTTGGCTACATCGGCGCCTTCCTCATGGCGCTCATAAGCTCCGCAACTATATTGCTGCCGGGCACAATCCTGCCGATAATAGCGGTGATGGGCGTCCATTACAGCCCTATTGTCCTGGGCCTGGCCTGCGGCATCGGGAGCGCCCTTGGCGAGTTAACTGGCTATTATGCGGGCTATTACGGCCGTTCCACGCTTAATTTGAAGAGCCTTCCGGAGTTCGAGAAGCAGAAGTCCTGGCTCAAGGGCTCGGAGTTTATGTTCCTTTTTTTGCTGGCTTTCATACCCAACCCGATATTTGACATAGCCGGGATAGCCGCAGGGACCATAAAAATACCGGTCCAAAGGTTCCTTTTGCCTGTTTTCATCGGAAAGGCGCTTAAATACGGGGTGACCGCCTATCTTGGCCTCTCCGCCTGGAACTGGGTCGTCCTTAACGGGCTTTTCGGATAAAGGATACATTTTTAAACATTTTACTACACAAAAGGATTATTATGGCAGGCAACGGCAACGGGAACGGGGCGCAGAAGGCTGCTGCCCCTGGAAACGGGACGCAGGAAACAAACACTGTACGTCTAAACAAGGGAGTGCAGCAAGTGACTGCGCCGCCACAGTCAGCCGTGAAAAGCGCGGAGCCGCTGGTCGAGCAAAGGCCAAATGGCACGCCGATACACGCAACCGAAGGCTTCGAGGATGCTGCTATTTTTGACGCTGCTGAAGGCGAAAGGACACAGGTAATCAAGATAAAGCCCATGCTTCCGGGCTTTCCGGAATCCGAGCGGCCTTCTTCAGCCGCGCAAGAGATGCCCACAACTGCGCCTCCGGATCAGGGGATGATGAACAACATTATGGACTGGGCAAAGGCGCTTGGAATCCAGGAAAACAACCTGATGTGGTTCACGGCTGCAGGATACAAGGTCACTTCCGGATACACAAACTTCACGGAATACAGGAATCTCACATACATATTCGACCGCGTATTCCATTCTGCGGATGCGATTGAGGCCAGGGACCCGAATGCCGCGTCAATGCAAAGGTTCAATGCAATCGTGGAGCTTGTCAACGCCATACAAAACCCGAAGTTCCAGCCATACATGCTTTTCACGTTCAAGATAATTTTCGAGGAGGACAACGGGATGGACACAGAGGCCATGAAGAACAGCTTCGCGGAATTCAACGGGTTCATCACAAAATGGGACCCGTCGCTGCAGCCGCAGAAACTGTCGAAAATAGACCATGTAATATGGGCGCTTGACGAAATGGCAAAGAGGTTCTCGGAGCAGCGCACCTTCTGCGTCTGCGACGAGCCGATGTCGGCTGCGCTTGCCGGGCGGAAGATACTGGAGCTTATAGACATGAATAGACAGATGCTTGATGAAATCCGCAAGGTCGTCTGATTCTTCGCCAGCAGCCCTACCGAAACACGGCGCCAAAATTAGTTTTAGCCAAACCGGCAAATTTATCAAACTGCTTCAGTCCTGCAGAAAAGAAACGCATCGTATATCTGCCTTCCGTTTGTTTTGGAGGAAGAGGCCACAATATGTTGTACCGGAAGGTTTGCATTCCCCCTACTTCAAAATCAATATATCTCGGATCTGGAATAAAACCAGGCATAGTGCCAATGCTGATTTTTGTGATGCTTGATTTCAGCACCCTATCCTCTTTTAGCTCCATGGGCTTGGGGAAAATCGGCCTTAGCAAAAGCTCGGGTATTGCTAATATAAATGCTGTATAATATCCAAAATGGTAGAATGACAGGCAATCCTCGTCTAATACGGCCATGGCATTTATTCTATATGCGCCCGCTGAACCTTGGTACATATGATAAAAAAATGCATTCTTCTGTGATTTTGCATCCAGTTTTCTGTATTTTTCCCTTATCTTTTCCACTTGGAGAAAAGACTCTTCTCTCCAGAGATTGTATATAAAGGCACCCAAGATTAAGACGCCGATGCCAGAAAGCGCGAGTTCGATATCATTTTTACATATGATTAATATTATTATGCATAGGATTAATACAGAAAGCAAGCCTATTTTCCTGTTTCCCAAAGCGCTTTTTTGTATGAATTCGAACTCCTCTTCGTCAATCATTGATTTATATCAAACACTGCAAGGTTTTAAAAAAGATGCCCAGCCATTAGTTTCCAGGCCAAGGTAGCTCAGCCGGCTTAGAGCGCTAGACTCATAAAACGCGATTTTGTGAGTGCTGAGCCGTTTCAACGGCGATGATAGGAAAGCTTTGGGTCATCTAGAGGTCGGGGGTTCGAGCCCCCCCCTTGGCAATGTCCCTTTTCCCAGGGCCAGCCAGCTGCGCGGGGCCCAGGTAAAAGCGCCAGCGGAAAAGCTCCTTTCTTTTTAGAAAAAAGAAAGCTCCTGCGGAAAGAAAACTATGTGTGGCGCCTGCTGGCGCAAGGCCCTTGGGTTCAAAAGAAACTACTTTTGAAAAAAGCACTTGGGGAAAAAGAAAGCATTTAGAAAAAAGAAAGCTCCTGCGGAAAGAAAAACTACTTTTATCGTCTCTATGTTGGACAATATCCAAGAAAACAACTTATTTTATGCGTTTTCCGTATAAATTCCGCTGTTTTTGGGAAAAGATATTTATATTATTCATGCGCAACCGGATTAGGTAATTTGAATGGCAGCACAACAGACGGAAGAAAAGGAAAGGGCAAAGGCATACGCGAGGATAACGTCCGAGGCGCTTGTCTTCACCAGCAATTTCTTCCATTGCAAGGACTTCACCCAGCTCATGCCGGTCATACTTTCGCCGGTCACGGACCCGCTGGGCCCCGACCCGAACAGCAGCGTCATAAAGGTAGGCGAGATAGAGTACTACGGGCAGACGCTCTGCATGACGCAGTCAATGATATTGCACAAGCAGCTTGCGCTGAAAAAAGGCCTTGACAGGATTTTTATAATCTCGCCGAACGTGAGGCTGGAGCACGAGAGCAGGAGCAAAAGCGGAAGGCACCTTTTCGAGTTCTCGCAGGTTGACTTCGAGATAGCCGGATGGAAGATGGACGACGTTTTCCGCATGATGGAAGACTATATGGCAGGCGTTTCGGAGCACGTGGCCTCGACGTGCGAGGACGAGCTTGCGCTGCTTGGAAGAGCAGTCCCAAAAATAAGGGGCCCGTTCCCAAAATACACGACGCACGAGCTTGAGCAAAGGTATGGAAAGGAATGGGAGTATGCCGCGTCCCTGGACCATTCAATGCCGTTCTGGGCATTATGCCATAAGCGTGAGTTCTACGACAAGGAGGACCCGGAGGAGCTTGGGCACTATCTGAACTACGACCTGATTTATCCGGAAGGATTCGGCGAGGCGCTTTCAGGCGCGGAGCGCGAGCACGAGTATGACAGGATAGTCAAGCGCATCGGGCATGACAAAATAGGGCTTGGAAAATACAAGCCATACATCGAGCTTGCGAAAGGAGGGCTGGTCCCGTCCGCCGGGGCCGGATTCGGCATGGAAAGGTTGGTCAGATACCTTTCAGGCGCGAAGCACATAGGCGACATCCAGCTTTTCAGGAGGGTGCCGGGCGAGTCTGTTATAGTCTAGGCAAGGCCCTGCGGAGCCATTTTTAACACCTTTGCCGCACGAACAGACATATGGAAAAAACGCAGCAGGAATCCAAAATCAGGAAAATCCTGCGCAGAATATCTATTCGCTTTTACAAGCCGGAGCCTGAAAAGTCGGCAATCATTGCGAAAAGCCAGGACGAATTGGATCAGGCGCTCTTTGATGCCGCTTATAATGGCGAAACCATGAAAATCGAGCCGCTCCTCAACGCAGGCGCGGACATTGAGGCAAAAAGCGAAGGCGGGATTACTCCTTTGATATTGGCAGCGAGGCAAGGCCATATAGAAACATGCAGGCTACTGCTGGAAAAAGGAGCGGATATAAACGCAGTTGATATTTACAGCAGGACTGCACTGATGTATGCGGCGATATGGGGCCGCATTAGGGTATGCAAACTCCTTGTGGAGCGCGGCGCAGATATGAGCATAAGAGAAAGCCAGAACCACCGCACTGCGTGCATGCTCACCAATGAAATAGGCACAAAACTTGCAGCATATCTCAGCCGCATGGAACGCCTGCAAAATTTGATCGGCAAAGAACTCGTTCCTACTTTCCTTTCCGCATTCAACCCGTGCGTTGCAGCCTGATTTTTAAAATGAAACGGCTCTATCCCAATCATGGTCAGCATAGACGTCTGCATAAAGTGCGGGGCAAAGAAAGGCGGCAAGGCTTTTGTCGACCTGCTCTGCATAGACTGCTACGTTCCCAAAATAAAGTTTCCAAGCTCGTTCCAGATGGCAATATGCCCAAGGTGCGGGGCTGTTTTGAGGGGCAAGAGATGGGACAAGGCAAACGAATCCCTGGTAAGGAAGGATTTTGCGCACAAGGCCAGGGGAAGGGACGCGAACGACGTCCAGGTTGACATCAACAAATCAATGCTCACATACTTTGTCGAGACGGACAGGGGGTTTATTCCCATGGGCGTCCCAATCCGCGTTGAAATCAAGAAGGAGCTTTGCGACTTCTGCAGGAAAAGGGCCGGCGGATATTTCGAGGCAATCATCCAGCTCAGGGGAAACCCGAGAATGATAGAGAAATGGAGAAAGATCCTTGAAAGGAAGCTTGATGAGAGAACGTTCGTGGCGTCGGAGGAAGAGCTGAAGGAGGGCATCGACATGAAGGTCGGGTCCTCAAAGGCCGCCCTGTCTGCAATCAACGAGCTGGGGCTGAGGGACTATAAGATAAGCAGGAAGCTGTTCGGGCTGAAGGAGGGAAAAAGGGTTTACAGGACCTCGTTCGCAATCAGGTTTGAATGACCTCTATGCCGAGGCTTTTCGCGGCCTTTGAAAGATAGCCAATTTCGCCGTCAAAGAATGTCACCTTCTTTGCGTTGCTTTCCTCCATGTAGCGGACCGCGTCGTAATAGTCCGAGTGGTCGCTCAATGGAAAGGACTTGTCAACCCTCATGCCGTACCTTAGGCTCCATCCTGTGACAGACACTGAAAGGCACGGCCTGTTGTGCGCCGCTGAAAGCGCCCTTGCGAATGCGGCATTGACCTTGTTCGGCGGAAGGATGGCAACAAACCCGGAGCCAAGGGCGTCCTGCGCCTCATTGCTCCCAATCTCAAGCGACTCAAGATGGTGCCCAAGCGCGTTGTATGTTTTGGCAACCCCGTAAATGGAGCTTCCGACAATCGGCGCTATGCCCAAATATTCGTTAAGCACGCGGATGACCTCCTGGGACTTGCCCATCCTGTATGCCCCGATAATGACATTCGATGTTTTCATTTTCTCCTTCATCCAGACCGCAAGGTCATCGTAAACGTCAAAAGGCTCCGGGAACCTGAACGCAGGGTTTCCGTACGTCGCCTCAATCATCAGATGGTCTGTCTCGACAATCTCCGCGCCGGAGTCGAAGATGCCCTTTTTCAGCCTGTAGTCTCCGGTATATGTGACTGCCCCGTTGTCCGTCTCAACCTTCATCTGCCTTGCGCCGACAATGTGCCCGGCATCATGCAGGGTTATGCCTTCAGGTATCTCAACATCCTTCCGTATATCGGCAAGAAGGGCGGTTTCCTTGCTTGAGATAAGCCGTTTTATGTTCTTGACCCGCTCCAAATGGTCTGCGTGCGCGTGCGAAATGAACGTGTAGTCCCCGCATCCGCGGTCAAGCCCTATTTCGAGCTCCCCTTTCCTTATTTTCAGGCCGCCCATTGCATTGTTTTGAAAAACAAACGCTTATAAACACCATCGTCTAAAAATAGTGCCAAGGGATGGTCTAAATGGCGGAAACTAAAATCCTGGACACGTACAACTATAAGAACGAGGGAATTCCGGTTGTGGTCACTATCTCGAGGTCTCCAACAGACTTCGTGCCTTTTTATGAAGTGAAAATTCCGGGAATATCCGACGCAACGAGGATGCTGCTTGAGACGAAGCTCAAGGCGGAAGTGATGTCCAAGGTCGAAATAGACATAACGGACATACTAGACCCCAAGAAGGAGAAGCCCGTCAGGGACAAGTTCTTCAACATTTCCAGGGAAGTCCTGCAGGCCAATTTTCCGAATCTGACCAAGGACAAGGAAGACATACTTGCGACGTACCTTGTGCAGCACAGCCTTGGGCTGGGGCAGCTTGAGGTCATTCTCGCGGATGACACACTGGAAGAAATGGTCATAAACGGCTCGTCAGAGCCTGTGTGGGTTTACCACAAGAGGTTCGGCTGGTCAAGGACCAACGTCAAGATAAAGGACGAGGATACGATTCTCAACTATTCATCCCTTATCGCCAGGAGGATCGGCAGGCAGATAAACGTGCTCAACCCGCTCCTGGACGCGCACATAAGCAGCGGGGACAGAGTCAATTCCACATTGTTCCCGATATCGGCCTTCGGAAACACGATAACAATCAGGAAATTCGCGAAGAACCCGTGGACCGCGTCAACGATAATCGCGAACGGGACGTGTTCAACGGAAATAATGGCATTGATATGGCTCTCAATCCAGAATGAGCTTTCATTGCTGGTCTCAGGGGGAACAGGAAGCGGAAAAACCTCCTTCCTGAACGCCATAGCCGGATTCATCCCGGCGAACCACAGGGTCATAAGCATAGAGGACACAAGGGAGCTCACGCTTCCGAAGTTCCTGCAATGGGTGCCCCTGGTCACAAGGGAGGCAAACCCCGAGGGCAAGGGCGAAATAAGCATGCTTGACCTGTTGGTCAACTCGCTCAGGATGAGGCCGGACAGGATACTGGTCGGCGAAGTCAGGAGGCAAAGGGAGGCGGAAATACTTTTCGAGGCCATGCACACAGGGCACAGCGTTTACGCCACGCTTCACGCAGACGACGCAAACCAGACAATATCAAGGCTCACAACGCCGCCGATAAACCTTCCAAAGGAGGTGCTTGACGCATTGGCCGGAATAGTGGTCCAGCTTAGGCACAGGAGGTTCAACATCAGGAGGTGCTTCGAGTTCTCGGAAGTCAAGAGGATGGGCGAGCTGAACACCATATACAGGTGGGACAGCAAGAAGGACACTGTGAACAAGATAGGCGAGCTTGAAAGGATAGCGGACATGCTTGAGCTTTACGCCGGGCTTACCCCGAAGGAAATCAACCAAGACCTCAAGGAAAAGATTGCAATCCTCAACTGGACTGTTGACAACAAATACTTCGAGGTGGACCAGGTCGGAAGCGTAGTTTCAACGTATTACGACGACCCCGAATTGATCATGGAGTATGTGAACGGCAACAAGAAATGGGAATTTGGGGAATCTTGACGGGGCTGGACTGATGGAGCAGGACCTAGGGGACAGGATTGCGGAAATGATGAAGGCAGGCGCCTCGGCGAAGGAGCCGCAGGCCGGCGCGCCGGATTCACCGCGCTACTCATTCATGACAACGTATCCCTATGGCACGTTCAAGTCATCCGACATGTACCTTTGGCTTGACAAGCTTTACAAGATTTCAAGGATAGGCGCCGTAAGGGCCGGCATGCCTGCCGCAAAAAGGGCAATGCTGCCAACAATCAGGGCGCCTGCAATTCCTGCGGCATTGCCAAAAGCCGCTGCCAAAGCAGCTGCGGCCGTTTCAGAGGCAAAGGGCGGGTTTGCAGAGGCGATAAAAAGAAGGAAGACTGAAGCCCCTGCGGCCATTCAGGAGGAAGTTGAAACAACAAAGCCTGAAGAAATAGAGGAGGCAAGGCCGAAGATGGAAGAGGAAATCGAGGCGCCGGAAGAGATAGAGGTCGAGGCAGCGGTCGCAGCGCCTGCAAAGAAGAAATACCGGGAAGAGGAAATCGAGGCGCCGGAAGAGACCGAGATAGAGAGCAAGGGCGACCTAGGCGAGCTCAATATTTCAGAGGAAGAGATAAAGAAAACCGACGAGGAGGAGAAGCCCGTTGAAAAGAAGGCAGAACGGACGCCGTCGGGGAAAATCAGGGTTTCATACATTGACGAGCACGAGCAGCCGAGGATTTTGGAGCCGGAAATGCTGTCCTGGGACATACGCAAAAAGGCCGAGGAGGACATAGCGTCCATAGATGAGGGCTCAAAGTCAAGTGTATACCAGGACAAGATAGACATAACAAAAAGGCTTCTTGAATTGACAAAACAGAAGATAAGCGAGAAGGACCTGAGCAAGAAGAAAAAAATAGATTCGGAAATCATGCTTCTTAGGGACAGGATGAAGGGCGAGAAGGTGAAGACAGCGGACCTTCCGTCAATAGTGAAAAGCCATCTGTCTTCGGAGATGGAGACCGCGGCAGCAGAGCTCAGCGAATCCATTGACGTGACAACAACGGAGCTGAAATCAAAATATGAGAGCGCAAAAAGGATTGCGGAGGGCGACAGCGAACTGCTGGGAAAGATAGAGATGCAGTTCGTGAGCGACTCAAACCATGTTTCAGAGGAATACGCAAGGGTAATAGACAGAACCGCGAAGTTCTTTGCGGATTTCCACTGCAGCAAGGTTGACGCCGCGCTTGAAAGGGACATATTCGCCAAAAAGGAAGCCGAGCAGATGAAGTCCTCCATAAGGGAGGAGTATTCGGCGAAGTTCGGCGCAATAAGGGAGAAGATTGACGCCTTAAGGCAGAAAAAGAAGGAGCTTGTCGCAAGCTCAGACGCGCTTTCCGCCATAGTGAAGGAGATAGCGGCCATGAAGGAGGCCGAGCTTCTGCACGAGCTTGGCGCAAGGGACAGGAGGGCGTTCCTGCTTTACATAAAGGGCGAGATGGACAAGTCCACGGCCATCGCGCACGCAAGAAGGAGCATAGCAAAGGAGAAGGGGCTCCCAGACGAGCTTGTGGACAAGTATTTTCCAAAAGGTGAGGAAAAATGAGCAAAAGAATGCCAATAATATCCAACATATCGGATGCATTGCTGCCATACATGCCCAGCCTGGGCAGGAAGCTTAACATGGCAGGGGAGAAGAAACAGCCTAACGAGTTCCTGGACGGAGTTGTCCTGTCCTCGCTCGCGATTGCGGTCTTCACGGCCGCGATAGCCGCGTGGCTTGCGATAATCTACTACATAAGCCTCGCGCTGCCAATCCTGGTTTTCATACTGGTGTTTGCGTCGTTCTTCTACTACGGATACATTTACCCCGAACTCAGGATAATCCGCAGGAAAAGGGAAATAGACAACGAAATTGTGTTTGCGGCAAAGCACATCATAGTCGAGATTTCCTCGGGGATTCCGCTGTTTGACTCTCTTGTCGGCGCCACGCACGGATACGGCGCGGTCAGCGACGAAATAAGGACGATAGTTGAAAGGGTGACGTTCGGCGAGCCGCTTACCCATGTTTTGAGGGACGTGGCCGAGAAGACGCCGTCCCCATCGTTCAGGAGGATAGTGATCCAGATAGCAACCGCCGTGGTCTCCGGGGCAAACGTCGCAAGGGCGCTTGAATCCACGGTCGACCAGATATCCAAGGAGCAAATCCTCGAGGTCAAGGAATACGGCCAGAAGCTGAACCCGCTGATAATGTTTTACCTGGTTATCGCGGTCATATTCCCGTCCTTGGGCATGATTTTCATAATGATACTGCTTTCCTTCGTTGGAAAGAACATTTCAATACCGTTGGTGTACCTGATACTTGTTGCCATACTTCTTGGCTTTGTGCAGTACATGTTCCTCGCCTTTGTCAAAAGCTCAAGGCCGAGGTACGCGTTCCTAGGGTGATAAAAATGATAAACACACTGTTCCACATTGGAAAGCAATTCCCGAAAAGCTACGAAAAGGAAGCCGATAGGGTGATGAGCGAGGCAGGAAGCCCGAACCCCGGAGCATATTTCATAGGCGTCTCCGCGGTCGTGCTTGCGCTGATATTCATAGCGGCGCTGCTAGGCTCTTTCATGTTCTTCCCGCTGTCGCAGTTCCTGAAGGAGATTGCGTTCAGCATAAGCCAGGCGAACATGGATTCGCTGTTTCCGGTGCTTGCCCTGGTGTTCTCGGTGCTTGCGGTGCTGTTCTCATGGACGCTGATACTGGCATACTACGTCTTCCTTGGAGACGCGAGGAGGAGCGCCGTGGAAAGCGTGCTGCCTGAATTCCTTTCAATGGTGTCGTCCAACGTAAGGGGCGGCATGCCTGTTGACCAGGCCTTGTGGAACTCCGCAAAGCCGGAGTTCGGGGTTCTTTCCGCTGAAGTCAGGATGGCGATAAAAGAGTCCTATTCCGGAAAGACCATGGGCGATTCGCTCGACGATTTGGCGTCGCGCTTCAACTCCAAGCTGTTCAAGAGGTTCATAGAGATACTTAAGCAGGCCATATCAAGCGGCGCCGAGGTCGGAGTCGTTTTGGAGAAGCTGAGCGAGGAGATAAGGGAGGTAATAATAGTCAGGAGGGACATAAAGTCCATGCTGATCGTTTACGTGATTTTCCTGTTCTTCGCGGCCGCGTTCGGGGTGCCGTTCCTTCTCTCAGTCTCAAACAAGCTGATTGAGGTTCTCTTCACCGCATTCGCGATGGTGGCGCCCACAAGCGGGTTTGACCAGATGGCGTCCAACTCGTTCGTGACGAACTTCTTCGTAGGCAAGCCGCCGATAACGCCGAGCGACTTCTATTACTTCTCGGTGGTCATGATTTTCATAACCAACTTCGTGACGGCGTACATAATAGGCGCCGCGTACACGGGCAATGAGAACGACGGAGTGAAGTTCTTCCCGATAATGGTGCTGGTCGCGTACGCAGTGTTCTTTGGGGCCATGAGCCTGGTTTCAGCTATGTTCCAGGGCTTCGGCATATGATGCTTTTGAAAAAAAGAGGTGTATGAAAAATGAAAAACGCAAAAAAAGGACAGGCCGCACTTGAGTACCTGATGACGTACGGGTGGGCCATATTGGTGATAGTGATTGTGCTGGGCATACTGTTGCTTCTGTTCACAAACATGTCAAAGATCCAGAGGTGCCAGGCACCCGTTGGATTCTCATGCGGGGACTCGCAGCCGATAGTGCAGACAAAAAGCGCAACCGACAGTTCGCTTACAATGTCCATGGTGCTCCAGAACGGGCTGGGAAAGGGCATAAAGGTGCAAAGGGTAGTGTGCTTTATGGGAGCTGAGCCAAGCGCAGTGACTTCTGGCATTGGAACAACTTATACAACCGCAGTTGCGGTACAGCCGGGAAACACGCAAAAGTTCTTGAGTGTTCCCTGCTATTCCTCGACTGCCACTCCTCAAGGAACGGCTTCTGGAAGCGCGAACCAGCAGTTCAACGGCGTAATGATTTATTACTACCTTGAGGACCCCGATTCGCTTGCTAACGCGACTCATCCGAGAAAGATGACGGTAAGCGTTTCGACGTCGATAGTTCAGGGCTGAAAAGGCCCTCAACTTTTTATTTTTTTTAATTTTCTTTTTTGCTTAATTAGCATTATTCCCCGATTTTCCTGTTTTTGTCCATCCAGTTCAGGATAAGCTGCATCACATCCTCGCCGTTTATGTTTCCGATGCCGCCTTCCATTGCCGCGTATTCATCGAATTTCCTTGTCTTGTCCTGCCTGACCGTCCTTCCCCAGGCAAGGAATGGGTTTGGATGCCCGCTGTGCGCCTTGAGCAAGCACGGCGTGCTGTGGTCCCCTGTTATGACTATAATGTCGAACTTGTCCTTCACGACAGGAATAATGACCCTGTCCACTTCTTCTATCACGGACTTTTTCCCTTCGCGGTTTCCATCGTGGCCGTAGTTGTCTGTTGCTTTAACATGAAGGAACACGAAATCATGGTCCTTTGAGGCCTTGACTGCCATTTCCGCCTTTTTGTGCGCATAAACATCGTACCTTTTTCCGGTCGGCCCCGGGAACATGATGACGTCCATGCCGATGTACCTTGCGATGCCCCTGTACAATGCGCCGCCGGCCACGCAAGCCGCCTTAAGCCCATGCCTGTCCTCGAATTTTTCAACTTCGGCGTATTCCCCTGCGCCCCTGCAAAGGATAGCATTGGCAGGATGCAGGCCCTTTCTCGCCCTTTCAATGTTCTCGGGTGCCTTGCCAAGCCTTTTGCAGGCTTCGCTTATGGCTTCATTCAGTATCCTTGCCGTCCTTTTTGCCTCCGCGCTTGTGTCAAGCGGCTCGGATATGCCCATTTTCACGTTAGCCTCGTGAGGATCCGTATCTGAAATTCTTCCACTCAGCCTGTCCCCCCTTATTATAAGCACGCCCCTGTGCTCCACAGTGGACTTGAAAATTATCTTTGCCTTTTCTATCTCCATCCCGTTGATGTGCTTTTCCAATGCTTTTGCGGTTTGGCTGTCAATCCTGCCCGCCCGCCTGTCTACAAGTTTCATTCCCTTGTCCACTGTGGCAAAATTCACCCTGAATGCGACGTCGCCTGGCCTGAAATCGACGCCTGCGCCCAATGCCTCCAAAGGCCCCCTTCCGGGATATTCGGACATTATGTCATACCCGAAGATGGCAAGCTGGGACGTGTCGCTTCCTGGCTTTATGCCGAACCCAAGCGAGTGGAGCTGTCCAAGCGCGCCTTCCTTCGCCAATCTGTCCATGTTGGGCTTCTTCGCCATCTCAAGCGGCGTGGGCTTTTTGTTGTCCCTAATATCTCCAAGACCATCCAAAAGCAAGAATAGCGTTTTCATTTCAATCACTGCCTCCTGGCGATTTTCCCGAACTTCCTGTATGGCTTCGAGGTCGGGGACTGCGCCCTCGCGAAAACGATGTGCGTTATCCTCATGCCCTCGCTCAATACATAATCATAATTGGAGTTGTTCAATACCTCAAGGACCTGGTGGTTGCTCACGCCGGGCTGGACGAAAGAGGACGTTATATGGATGGAAAGGCCCATCCTTGCGTACCTGCTCCTGCCCTCCAGCAATCCGACAATGTCGTCAGCCAGCGTTATTTTCTCCTTTGTTATCGCAAGGCACATCTGCTGCGGCTTCAGGACTATGGATTTTGCCTTCTTTTCATCCATTATTTCCTGCCAGCCGGTTTTGGACAGGTCTATCCTCTTCTTCCCCTTTTTGAAGAACCACCACCTGTTGTCCAGCGTCAGGTCGACGCTTCCAGGCCCTATCTGGTCATCAGAAACAGCGGGCTCGAACCTTATCTCGCCCTTCTCCATGGCCCTTTTGATGTCCACGTCCGTCAGGAACATAAGTGCGTTTCTCTTTAAGCCTTTTAAAACATGCCTTTTTATGGGTGCCTCAGCGCATCTTTCGGGCTTTCCCTTCCTTTATCTAATGCTTGGTTAAGCCCCATGTTGAATCAGAAAATCTTTTTTCCTTGAAAAGTTTTTCAATCTCGGCCCTGATATCCTTGATGTCGTCTTCGTTCAGCGGTTTCAATTTTTCATAGAATTCGGGTTTTTCTGCTATATGGGGAAAATAGCATGATTGCCCATATCTTTGGATTTTTGCGCTTTTTGCCCTGCCATACAAATGAATATGGAAATAAGGTCCTTCGGGTTTAAAGACGCTCCAATTTCCATTGTCCTGATAGTTTATCCTGCCAATGTCAACCCCATGCTCGTTCATCACTTTAGCCATAGCTTCTCCAACAATAATAGTTAGTCTCATAACTTCGACGGCTTGCATGGGAGAAAGATGCTGCCTATCCACTATTCTTACTTTGGGGTAAATTTTAATATGCCCCCCATCGTTTCTGTCTATGTGTGGTTTTTCAACAGCTTCGACAACAAAATTTTCCGTTTCGTAAATCTTCGCCATTTACTTCACCATTTATGCGCCCGCAGGCACCCAAACGCCTTCTTTTGAACCCAAGCCCCTTTTCTTCGCGAAGAAAAGGGGCTTGCGGCTGCCGGGATTTGAACCCTCCGGGTTCGCATCCCTAGGCGCGCTTACAATGCGGCTGCCGGGATTTGAACCCGGGTCTTAGCCTTGGCAAGGCCATATCCTACCACTAGACTACAACCGCTTATTCTGCAGCCACGTCATGCCAAAAGGGTTCTTTTGAACCCAGGGGCCTTTTCTTCCCAAGAAAAGGAGCCTGACTACAACCGCGCAGTTTCTCATATGAAGGAAAACGTTTAAAAGACTAAAGGAACAGCTTCTCGAACTCCATCATAAGGGCCAGCAGCGCCATAGGAAAGAGCAAGAACACCGTCGCTATGTTTATGAACGGTATCAGGAGCGTAAGCGTCACTATCCAAACCGCAATGAACACCGGAATGTAATTCAGCCCCCTCAATATCGTTATCCTGAAGGATTTTGATATGCTCCTTCTTATGCCTGCTGACTTGACATAGGATACTGTTGTCAAAGAAAATAGATATTTTACAAGCAGGGCCGGAATGCTCAAAATCACCAATCCCACCCCAAGGTACAGTTTCCTTGTTACGTCTATATTGAGAAGGTACAGCGTTCCAAGCACTATTGCCGCGAAAAAAGCTATTATGGCCAGCTCAACGAGGTTTATTATCGTTAGTTTTACGCAGTTTCCGAGCGCGTAGCTTGCCATCTCGTCAAGGCCCATGTCCCTGCTGTTTTCCCTTGCGTCAATGGCCTTGAGCAGCGCGCCGTATGCGCCGTTTGAAAGCAGCAGGAAGGCAATGACGTAAATCCCAACGCCAGCCAGGGATACGATCGCCGCCTCCACGTTCGAATAGCTCGCTATTAGCGAGAAAAGGCCTGCCAGGCCGAGCGGGGCGACAACTGAAATGATTGCCAGTATCAGGAAATAAAACATGATTTTTGCGTATTCCACGGGCCTGTTTACGACTTCCCTGTACGCACGCGCGAAGGATCCCATAAACCGGATATGGGCGCAATCATTTAAAAACCATGCCCTGTGCGCTCATTCCAGCCTGCATACGTACGCGGATGCTCCGCCCGTCGCAAGCGACAGCACTTCCGCGTTCGTCAATCCTGTTGCAGTGCACGTCTGGCCCTGGAGCTGGTCCCATGCAACAGGTATGCCGTATCCCGCATTGGACATGTAGGACGTGAAATAAGTGCTGTTCCCGATTGAGGAAATGCACAGCTTCCTGTTTGAATACCTGTTGACCGAGCCTATTATGCTCTTGTACTTGTCCGGGTTCGAGAATATCTGCGCCATGTCCTCCTCGCTGCTGCTTGGATGCATGGCATATACTATCTTGACCGCGCCGGTGCTGTTGTAGCAGGTTATGTTCATCGTCCCTATATCCGCCTCTTCGATGCATGCGCTGTCCGCTATGCACGGCGTTGAACTGTTCAGGCACGTTGTCTCGTTGTAGACTGGCGTGGATTTCGCCACTGAGAAGCTTATCTTCTTGGATATGGCCCTTCCAAGGTCCGAGAGCGCGCTGAACGTTTGCGTCGGCCTTCCGGACGCATCAAACGCGTACAGCATCTTGCTGTAGTTCAGCTGGTCCGTAACATATGCATTCTGGCCGCCGGTGGAGACTTGCTTCCAGTCCTCGAAATGTATCGCGACAACGCCGGCGTTTATCATCCTTTCCATGTTTATGCCAAGCACTGTCATGAACTTCTCCGGGTTGAATCCGGACGCGTTCTTCATGCTCCTGATGTAGATTACTATCGGCTTTCCGTAGGTATACGTTTCGCTGGACGAGTAATTGACTATGGCATCCGCCATCTCGGTGTACCACGCTTCGTAATCAGCGGAAGTGTGCCTCGTCGTTGCGGGGTCTATCTCAAGATTGAGCACAAGCATGTCCGTTGTGTTGAACGCGTCGTTGCATCCTTTTCCAATATAATATGTCCTGATGTCGCTGTCCCTTGTGCACATCGTCGCGTCCATGCCTGCGCTGTTTGCCGCATTGTCTGTCATTATCTCATTTGTTAAAAGATTGCTGTAATAGCCGGCACGGTTCTCATTTATATGTCCATCATACAGCATCCAGTAGAGCATGAAATCCACAGGATAGAACCTGCTGTCGCAGGTTATCTCCAAGGAGGCGGTCTTGAGCTTTGTCTTGCTCGGATTTTCCGCGGCATTGACAGGGCTTCCAAAGGCGCTGTATTCTTCACAGTCGTGGGTGCTTTCCGGGCACGTCCATGCCCAGCTTAAACTGCTGAAAACGCAGGACGTTGGATAAATCTCATATTTGTCTGACCTGCAGACCAGTTTGTTGGCGTTGTATCCAGGAGCCCCGCCTGCCATCCATTGCGTGCAGTAGTCGTCATATGTAGTGAATATGCCATGTCCAGTGCTGCTGCAATACAGATTAGTGGACCAGGCGTCGCATGCGCTGCCCATTAGACACACCATGTCGTTGTTCGGGGCGCCTTGGACGCAAAGCGTGTTGTGGTTGCTGCTGCAAACCAGCTTGCCCTCGTTCGTTCCGCTTGTTGGAATGACGCAGGCCTGGCTTCCTGAAGTGCAGGCCCTGTAACTGTAGTCTGCGGTTGTGGCACTGGTTGCGTTGCAGGTGTTGCATCCTGATTCAGACTGCGGAGGATTCCATGTGCATATTCCGGCACTGGGCAGAAAAGGCACGTTTATGCAGTTCGGCTTTGCGGTGCACGTCTCCCCCATAATCCCGACTCCGCCTGAACAGGCGCCCGTCTTGCATGTCGTGTCCCATGGGTCTGTGCAGATTGGTATGGAACACGTTATCTCCTTATGCGGCACCCCTGGAAGCGTCACCCCTGGAAGCGTCCAGGTTTTCCATTCTGTGGTTGTGGTCGGGGTTCCGGGAACAATGCAGGTGCATGGATATGTAATCCAGCCGAAGAATATGCTCCGGACCTTTGCCGGGCATGCTGTGGGCACGCCATCTACAATCTGCGTCGCAGCGCAGGGCTTGTTGTCCGGAAGGCCCCACACATTTACGCCGTTCCAGCCGTTTTCCGGCGTGTATGCCGGCACCTGCACGCTATAATCCACTGTCTTCTGGTCAAAGAAGAACATTTCGTTTCCAGGGACGTTTTTGTACGAGCAGTATCCTGTGCCGATGCTGTTGCATGCCAGCGTCTCCTCCTTGTTTGTCATATAACTGCCTGTGCCTGAAATCGTGGTTTTTGTGCCGTTGGGGAGCGTAAAAGTGTTGGTCCAGTATCCCGTGTAAGTTGTCGGGCTTGTCGTGTATGTTACTTCGCCGTACTTCGTTGTGACGTCAGACACCCTATATCCGGGCGTGCACGCCAAGGCCATAAAGTCCATTTCATCATCGTCCGAGGCCGATTCGCTCAGGCACATCGGGTCCGGGGCGGAGGGCCTTGGCCTCTGCGTAATGCCGTAGTCATCGTATATGTCCTCCAGCGTCACCTGATTGTCTATGTTCACTTCCTTGAACGTCGTCATCAGCACGTCCGCCTCGTTGCCCCTCTGCGTTTGTATGGTGAACGCGCCGTTTATCTCCTTCAGGCTTCCGGCAACCTCAACCGCTGTCCTGCATCCGGGGCACATGGACTTGACAAGGCTGTTCCTTTGCAGCAGGTCCGCGGTTGTGGGGTAATATGAGGTGTTGTACCTTGCCTGGTCCTTACTGTATGAGCAGAATTGTGTAGATGTCGTGCCTGCCGTGCCGGTCGATGGGCAGTCGAACAGTACGACGGGACCGCCGACGTCCCCCGAAGGACACGAACACTGTACAACCGGGTATTCCGGATTATCCCTATTCCAGGATTGGACGGCGGTTGCACCGGTAGCGAGGCAGGGCAGTCCGTTGCATACGTATATGTATTTTACGACGCATCCTGACGGCCTGCTTCTGCTGGAGCAGTCTGAAACGCCCCAAGCGTCCTGCAACTCCAAAACCTTCTGCGAGTTCCCTGAAATGCCCCAGTCGCTCTGCGGGGCGGCAGTGCAAAACCGCGTCTCTGCCGAAGGCAGCATCATATCCGTGCAGTCCTTGTCATATGGCGTCGCCCTTCCCGTAACCACAATTACGCTTCCGACCGGCACGAAGGTCTGGTTGTTGCTCTTGTTGTA
>JBGQMB010000006.1:0-33581 GCA_041500405.1 Candidatus Micrarchaeia archaeon | reverse complement strand
TTTCCAACGTTTCCTTATACTCGCGCTTGGCTTCCTGCACTTGCTGTTTTATTATCTCTGGGTTGTTCATGTCTCTCTCGAACTTTTTTTCTGCCGCCACTTCGGGTATATCAGGCCACCTTTGTTGTTCTGCCCCAGCTTGTTTTTTATTGGTCAGCTGCGGCAGCATCGATGGGGCCGGCTCTCTTTCCGGAGATATATGGAGCTTTGATGCGAGAGATTCCGAAAGCTCGGCAGAAAGCGCCGCATCATAGTCGGATTTGTTAAGAGAAAGCGTTTTGCCGGACTTAAGTGATTCTTGCGGCACGGATATGCGCTCATTCTCAGGGCTAAGATTGAGTGCAATGCGCACTTTCCTTTTGTCTGGATCAGAAAGATCCTTGAATTCGGGGTAGAATTGTTCGAGAGCGTAATTGTTGACTGCATCCTGGCTGCTCTTTGGCTGGACTGCATATTTCGCGGTTTCCGGGGCGCGGAACTGCGCATCCTCAGCCAGCCTGCGCTCCTCTTCTTTTATCGAAGGCTGCGGCGGCCTTATTTCAGGCTTTGCGGACGGCGTTTCCGGTTCCTCCTTGAATACTACCGTGGGCGCTTTCCTTTCTTCCTTCCTTTCCGGCTCTTTAGAAGGCGGCTGATTGGCAGGCTCTGTTGTCTCTTTTGCACGCAGTGACCTTGTCCTTAATGCCGATGATGGAACTTGCTCCTCCTTTTCTTCAGGCGGCTCTGATGGCTTTGGCTGTGCCAAGGGCGTTTGTGGCGTTGGCTGCATGTCAGGTCCGGATGGAGGCGGTTCCTCATAAGGCGCGGACGGCGGTTTCGCTGTTCCGCCGAAATAGGTGTTATTGCTGCTAAGCGCCCCGTAAAAAACCGTATTGTTAATGAAGCTATGATAATCTACCAATGCCGCATAATCCGCATCCTTCTCCTTGACCGCTCCGCTGGCAATCAGCTCTTCCTTCACATCAGCCGCAAAATAATTGCGCAAACAGTTCTTATCATAGTCTTTGTTGACGACGGATTTATGGAAAATTTCGTCAGAAGCCCCTGTAAGGGCGACCGAGGTTGGGCTTGAGCGTTCTATATTCCCGAATAGGGCATTGAAATCAAAAAGGAATGCCGAAGTCAGATTCATCTTGCTTCCTGTCTCATAAATGCGGTTTTCCTTGTCAGTTTGGCTTTTGCTGACTAGGTTATTCTTCTCATTCTCATAAAGATGGGAGACTATGAAAGAAAGCGACGAAAGAGACACTGTTCCGGGGGGTGCGCCGGCTTCCCTGCCTCCTTCCTTCTGCTGGAACTGGATCTGCTGGTCCATTACGCCCTTCATCACGCTGGCCTGGGCTTCCGAGATGCTGTCAAATTTGTATTGCTTCAGGATTGCGCTTTCCTTATCTGGCGGGAGGGGTTCTGGCAAGGCAATGTTGCTCTTGTCAACTAGGTCGAACCTCTTTTGGTTCGGGTTATAGACAAGGAAGACGTTTTTCATCTTGTCGTCAGACTGGAATTTCTCCAGTCTTTCATAAAGTTCCTTATGAATCTCCAGGTTTTCCGCCGATTCCTTGGACGTCAGCATGCCTTTCAAGGAATCGAAAAGCTGTGAGGCTGTTTCTGCCCTTGATTCGGTGCCTTTGGCTCTGATGAGCATGGCGTCATTGACATCCTGATACGGAACCGCGACGTTTTGGCCCGGATTGAAGGAGGGTATGACATTTTCCCTTATGATTTCCCTGGAATTCGCATTGAACGCGGCGTATGCTTTCGTGAAGCCCTCTGAAGCATCCTTTTCCTTAAGCGTCTTTTCCACATCAGCTTCTGTCACGCGCCCCCCAGAGGAATTGTTGATTATAATCCCTTTTTCGTCTATGCCGTTGAATGCCAAGCCTGTGCCTTTCAATGAGTCCCTAATCCCAGCCACATTTACGTCTTTCAATGTGACTAGTTCTTGGTCAAGTTTCAGATCATGTATCAGCGCGACTGCGTCATCATTGGAAACCGCTTTGCCTGTCTTGATGTCCTTTACCAAGAAATTGCCTTCGGAATCCACGCCTGAGAAGGAATAGCCGTTGTTCTTGAGTGTGGTTTTCATATTTCCAAGGTCGATTGCCGTAAATTCCGAGGATGCGGTGGAGAAATCCGTCCAGGAGTCCTCTTTCACCCTTTTCTTCACATCTTCTATTTTTATGGGATTTGTATGGGCTTTGTCTTCCGCATCATATATTTCAGGGCTGCCGTCTCTATACAAGCCTGCCAGCACCATGCCGTTCCTGCCCAGCACGCCGGCAAGATTGTCCAAGGCGGCCATCTGGGGTGAGGAAGCCCTGTCCTCAAGGTTTTTGGAATGCAATAGTTTGAAGGCGTCCACAATTAGTTGAGATTGTGCCTGGATTGCCTCGTTCCTGCCGTAAGTCAGGCCCTTTTCGTTGATAACGCCGCTTTTCGCCGTGCTTATGCCGCTTATTGCATCCCAGGAATAAGAATCGTTCTTGATGCCGTATTTCGACAGGACGTTGTCCTTGTCTTCTGCGTCAAGCAGGTTGCCTTTCCTATCTGTTATCTCTATCTGGCTGCTGACAGGTATGCCTCCTGTTTTCATTTTCTCTGCTATCTCCTTTGTGAATTCTACCTTCGTTATGGTATAGCCATCCTTCAACATGCTAGAAAAGCCGTCGCAAACCTGCAACTGCGCGTTGTTTATGTTCTTTCCCTCCTGTATGTCGCCTATTTTCCATGTCCGCTCGAGGTCATTGACCAGGTTGGCTGCAGTGATTTCGTTGGCAAGTTCTGGATGGTATTTGAAAACCGTTTCCAGCACATCAATTACGGATACTTTCTGGGCGTCCTTGTCGCCTTTGTTTTTCCCAATATCCTTGAAATCGGCTATTAGCTTGTTGGCTTCGTCTTCCTTTCCTTTCAAGTGCAGCGACAATGCTATCGACTTCACCTCGTTTCCTATATGGCTCTGGGGTATGCTGTGCAGCCTTTCCTGGAATTCCGTTTCCCTGTTCAGGGCATAATGAACCGGCGCATGCATTTCGTCCATCCGATCCATCTGGTCGTTCAGCTTTTCGCCGTAAGACAATTTCATATCAATCATGTCGGAAATCTGGCTCTTTAGTTTCTCGTCCTTGATGCCGCTTAGCTGGGATTTGAGCTTTTCAGATTCAGGGACCGTGATTGAATCCTTGCTGAGCAGGCCATCAATAACATCCTTGGTCGTTTTGGAAAGAGCCGAGAATGCCTTGCTCTTCTCTATTTTTTGTCCAAAAGCATCCATCTTGTCCCCAAGATTCTGCATCTCTTTTTTGTTCTCGGTTACTCTTTTGTCCAGCGCAGGGAGGCATTTTAAGACAAAGTCCGGCAGCACGGAATCTTTTTCCCTTATCAGTTCCGTTCGCTCTTTTTCGAGTTTCTTTATCCTTTTGTCTGACGGGTTATTTTCCTTAAGCTGGGCTATCTCGGCGTCGATTGTGGTTATCTTGTTGTTCAAGTCAAAAAATTTGGATATTGCGCCATCGGAGCGCTTGTCAAACTGCTCCTGGCTGAAGCCTGGCTTGTCCTTCATGTCCGCCAGAAGGTTCTTCTTGAGATTGTCTTTTACCGCTTTTTCATAAGCTGCTTTATCCCGCCTATCGACTTCAGCTTTGACTTCTTTTCCACTTATTTTTTTAACATCTATGGCAGTGATTCCGAATGTCTGGAAAACAAGCTGCAGGGCCTTGCCGACTGTGCCCAGCGCAATGCCGCCGAGGGCCTTGAGTGCGATCTTGCCAATTGTCTTGCCTATGCCCTTGCTGCCCCAGTTTGCCTTCATCTCCTGCCCAAACGTTTTCCAGTTAATAGACGGCCTGGTTACAGCAGTTCCTGTCTTGTCCACTTTTTGGGCGCCGGTTTTGGTAAGCACGGGCACCAGTTTCTGGGACTTTTCCGCTGCCGCGCCAATCCCTAAAATCTTGCCTCCTTTTTCGGCTATTTTCTGGCCCGTCACCCATTTTGTGGCATTGCTCACGCCAGTGGCAACTTTTACGAAGCCAATGGCAAACTTCTGGAAACCGGTCGGCTTTTCGCCTTTGGCTTTTGCTGCCTCGCCCTTAACTGCGGCCTTCCTGAGAACGCCTGTCTTCTCGGTGGTTTGAACGCCTTCCTTTTCGGTATTGGCTTTTCCGCCAGCCATTCCTTCAGTCACACCCTTGGTGGCTCCATATACCCCTTTTACCTTTTCGAGGGTTCTGGAAAGCTTGCTCTGCGCCTGGCCCATGGCTCCGCTGACGGAGGACTTTATTGCCTGGGTGTTGGGCCTTATGTATGCCTTCTGCGCCCTGTCCATGCTAAACCAGAAAAACGGGTTTATGCCCATATAGAACATGCTGGCTATGAGCAAGCCAAGCAAAATCGCAATCGGCATGCATATGCTCAGCTGGTAGCTTGAAAGCACCCTTGTTCCGGAGCTTCTTGTAAGCACCATCGAGGATGACACGAAAAGGTTGACCTGCTCCCAGCCGTCTGTTCCCGTAATGTTGAATGCGGATGCGTTCTCTCCCCAGTTTCCGGACGCGCCGTCGCATGCATCAATGTCATCATATGAATCCATGCCTATTCCGTTGGGGTCAGCATAGGACGGCTTGTAAGCTATGTTGCCGTTTGCGCCAAAAACAACAAGGCAGTCGTCTATCGCGCACGTCAGCGACGGGTCTGAATAGCAGAACACCGCAACGAAAGTCGTCTTGTTCAGCATGGCCTTTGAAGCGGTGAAGTTCGCAAACCCGTTTTCGTCGGTTATCGCCCTGCACAAGAATTCCTTCCTGAAGCCGGAGTTGTTGAAGGGCTGGATGAATATTGTTGCGTCCTTTACCGGTATGTTATGCCCGCCGATGGTCGCAAAAAGCGAAACGCTGTAGTTTATCGAGCCGTCATCGTTTGTGGCAATGGGCGAGATTGATATGCTCGAGGCTTCCGCCCTGTCATAATAGTCAAGGGGGATGCACGCACTGAAAACAATTCCGAAGACAAGCAGCAGCGGGAGAATGTGCCTAATGCCCATGCTCCGCTTTTGCCTCGCTTTGTTTTTAAACATACCGCCTAGGGGAACGTGCCGGGAGCCTGGATGCTCAGCCGGCCTTTCCTATCCTGTAAAGCCGTTCCAGCCGCTTCACGGTAAGCGGATGAGTCATCAAAAACTCCATCAGCGTCCCTTTGCCCTTTTCCTTTTCCAGTATTTCCGCAAAGGACGAGCCGCGCCCAAGCATGAACGCAATCTCGTTTATCGTGTCCCTTTCGCCTGATGAAGGGGAAGCTATGTAAAATGAGTTTATTGCACTGCTTTTCTGGGGCGCAGCCGCGTTGGCGTAGCTTATTTTCGTAAGCGCCATCATAAGGTTTTTGGGACTGCCGGTCGCATAGGCGGAAAACTCGTCCGCGTAATACTCCCTTGCCCTTGACACCGCAAGCACGATAAGCTGGCCAAGGAAGCTTGCAACATTCGCGCCTATTATGGTCGTAAGGTATGAGCCGCCACCCTTTTGGTCCCTGCCGCCAAAGAAGATTATGAAGGCATAATACAGCATTATCGGAAGCGCGCTGGCAAACGTCATGACCAGGACGTCCCTGTGCCTGATGTGGCCTATCTCGTGAGCTATGACCGCCTCAACCTCGTCTTTGTTCAGCACCCTCAAAAGGCCGGTGTGCACCGCTATTGCGGAGCTTCCCTGCGTCCTTCCGAACGCAAAGGCGTTCGGGGTGCTGTTTTCAACAAGAAAGAGCTTGGGAACGGGTATTCCCGCCTTCTTGGCGTTCCTTTTCAGCATGTCCCTTATCTCCGGCAGGGCGCCCTCCTTCACTTCCCGAGCCCCTGTTGACCATTTTACTATTATGGGCCCGATATACCATTGGACAAAAAGGAACGCAAACGAGACCAGCATCCATATCCAGATGGAGCCGCTTCCTGAAAACCCCGAATAGACCAGTATGATGCCGAAAACCGCGGCAACTATGCCGAAAACCAGCGCTGTTACGAGCATCATCCTCAGCGTGAGGCCTAGCGTGCTGTATTGAATGGACGCCATAAGCCGGTTTCACACCAAGACTTTAAAAAACATCCTGGCTCACTTGCGCTTCTTTTCAATCCCTTTCCTCAGGAACAGGAAATACCCTGCGACTATCGCTATTGCAAACAAAACAAGCGGAATCAGCAGTGCCGCAAGCACCTGGGGCAGGTTGTCTGCCATCTCCTTTGCCAGGCTCTTGATAGGGTTTATTATGCCATCTATGTTGATGCCGGACGTGCAGACCTCGTTCACGCATTGCTTTGAACAGCATTCCTCGCCAGTTGCGCATATGTCATTGTCAACAATGCACGCGCCCTGCCCTGCCAATGGCGCGCGTATCGCGTCTATTATTGCTGAGGTGGAGTTGCTTGTGACTCCATTGAGCTTTATGTAGATATCAGGTTTCCCGTCGTTGTCAATGTCAATGCTGAGGTTCTGGCCCACGTTTACGCGCACTGTGCCTGTGAGGTTGTCAACCTTGTAGGTCGCGTAGTTTGAACCAATGCCAACCAGCGTTACGTTGACGCTTGTGTTGGTTCCGTTGCTGGAATAAACAACAATTACGCTTCCTCCTGCTGTCTTGTTTTGGGTTGTTGTGCCGCCTGTTGTCTGGTTTTGGGTTGTTGTGCCGCCGCCTGTCTGGTTCTGCTGGACTGTTGTGCGCGGCGTGCAGTTAAGCGAAACAGCAAGCGATGCGTCGTGGTATCCGTTCTTCTCGGCGTGTATCGTGTACGTGCCGTCGGCAAGGCTCCTGAACGTGTAGCCTGTCGTGTACGCGGTGTAAATGTTGTTGTAGTCCGTAAACACAGTGACCAGATTCAGCGGAGTGTTGTTTGCCGCTGACACCACGACTACCCTGACGTTGCTGGTGTTGTCGTTGTTGCACGTGGTATAATTGGTTATCTTCATGTAAGGCAGGCCCGCGCCTCCGCCGCCGCCCCCGCCGCCCCCCCCTCCTGATGAAGACACTGTGACTGTCCTAGACAGGGACGACGCGGAGTAGTTCTGCGTCGCATTGAAGACGACCTTCACAGTGTGCGTTCCGGACGAGGACCACGATGTGCTGTTTGACAATAGGGCGTTGCCCCTGTTGAACAGCACGCTGTCAACGTACAGTTCGATGTAGCCGCCTGTTGGCTTCGTCGCGTTGCCGATTATGTGAAGCGTGTCTCCCGTGTCAATGTCCGCGTCGGATGCGCTGCCGTCAAGCAGCAGCGTGAGGGTTGGCGTGGCCTTGTTCACTGTCAGTACCCTTGATGTGGAATTTGCGGTGTGGTTCTCGTTTGCGGATATGCTGCACGAGTAGTTGTACGAGCCTGCTGAAAGGTTCGCATACTGCTCCACGTGGCCCATGCCGGTTCCGATAGGGCTCCCGTTCCTGGAAAGGCTTATGTTCAGCAGGGACGATGCATTGCACGAGACGTTGGTCATGCCGGACCAGTTCACCGTCCAAGAAGGCGGCGCGTTCAGGCTGAGCGCGGAGTTCAGCTTGCCTATTGTTAGCGTTGAGGATGCGGAATCCGACGTGTAATTCTCGTTCCCGCTGGTGTTGCACGTGTAGTTGTACGAGCCTGCCGAAAGGTTCCGGATTTCCTGTGCAGAGCCAAATCCGCTGCTGGCAAGTGTGTTGTTGTTCCTGTAAAGCGTCATGTTCACCTGCACGGCGCCAGTGCAGTTGACGGTTGTCCCATAAGGCCAGGTTCCGTTCCATGACGGTGAAATTACCAATGTCGCGTTCGGGTCTGCCTTGATGATAGTGATGTTCCTGTAAGGCATCGAGTCGTTCGTGTTGTTGAACGTGTCGTTCGCAATCCACCTATAGATATAGGCTCCTGCTCCAAGGTAGCTAGTGTCATACTCAAATTGGTTGCCTGGCAGGCTTGTGACGGGCGAGAGAGCCAAAGCGCCTCCGCTGAAGTTGCTCTCGACAAGCACAGCGCCAATGCCAGTGTCGTCTGTCCAGGTTGCATTAAGCAGATATGCTAGGTTGGGCCTGTATGTCTCGTTGTAGTTTGCGCTTGAAGGCTGTAATGCGGAATAGACCGGCGGAATGAGCTCCGGCGCAAGCTCAAGCGTGAGGCATTCGGTGTCGTTCGCCGTGTTCCCTGCGCTGTCGTTCACGAAAACGGAAACGCACTGGCTCCCGTTTGCAAGCCCGACAATGGCGCTTCCGTTCGCGCATCCGGAGATGGCCGTTGCGCTTCCCCCGTCAATTGAATACCAACAGGCCTCAATATAGGTGTCGGACGCCGTGAAGCTCAGGTTCAGGTTGGACGTGTTGTACGTGTCGTTTGCAGGCGACTGGATTGCGACGGTTGGCGCAGCCGTGTCAACTGTGAAAGTAAACCCAGAGCTAACCGTTCTGCCAGCGCTGTCGTTCACCCAGGCCGTCATGTTGTATATGCCGTCGTCGAAGCCAAGGATAAACGGAACGCCTGGTGGTGTGTAAGTTACGTTGGTACCATTGGTGTAGAACCATACTGTATCCAGGTTCGTGTCGTTTGCGCTGATGTTTATCAGTATTGAGCCGTTGCTGTAGTAATAGCCCAGCAAAGGCGACACTACTGATATTGTCGGATTGGCAAGGTCAACAGTGAAGTTCCATCCGTCGCTTGCGCCTGTGTTGTTCGCAAAGTCCGTGCAGTTGACGGACCAGTTGTGGGTTCCGGCCGTGTAGTTGTATGTTTGGGACATCAGCGTGTTGTTCGCTGCCGTTATGTTTGCCCTTATTGTGCCGTCAGTATACAATTTGCAGCTTGTGTTGGCGGCAAGCGCGTCAACCGCCGTGAAAGACGTGTTTACTGACGCCGAGGAAGTGAACGAGTCGTTTGCAGGCGCGCCCAAAGCCACGCTGGGCGCGTTTGTGTCAAGCGTTATTGTCCTTGTTTCGGTCTTGTTAAGGTTTCCGGCATTGTCGAACGCCGTTGCGTTGACGTAATAGATGCCGTTGCCAAGGCCGGAGAAATTCGCGAACAGCGGGCTTGAGGTGCTGTTGGTGAAGTTAACAAGCCCGGCGCCGTCATAGAGGTATATTGTCAGGTTCGCAAGGTCTGCGCCTGGGGCGCTGATGTTGGCTATTATCGAATCCCTGCTGAGCGATGACGTGTTGTCAGAAGGATAAACAAAGGATATTGCAGGGCCTGTAAAGTCAACAGTGACGTTCCTTGTCTCTGTGAAGTTGTACAGGCCGACCTTGTCATAGACTGTTGCGTTGAAGTAGTATACGCCGTTGCTCAGGCCGGTAAAGTTCGCGAACAGCGAGGCCGAGGAGTTGGAGAACGAGGAGTTCCTCAGTCCGCCTGTTGAGTTGTATATCCGTATCGTGATGTTGGCTAAGTTCGCGTCGCTTGCGCTGGCATTTATGGCAACATAGCTTTTTGTCACGTATGTGGATGAGTTGGGCGTCGGGTCCGCGAACGATATTGTCGGCGCTGTTGTGTCCACTATGAACGTCCTGTTTGTTGTGTTTGTCCTTCCTGCGCTGTCATTAGCCCATGCCGTCATGTTGTAAATGCCGTCTGTGAAATTGAGCGTGACTGGAACTGTGTAGGTTATGTTAACTGTTCCATTGGTGTAGAACCAGGTCGTGTCCTTGTTCGTATCAGTCGCGCTGATGTTTAGCAGCATGTTGACGCCGCTTGGATAATATGCCTGCGAAGGCGAAACTATGGAGATTGCCGGGTTTATGGTGTCGACTGTGAAGTTTCTGGTTCCGCTTGTCCCGGTGTTGCTCGCGTCATCCGTGCAGTTCGCGTACCATACGTGCAAGCCGTTGGAATAGTTGGTCGTGTAGTCGTTCCCTGATGTGCCGTTTTGGACCGCAAACGTGCTTTTTGAGACGCCGTCAACGTAAAGCGGGCATGTGAGGTTTGTGTCAAAGTTGTCCGTAACGTTGAAAGTGAGCGTCACGTTGGCTGATGCCGAGAAGTTGTTGTTGGCCGGCGAGACGAGCGAAACGTTCGGCGCGGTAGTGTCTATCGTGACGTTCTGCGCCGTTGAATAATACGTGCTGTAGTTGGTGCCGTATATGGCAAAGAACCTGTATATGCCCTCATCCCCGTTGGAACGCACGTTCCATGTTGTCACGCAGGATGCTCCTGATGCCATGTTGTTGTAGCACGGGCTGTTGGATGGGTTGGATGACGTTGTGTAGAACGGCCTTGCCCCGACTGTTGTTGAGATGACGCCCTTCTCAATTGTTGCGGCAAGGACGTTGAGCCTCGGGTGGCTGATATTCACTATCCCTGCGTTGTCCCATATCGTCTTTCCGGATGTTTTAAGCAGCACATCCATTTCCTGCGGGTTGATGGTCCTATTATAATTGTAAAGGAAATACTGGCTAATGAGCGCAACCGCGCCTGAGACGTGCGGGGTTGCCATTGATGTGCCGTCCTTTGAGGTATGGGTGCCAGCGTAGTTGGTTGCTATTATCCCAACGCCAGGGGCAAGGATGTCCAGGTTCTGATCCCTGTTGGTGAAGCCCTCTATCGCGTCTAAGTCGTCTGTTGCGCCGACCGATATCGCGCTCCTTACGCATGCCGGCTGGCTTATGCCTGCCGGGTATGATTCCCCAAGATAGTCATTGCCTGAAGCAACGGAAACGGTGATGTTTGCCGCGCTTGCGGCGTTTATGTAAGAAGCAAGAAGCAATGTGTCATCGTCGCACGGCTTGCCGTCGCAGTCGCCGTATGCGCAGTCCGCGCCGCCAAGGCTGATTGATATCGCGCTTATATTATAGGCTGCGGAATTGTTCATGCACCAGTCTATGCCTAACGCAATGTTGGTATCTGAACAAGTGTTGTTGGAGTCGCAGACCTTGACCATGGCTATTTTCGCGCCAGGCGCCACGCCCCTGTAAACGGAGTCTATTGAGCCGACAATGCCGGCAACGTGCGAGCCATGGCCCAATGCGGCAGTGCCGCCGTGGCCGTCATTGCTGTCCATGAAGTCGCTGTCATCATTCACAAAGTCATATCCGCTGACAACCTTGCTGCAGTTGTAATTTGTTATTATATCATCAAGCGTGCACGACCCGAAGTCAGGGTGCGTGTAGTTCATGCCCGTGTCCAGTATGCACACTGTCTGGCCTGTGCCGTTGATGTTAACGCCATTTGCCGTTATGTTCCATACGCTTTTTGCGCCTATGAGCGGGACTGAGACGTCAAGCGCAGTGTGGTAAGTCCTTGAAAGGCGGACAGATGCCACATTCGGGTTCTTCAGCAGGGCCTTTATGCCTTCCGCAGTGGCCGTTCCCGAAAACGCGTTGACTATCGTATATCTATTCTTCACTTTAAAGTTGGAATCTGCATCCGGGATTGAGGAAAGCACCGCGCTTTGCGTGGCGTATATGTTTTCCCTTGTCTTGAGCTTTGTCGCAGGCTCTTTCAATGTGACTATTACGTTTACCGGGCCGCTCTCCGCCGCCGCGATAATGTCTTTTTGCCTCTTGTTTGCGCCTTCCAGAATCGGGTCAAGCGCAGCCTGGACAGCCCCGCACGGGCCGCCGACGCAGGTCGCATTCACCGTCACGTTGAATGACACGCCGTTTTTCATTGCGGTCCTTGTGATGTTGGTTATCGTTGCAGTCATTATGCCGAGCTTCTGGACAGAAAGGGTATAATTCCCGCCCGCGATGCCAGACCACTCGTCAACCGCGACATAGAACGTGCCGTTGTATGGCGCCTTGAACCATATCTCGCTGTTTTGGTTGACGGTAAGGACGATGTCGTCGCTGTAATACAGCCACGTTCCGTTCACGTCATAAACCGCCATCTCGGTGTCTGGGAAGCCCGTTGCCGTGGCGTTTGCCAGTATGTCATACGTGTATCCGGCCGTGGCGTTGAATTTTACGTAATCTACGTCCGTCGTGCTGTGGAAATTGTGCAGCTGCAGCGTTCTGTTTGTCAATATCCACTTCGCTGAGCTGGAGTCATTGTCTGTTTCGTATGCGTCCGGGTTGTAGGCTATTTCGAAAACAGATGATGCAGTGGCGTTGTTGCCCGGCTCGGGAAATGCGAAGTCGTACGCAAGCACCGTGAGGGAATAGCTCCCTATGGCCAGCGCCGTTGAGTTGCGCAGGCAGCGCAAAACCTCGCCGTCAGCGGTCGTGTTTGCGCAGTTCGCCGTGTTGTCGGTGACGCTCCCGTTTGTGGCATTGTAAATGAACGACTGCTGCGGGCTGGAGTTTATTGTTATTATTATCAGGCTGGGCTCTGTCCCTGTGCCGTTCACTGTCACGTTGACCAGTATGGATGTCAGGTTGGTCTGGTTTCCGTTTGCAGGGCTTGCTATGCTTATTGAAGGGCTAACGTTCTCGGAGACGTTGTATCCCGAAAATCCGGAAACGCTGAACCTGAGCGTGCCTGTGAAAAATACGTCACCCGTGATTAGGCTCAGGTTTGTCGGAGTCCAGCTTGTCACGCTTATTGAGCCCTTCCTTGACGCATTGTCGGCCCTCACAATAGGCTGGGATATGAAAGGCAGGTTGAAGAGAGTTATTATTGCGTTCGTGTTAAGCTCCTGGAAATAGGTTGTGTTGACGTATATCCTGGAAATGCTGAATGTCCCTGGCTGGCCTATCGTGACGTTTATCGCGGAGCTTAGGTTCGCGAGCTTGTCCGCGGACTCCTTGGTTGAAAGGTTCACGGACGTGAGGTTTATGGTGGCGCCGTCCGTGAAGTTGGGATTGGCGATAAGCGAGCTTGTGCAAGTAAGGTTCATCTCGTAGTCAACAACAAAATTGACTGCGCCGAAATTCGGGACTGTTGAGAAGTTGGTTGTTTCTGAACCAAACCTCGTGCAGTTGGACGGGTCGTTGCTCGCCGGCACGCCAAGGTTGTGCAGCAGGACCACGGTCGTGTTCTGCGCCTGCCTTGACAGCAGGTCATATGCAATTGCTGTGACGGTTGCGCCGTAGGGGTATGTGCCTGCAGGTATGCTTATTGCGGATATGTTGCAGGAGCCAATCCAAAGGCCGCTGCTGTTTGTAAGGTTGAATATCGGCGCGCCGTCGCATGCAGATGCGCTGAGGTTGCTGAAGTCCGCAGTCACGAAAGATATGTTGGAGCCTGGGCTTGTGGCATTGACAGAGATGTTTATCTCGGGCTCCGTCCCAGGGAAAAAGAAGGAGTCCGGCGTCTGCGGCAGGATGAATGCGCCCATGCCCTCAAGCACAATGAACGTCCTGTTTGCCGTCTGGTTGGAGTCGCCGGTCATGTTGGTGCAGTTTACGTTGTATTCATATTGGCCTGCAGGCAGCACATATAGCGTAAAGTTGGCGGTGGTGTTTGCGTCTGCGTTGTAGGCCGTCATCAGTACAGGCGGCGTTATGTTGGCGTAGTTTATGTCGAGCAGGCACGCGGTCACGTTCTCTGTCACGCTGACGTTGATTGTGACGTTGTTGTATGCGATGCTTTCTGCGTCGTTCGGGGTTGGGCCGACGAAGTCGATGGACGGCGCCGCAAACGCCGCTGAGGCAAAAACAAGAATAAGCACGATAGCGTAGCGTAAATTAACGGTACCAGACTGCATAGCCCCATTTTGTCCGTCTATCCTTTTAAAAGATTACGACGATGTGGGATAACAAATGTTGGCATGTGTGAAGATAAATCATTTGGCTCCGCAGAGCCCTAAATGCTTCTTTTGAACCCAGGGACCTTTTCTTCGCAAAAAACGGCGTCGGTTTTTCCCTGGGCTTTTTTTGAAAAAGCCCAAAGCCTCAGGTGGGATTTGAACCCATGACCTCTCGCTTACGAGGCGAGCGCTCTACCAGGCTGAGCTACTGAGGCGCAAACTATGTTTAAGCCCAAACACATTTTAAAAATGTTGGTTTCCATCTTATTGCCATATGATAATGGAAGCGGTTGCCGCAACCGTGGTCGTAAGCCTCGTCTCATTGGTCGGAATAGGCCTTCTGGCCCTGAAAAAGGGGACCATGGAAAAGGCGGTGTTCTTCATCGTCAGCTTCGCGACAGGGTCCCTGCTCGGCGCGGCGTTCCTTGACCTGCTTCCCGAATCCATAGAAGGCATAGCGCCCAAGGTCGCCTTCGCGTACGTCATCGCGGGAATGATGATCTTCTTCATACTGGAGCGGCTGGTGCACTGGCACCACGCGCACCACGACCACGCGGAGCACGAGAAGCCGCTCGGCTATTTGACGCTGATAGGGGACGCGATGCACAACTTCTTCGACGGCTTCGCGATAGCGGCAAGCTTCGCGTCCTCGCAGGCGCTGGGGATTGCAACGACAATAGCGATAATCATGCACGAGATACCGCAGGAGCTCAGCGACTTCACGCTACTGCTCTATTCCGGATTCTCCGTCAAAAAGGCCATACTGTCAAACCTGCTTGTCGCGTTCACGGCCGTGCTCGGCGTATTGGCGTTTTTCGCGCTTTCCCAGCAGGTTGAAAACCTGAATTTTTACGGCATGGCGCTTGCCGCGGGCGGGTTCATATACATAGCCGGGACCGACCTTATCCCGGAGCTGCACAAGGAAAGGGGGGCATGGAAATCCACGCTCCAGCTTGCCACTGTGCTTGCCGGAATAATGGCAATATGGCTAATTACGAGCATGCTTGGCGTTTGAAAGAAATTGTGGGGAACTGCGAAGCATTTAAAAATACAACGAGGCTAAATCCAAACCATGAAAAAGCTTTTCGCGCTAGCCGCATTTGCCCTCATGGCGGCGTCTTTTGGCATAGGGATGGACCAGTACCTTTATAGCGGGGAGAACCTCACGAAGAAGAGCTTTGCCCTTGACGGAGCCAATTATATGCTGTATTTCATAAATGGCACTGAATCGTTCCTTGTCAACGCGGACGATGACGCGCTCATAACAGACCGGGGCAAGATAGGCTCTGTCATAAAGGATTATTACGTGACTGCTTACATGCTGTCCCAAAACGAGACGGATGGGATATTGGCGCTTATGGATGCCATAAACGCATCAAGGAACGATGGCAGGATCGGCGCCGCGGGCAGGCCAGGCATGGAGGAATACGCATGCAGGGAACTGATGGCGGTTGGCATCAGCAACCTGATAAACAACAGCAATCCCGACTACAACCTGCAGCTGATAGCCGAAAACCTGGACCGCATGTCGATATACATCTCAAACGACTGGATACAGGGCGGAACTTACGGCGACGCCACTGAAATGAGAAAGGAGCTGGACAAATTCTTCAACGCCTCATTCAAGCTGGACAAGGAGCTTATCTCAGCAAGGTCGGCGATAAGCAGCATGGACGAGAACAACGCCTACCAGTCCCTTGAAAGCGCGAAGCAGAGCATAGACCGGATGTATCCATACAGGACAACGCTGGAAAGCACCTCCCTGAGGATGCCCGCGACGTACACCGAATGCCCGGACTGCCTCGGCATATGCTATTTTATAGACATCAACAAGACCGCGATGGACCTGGCAAAGTCCAAGATAGCCGCGGCGCAGAACAGGACAAAGGGCCTTGCCAATACCACGCTGCTGGCGGAAAAGGTGGCAAACAGGACCGACGAAAGGATTGAGTTTGCCAAGAACAAGGACCTTGCGGCATACTACACGATAAAGATGCGCTCGCTGACAAATTACTGGAACACCGAGTTCGCGGCAATCAACAAGACCATGTCTGTCATTGACGACCCGGCGCTTAGCGCAAAGGTGCAGGCCATAAGGGGCAACATCAGCAGCATAAACTCCTCGATAAGCTCGCTTTCGCTTGACGGCCTTGACGGAAAGCTCAATAGCACCATGGCGCTCATAAACGCCACACGCGAGCTTGCAACGCAGGATATGCTGTTGTTTGACGCCCTGCTGAATGCGTCCGCGCTTGCGGACAAGGCCGCGATGATGTCGGATGACAATGAGACGGCCGCTGAAAAGGCCAGGCTTGACGCGCTGATGACAATACCGGTCAATTACAATACGGCGCTTATGCTTACTGTGAACTATACGGATCTGGCAAGCAAGTCGACCAAGAATTTCACGGCCGCGGATTTGGGGCTCAGCGACCAGGGAAGCCTTATTACGGCGAGGATGATAAACGGATTTTACACCCCGCTGAACCTGCTCCAGAGGAACGCCATAAAGCCATATGACGATTATGCGGTACTTTCCGCGCCGGCGCTGATAGCAATAAGCCTCAGCTCGCTCATAGCGATATTCACGCTGGGCTCGTGCGGACTTGCAAGAAAGGGCTACAACAAGGGAAGCGTGGTCCTGATGTCCATCATTCCAGGGGCGATACTGATAACGATGATAATGACGCTTTCCGCGGCAATGTACCTGTTTACGCCGGGCGTCGAGAGCTCGACAGGGCCGCTCATGTTCATGGACTACACGAACGGGGACCCGGTTTACATTGTAGTGAACACTGCGGACTTGAACTCATCCATGATGGACTGCGCAAAGGAGATAGACAAGGCCCTTGACGGCAATGGGGCGCAGGCGTCCATCGCGACGTATGACGGCTCTATTTGCACCCTGAATGGGGAGGAATACGGGACCAACTGCGTGAACAAGATAAGCGACGGCATCATATACCTCACCAGCGGGAACTATTCCATAACGTCAAAGGTATTCCTTGTCCCGACTCTTGAGGTCAGGGGAAATGACCTTGACTTCCAGAAGTGCGCCATAGCAAGGCTTTACGGCCTTGAGGAATGATCTGATGGATATCAAGGACATTGCGGTCGCGCTTGGGGCGGCAATCCTTGTTGCCTGCCTTTACTGGTATTTCTATTACATTCCAGGCAGCGGGGACTTCTTCTTCGGCAGGGGAGAAACAACTTACTCAAGCGCAAATGCGCAGCTCCAGTCAGCCGAGTCCGTTTGCCTTGTTGAAAACATAAGCGGCCTTGTTGACCCTACCAGGATGAACGTGATGAACTGCGGCATAGACTTTGCGTCCTCCCTTGGCGGGATAAAGGATGTCGAGGCTTACGTGATTGAGGATAAGAGTTGCACCAGCATGGCCGGCGTCAGGACGATTGGCGATTGTGCGAGGGAAATCCACGCAAACGGGTGCTATATCCTTTTCATAGGAAACGTGACCGGCCCAAAGACGCTTGACGGCCTGATTTACGTTCCAATAGGGGAAACGTACGCGAACGGCAGCTGCTCGGTTAAAGTGTCGTCTTGAGGTAGAAAGCGGGCATTCCAATAAAAATGTTTCCATTTATAGATATTTGTGGTGAAGATAAATGTCAACCACAAAGACGCTAGAACCATGCAAATCGGGTAGTGAAAGGCCGAGAAGGCGCCACATAAGACGCGCATTGCTCGCAGCAGGGCTGACCGTGCTGGTTTCTGGCATTGCATTTGCCGGGGGCAAGAGCACCTTGGTGCACAAGAATTTCATCATCAATCCAATGACCGGAGATACCTTGATTGAAGACGGGGACTCCGTGGCAGTCCATAAAAGGAGCCATACAATGCTGGACCTTGCCGGCGACCCGGTAGACACGTCAACAACAGAACAGGAGACAATCCAGCCGAAGAAAAAATATGTGATTATTCCCGGTGGTATAAAGGTGCCACTAGATGATGACAAAGAGCAAGCCAAGCCGAAGAAAAAATACATGCTGGACTTTGTCGGGGACTCAATAGACACGTCAACAACAGATGACACGTCCTCTAACAGCAAAAAGGAGAAACAGAATGACTCTTCAAGCGAGGAAATCAAGAGAGACTGGAGCACTTTCTGAACCTGGCCTTTAATTTTTTCAGTATTTCAGTATCGCGCCTATGCCGCTGAAACCGTTCAGGAACTGCTGGCCTTCTGACGTGTTTATGCTTATTACCTCAACCTTTATCCCTGCGCTGCGGCACAGCTCGATTATGTATTCCGCAAGCGGGGCGACGTCAACCTGGTTCATCAACGAGCCGCACTTGCCGCACTTTGTTGACTTTTCCTCCCTTTCCTTTTCATAGGTTTTTGGCTCCTCGTTGTCGCAGGACGGGCACTTGAAATGCACGACCGAAAACGGCGCCTCCTCGGAGACAAGCACAAGCTGCGCCCTTTTGTTTGCTATGACATCAAGGGTCTGCTCAAGCCCGTAAACCGCCTTCTCGCTCTTTATGACCGTTTTCATGAACTCGTCGAAGAACCTCTTCTCCTTCACGGCCTCCTGGTCCTTTATCAGGTCTCCTGCCTTTTCCAGGACCTCCCTTGCGCCGTGCTCATCCGTGTATCCCGTGTCAACGACGCCAATTACCTTCAATTGGTAGTTGAACGTCTTTTCCTTGAGGAAATACTCCTTTATCGGGCCCGGGCCGCCTATTATGACGCCCTTGACTTTTCCTACAAAAAGCGAGTCCATCGCCTCGCCGATCCTCTTGTGGTAGAATTCCTTCCCCTCCTCTATGAGGCGGGCGTACCTGTTTGCGGACTGGCCCCCTTTCCTCACCTTTGAGTGCGCGAGGTTGTGTATCTTGTCAACTACGCGCAGTTCCGTGCCCTGCAGGAGCGCCAATGTCGCGTCGCTTCCGTCAAGCACGACAATGCCGTATGAATCCCTGCTGCTCACCATCTTCTCAAGCGGCTCAAGCCAGAACACCGAATCGCATCTGTAAAGGTTGGTCTCGAGCCTGCTTATGGGCTCAAAGTAGAATGTCTTCATGTCCGTCCTTGAAGGGTCGTCTGAAAGGTTTCCTGAGAAAATCACGAGCCCGTTGGGAGGCGTCTTCCTGAAGCCCTTGAGAACGTTGATTATCCTTTCAAGCGCGTCCTGCACGTTGTTGCGCGTCTGCTTGCTCTTTATGTTCCCTGCCTGGTTGACCTCTTCCCTTATCCTGCCCGAGACCTCGTTTATCGGATAATCCGCTGAAACATAGACAGACACTAGCTGGGTTCCGTCCCCCCGATAAGCCTTGAGCTTCCTCAGCGTCTTCCTGAATTCGTAAAGCTGGTCTGAGGATATCTCCGGCATAAAATCACCAAGGCCTATAATGTGGTCTTGAGCATGCGCCTTATTTCCTTTATCGCTTTCTCTATCTTGTCAAGCGACTTTGCCCCTGCGATTATGATTTTTCCGTTCTTGAATGCCAAAAGCGATACGCCGAGGTCGCGCAGCTTGATTATCGCGCCAGGGAACTGCTCAGGCTCGTACTCTATGTCCGGCAGCATCGTTGCCACCTTGAACAGGTCAAGGTCCATATGCAGGTCCGCGCTTGCCACTATGTTCGTCAGGTCGTATTTCGGGTCCTCAAGGTCGTATTTCTTCCTTGTCTCGGTGGAATACGGCTTAAGAAGCCCGTATACCTTCCTTATGGCCTTTGCTATAAGCTCCCTTGTCCTGCATCCCACACACACGATTTTTCCGTTCTTGAAAATCAGGATTGTGGCCTTTGGCTCGGTGAACTTCAGTATCGCGCCCGGGAACTGCTCAGGCTCGTACTCAATGTTCTTGAAATTGGTCGTTAACTCGTAAAGATCAAGCGTTAGCCCTAAGTCCGTTGACGCGACCAGATTGGTGACCGTGTAATTTTCTTTCTGTTCCATCGTTATCACCATTTTAAATGGTTTTTAAGTGTTTTAAAAGGATAACATTTATAAACTAATTGTCCGTATCTAAAAAGATACGGAAGGTTTACAGGTGTTCAGCATATGGCAAGACGAAGCAGGGGAACGCTCAGTTCGCATACCAGGGCATTGCACAAGAAAAAGACCATGACGGTCAATGACTACATCAAGGGATTTGCCGTCGGGGACAAGGTCACTATAGACCAGCACGCGGTCTTCTGGGGCGCGATGCCGCACCTTAGGTACAAGGGCAGGGTAGGCACCATACTGGAGTGCAGGGGCAAGGCATACGTGATTGAGATACGGGACGGGGGAATGAGGAAAAAGATCATATCCAGCCCGATGCACATAAGGAAGGTGTAAAAATGGAAACAAAAGGTTCTAGGCCTGTAACCTCCATAGAGGTGGCGTCCCATATCGAGAAGGAGCTTTCCGGCGAGCCGACTTACATGGAAGACATGGCCATAAAGCACGGCAAGGAGATGCTTCCGAGGAAGAACGCAGCCGAGAAGGTCGACGACCTCAAAAAGCTCGTCAGCGAGAAGGCCGCGGCCAAGATAGTGGATGTCAATCCGGTATTCATGGACACGCTGAAGGCGGTTTTGGCGGGCCTTGGCGAGAAGGTTGACGAAAAAGCGCTTGAAAAGATAATGGGCATAATGAAGGGTAAATGACATGGAAGAATACGCCTACGTGATAGACTATATACCGTACGGGGACAGGAGCTCCGGCTCGTCCGTAGTCCAGCTCGTGGGAGAGAAATTTTTCGTCTTGCTTGACGCGATAGTCAAGGAGAACGTGCCCATAGCGGTGGGGGACAAGGTTTACGTCGGCAAGGACATCGAGAAAAGGGACAAGATACAGAAGATAAGGGAAAGGATTTTCCACGACAGGCTAACCGCCTCCGCGACGCAGAACATGGTTGATGTTTTGAAGAAGATGGTGCTCATAGACAGCGCCAAATACGTGAACTTCATAAACCACTGCGGGCCCATCTCGATAAGGGTGCACCAGCTTGAGCTGATACCCGGCATAGGCAAGAAGAACATCAAATTGATACTTGAGGAAAGGGAAAAAAAGCCGTTCGAGTCGTTTGACGAAATAAAAAAAAGGGTCCACACCTGGCTTGACCCGGTGGGAAGCATTTCGGAAAGGATAAGGAACGAGATAATAGGCAGCGAAAGGTACAACATATTCGTTGTCCAGCAGCCAAAGGAAGCAATCTGATTTTTAAACACTCATTACCACAATGAGCGCATGGCCCAGAAAACAAAGACAACTGAAGGGAAACCGGTTTCACGCGCAAGTGCCGATATCCTTGATTGCGGCGTCGCAGGCCCCAATTGCGTATTTTCACGCACTGCGGCGAAGAAGGAGGCAGATAAGCAGGAACGGATAAAGACACGGCTTTTTGGGCTGGCCGTGGAAGGAAAGGCGGACGAACTGGCCGAACAGGTATCAAGGCTGGAAAAGGCAGGCATTGATGTAAAACCGATGATAAACGCAAAGTACGCGGTGGATTATACGATGTTGATGTTTGCCTCAAAACTGGGGCTTATCCATATTTGCGAATTGCTGGTTGAAAAGGGCGCCGACGCGAACGCAAAGAACGGCTACGGCTGGACCGCGTCCATGGTTGCCGGACATTACGGCCATACCGAGACCGCGGCGTTCCTTGCGTCAATGGAAAACAAGACAGGATAGAACGATCAGCCGCCGACGAAAACGGTGTAATTCTTAAACTCTTTATCCCATAATAAGCGCATGGCCCAAAAAACAAAGGCGGGCGAAAAGGAAGTGGTGTTTCCAGACGCAAGGATGGGGCCGCATAAACCAACCGCAGAAAGGGCAAGGAAGATCCTTAGCCTGGATGAGCAGGATCGCATAGATAAACAGTTTTTTGATATCATTAAAGGCGGGAAAAGGGACGAGCTGGCCAGCCAGATAGAAAAGCTGGAAAGGGCAGGCATTGACATAGGGCCGGTAATAAACGCAACTGAAATGAAAATAATGGGCGCTACGCTGTTGGTGGTTGCCGCAGCACGGGGATTCGCCCATATTTGCGAACTGCTGATTGAAAAAGGCGCGTATATAAACATGAGGGACAGGTCCGGCAACACTGCGCTCATGTATGCCGCATCGAGTGGACGCACTGAAACCTGCAAACTGCTGATTGAAAAGGGCGCGGACGTGAACGCAAGGGGCGAGTTCGAACGCACTGCGCTTATAATCGCCGCAGAACACGGGCATGTTGAAATCTGCAGGCTGCTCGTAAGCAAAGGCGCATACGTGAGCGAGGAGAACAGCGCCCACATGACCGCAGCCGAGGTTGCCGAAAAGAACAACCACAAGGAGACTGCGGCTTTCCTTGCGTCCGTGGAATCGAAGAAAGCAGTCTGATTTTTAATCCATTAAGCTGAAATAGGAATATGCCGCAGCGCCAGAAGGAAAGGAAGCCAGGCCGTTTCAGGGAAAAGGCAAAACATATGCTTGAGCTGGGAAAAAGGATGGCAAAGCGGATGCGCCTGACAAAAGATAGGCGCGAAGAGCTTGACGAAGCGCTTTTGAAGGCTGCTGAAGAAGGGAATGACGCGGAGATAACGCGCTTACTAAAGGCAGGCGCGAGCGTGAATGCAGCGCCAGACGACGATACTGCGCTGATGGAAGCCGCGAGACATGGCAAGGCAGAAACGTGCGCACTGCTACTCAAGGAAGGCGCGTTCGTGAATGCAGCGGACAACATCGGCAACACTGCGCTCATCTGGGCTGCAATGAACGGGCATGCGGGCGTATGCGCCATCCTGCTTGGCAATGGCGCAGACGCGAATGCTAGAAATAGCTTCGGTTTCTTCGCACTCACATATGCCATGAATTACGGCCATAGAACCGCGGCGGCATTCCTCAAACATCCTGTGCCGCTGTTAAAATTGATAAGCGTGGAGCAGCTGCAGCCGTTCATCAATGATTTTGAGGAATGCACGTCCCAATAGCTTTTTTAACTTTCCAGCCTAAATAGTGCCAATGCTCAAAACCCTAAGGATAGCCAACTGGACATCCCACCGCTCCAGCGAAATCCAATTTGGAAAGGGAGCCAACATCTTCGTCGGGGTGATGGGCAGCGGAAAGTCCAGCGCGCTTGAGGCGCTTTCCTTTGCGCTTTTCGGAAGCATACCTGAAGGAAGCAGGAAAAAGGCGAAGCTTTCCGACATAATCAGGTTCGGCGAGGAAACGGCATCCGTTGAGCTTGAGATGGAGATAAACGACAAGACCTACCGCATGATAAGGAAGATAAACAAAAAAGGGACTTCCGAAGCCTGGCTTTACCGCGGGGATGCCCTTGTCGCCCAGACGCCCGCAATGGCCAACAAGTACCTTGAGAACCTGCTTGGCATGGACTACGGCCTGTTTTCAACGATAATATATTCCGCGCAGAACAAGATTGACGCCTTCATAAGCCTGCCCCCAAAAGGCAGGAAGGAGGCAATAGACGAGATAATAGGGCTGAACGACATTTTGAGGGTTGAGGACAACTCAACCAAGATACTCAACAGGCTTAGGCTGGTCGCAAAGGAGATATCCTCGCTTATGCCAAGCGCAACGGAGATAAATGGCAAGACCAAGGAATTAAACAGCGTTAATTCATCCATCTCAAAATGGAGGGACGAGGAGCAGAAAATAGGCAAAGCCGTTGTTGACGTTAAAATAAAGCTTTCGGACGCGGCAAAGGCATATTCTGTTGTTTCCGGCAAAAGAAATGAATATGACGGCATCATGGCGCGCATAAGCGCGTCAAAAGGCTGTTTGGGCGCGCTTGAATCATCCTATAGCCCTGCATTGGACAGGAAGAAGGAGGAAGAACTGTTGTCTTCCATTGAATCTGCAAGAAAAAGCATTGTTGAGATTGAATCAAAGGAAAAGTCAATCATCAAGGACGCAAATATTATTAGGGACAGGATTGCCAATGCGAAATCAGCTGATGAAAGGAGAAAAAAGGCGCAGGAGGACATGGCGCGGATGGACTCCATGCTGGAAAAGCTCGGCAGGATGGAGGACACTTCCGCAAAGATACTGTCTTCCGAGAAAACGATAAAGTCGCTTAACGAGAAAATGGGAACGCTGAAGGCGGGATTGGACGCGGCGGCGCACGGAATGAAGGAGATTGAAAAGGCAGGGACAAAATGCCCTGTCTGCATGTCAGAGCTTTCAGGCGACGCAAAATCCCATATAGAAAATGAATGGAAAGCAAAGCAGGCAGAATGCCTTAGGATGATAAAAGAGGAAGAAACAGCGCTTGCTTCCGCCTCAAAGGACCTTGAAATTCTGAGGGAAAGGCTCAAGAAAACAGGGTTCTATTCCGCAAAGCGCGAGGCATTGTCATCGCAAGTCATGGAAACCGGAAAATACGGCGTGAAAAATGACATTGAGGCGCTTTCTGGCATTGAGAACAAAATCGAGGAACACAGGAAAAGGGCAAAGGACTGTGTTTCCAGCCTGGCATCCGCGGAAGGCGCGCTCAGGGACGTCAGGAAAAACATAAAATTGGGAATTGACATTGAGGCAACAAAGGCCGCGCTTTCCGGGCTTGAGAAGAATGTTTCGGCGCTCGGATATTCTGAAGATGATTACAAAAAGGCGGAGAATGATTATAGGGAGCTCTCCTCTTTTGCTGAAAGGGCGAAGGCCGAGCTTGAAAAAATAAGGACAGAGATTGCGATGGGCGCCAGGATGAAGGCAGAGCTTGAGTCCCTGCTGAAAAAGTACGAGGCTGAGAAGGGAAGGTACGCAAAGATAGAGTCTTTGGTTTCCGACGTTTCGCTGTTCAAGGAGGCGCTGAACAGGATGCAGCTGATTTTGAGGAACAGCATCATAAGCGACATAAACAGCGGCATAAACGAGGTTTGGGAATACGCCTACCCCTACAACGATTACGGAAAGATAAGGCTTATAGGCGACGGGGACTCGTACAACTTCGAGGTTTTCGCGAACGGCGAATGGAGGGACATCTCCATAGTGGCAAGCGGAGGGGAAAAGACAATGGCCGCGATAGCCTTGAGGATAACGCTTGCGATGGTGCTTGCCCCGCAGATGGGCTGCATAGTGCTTGACGAGCCCACGCACAACCTTGACGAGAACGGGATAGAGAAACTGTCTTCTTTGATAAAGGAAAGGCTGCCGAGCCTGATAGAGCAGTTTGTCATAGTAACGCACGACAACAGGCTGATGTCGTCCGGGATTGGGAGCGTGTTCCAGTTCTCGCGCGAAAAAACCGGGAACGACCCGACGTCAGTGGAAAAAGTAGGCTAGCCAAGCTCATCAGAATGCAGGACCTCTGAGGTAATGCGCCTGATTGTGATGTTCAGCGAAGCCGCCGATGCCTTCAGTGCGCATAATGCAAACGAGATGTTCAGCATGCATATGCCGCATATTATCCAAACCTGCTGCGGCAGGATGCCGGCATGCTTTATTCCCGCGCATATCATGGCCAAGGAGCCGAGGCCCGCAATGACAGCCCCTCTTGCCTTAAGGCGGGAACGCAGCGGCGAATCCATTTCCGCAGCGGTTATCCGCAGTTGCCTTATTGTGGCAGGGCTTTCAGAGGCGAGGAGTTCAGTCAGGTCGGATTCAGCCTCCATCAGCTTAAGCCTGCCGCCCTTGCTCAGGATGTGGCTGACTGACTCGTGGTATTTCTCAAGCGATTGTACGAACAGCTTTTTGTTCTCAAGCCTGGATTTCCTCGCAAGCTTCCTGATGTGCATCTTAAGCATTACCATGGTTTTTGCCCTTTGTTATAAGATATGGCAAAAAGGGTTTTTAAACATTGGTTTTCCGCCGTAATGCCGCTCAGTGGAAAAAGTCGGATATGCTTGACTGCTTTCCCGCGTTTGCCAGCTCCTGCTCGCTGACGTTCAGCTCCTTCATGATTTTCAAAACAGAAGGAATTATCTGGTTGTTGATGTAGTATTCAGCGTCGTAGTTTGTCGCGGTGTCAAGGGGCTCGGCCTTGTCCGAGATGTTCCTGCCTGCCTTGGAAACGACATATGCGATGAGCGTGCCCATGCCGACCTTTATGCCCCGCGCCATCATCTTCTTCGCCGCGCCTAATTCAGGGCTTATGATTTCATAGTCCCTGATGTCCTTGTTCAGCTGCGTGTATATGACAAGGTCCTTCAGCGGCACCTTGCCGGACCTTAGCCTGGTTATCACTTCCTTGACATAGTTCACGGCCTTGTCCTTGTTTCCCTCCCTGAGTATGATTTCAAGGACGGCCCTTTGCGTGTCCCTGGCTATCCTGCTCCAGTCCCTTCTTACCAGTTCGAATCCCCGTATCTTTATTTTTCCGCCTTTTGACAGCAGCGCGTACTTCTTCTTTGCGCCTCCCTCTTTGCCCTTCTTTGTGACAAAAACGCCGCGTGAATAGAAATCCTCAAGCTCCAGCTTCATGTCGCCAGGAAGATTGCTGTTCATCCTGTCCATGAAGTCCAAAACGTCCTTTTCCGTTTTCTTGCCCCTTAATATGAACAAAGAGTCCGTGTCCATGTAAAGCACGTTGAAGCCCAGCTTTTCAGCTTCCGCTTCCGCCGCCTTGATGTGCGACCTTCCCCAGGCCGTGACGCTGGACGCGCACTCCCTGGAATACCACCTGCTTTTCGGGTATCCAAGATAGCCGTAGAACGAGTTTGCTATTATCTTCAATGCCTGGACCCTTGCCTTCAGCTTGTCGTGCTCGTGCGTCCCTGGCTTTGCCTTTTTGACCGCGTCTTTCAAGGAGATCCTAAGGTCCAAAACCTCCTTCAGGACAGAAGGGACTAGGCCCAGCTCCCCTTTTTCGAACATTGTTCCTGAAGGCGAGACATGGACGTCGCCTGTTTCAGCAATCTTGTACGGGTCCACGTTGTAAGTCGTTATTATGGAGGGATATAGCCCCCTGAAGTCAAGGACCGCGATATTTTCGTATATGCCGGGCTCCGGAAGCTTGACATACGCGCCCTCTATCGGGTTCGCGAGCCTTTTTGTGACCTCCTGCTCGTTGGGCTTTTTCGGTATGAGTATGTTGTTCTTCTTTGCGTAGAACATCAGCATGTTCTCCACGAACTGGCCTGTTGTCGCCAGCGACGCGTCAAAGATGAAGGTCTTTGAAAGCCTGGAAATCTCCATCTCAAGAGGAAGCAATGCCATCCCGAGCTCGTATGTCGACCTTGCGTCCATCAGCGAATAATCCACAAGCTCCTTTGTCTTTTCAGGGTTGTCCCAAAGCTCCCAGATTGCGGTCCTGTCGACCATTATTTTCTCTTTTCCAAGAACGGACTTGTAAACGTCATAAAGCGTGAATTTTTCAGCGTCAAACACGCCTATCCTGCCGAAAAGCTTGGCTATCGGGTAAAGGTCAAGGTGAATCCTGCCCGTTATGTCATATCCCTTCACGTTGCCCCTGCTTATCTTCCTCATCTTGCCCCTTTCGCGGGAAAGGCTTGCGCCCTTTATCTTCAGGATTGCCGCCCTTTCCAGAAGGTACGGAATGTCGAAAACGGACGTGTTGTAGCCCATTATCATGTCAGGGTCGTTCAATTCAACAGTCTCAAGGAACCTTGAAATCAGCGCCTCCTCGGAAGAGACCTTTATGACGTTTTCCCCCTTGCCCTTGGTGGAGATGACCTTGTTCTCCTTCTTGTCCGCGTAGCTTATCATGATTATGGGGTCCTTTCTTGAATTTGGCATAATGCCCGGATTGTAGACCTCCATGTCGAACGCAAGCGCCCTCCACTCTGTTTCAGGGGCCTCTTCAAGCGTCTTTATGCCCATCAGTTCGTCCTTGTCAACCTGGATTTCCACCTTTGAGAACGGAATCAGATGGAAGTCCATTACAATCCTTTTCTCGTACGGAATGTCATACTCGTAGCAGGTTGCGTTTGACATCCTCCTGAAGCAGTCCTTAAGCTTAGGAACGTCCTGCGGAAGATGGCAATAGACCTTGAGAAGCGTCTTTTCCGATTTTTCGCTCAGCTGGATTGGCTCAACTGATTTTGCGGTTATTGTCCTGTTGTCCTCTTCCTCGGTTTTCGCTGCCATGATTTCGCTGGGCTTTATGTTCTCAACCAGGAAATACGGGTCGTACCTGAACCGGACGGCGGTGTTTGTTCCGTCTGTTTTGAGGTGGAGGACGGCGAAGCTCTGCTCGCCCTCTGTCTCGTGCCCAACGTCGAACAGAATGCCCTTTTTGACCGTCATCCTATTGGTATCCGCTGATAGGCTTAAAACGGTTGCGCAACGGCTTTTTTAACCTGTTTTGTCCATAATGAAGGCATGGCTCAGAAGCTCGGCGAGTCCAGGATAGCAAAGTGCTTCCACAAGGCAAGGGAAGCCTTCCGCAAGCTGAAGCCCGACAAATCAAGAAGGATTATCAGCAAGAAGGAGCAGCATCGGCTTAACATGGATTTCGTGCAAGCGGCAAGGGAGGGAAATGATGAGGCAATCAAGAGGCTGCTGAAGTTGGGCGCGGACATAAATGCAAAGAATGATGTGAACACGCCCGCGCTCATGTGGACCGCATATAATGGAGATACAAAGATCTGTGCGTTCCTGATTAGCAATGGTGCAGACGTCAATGTAGGGGATGGAAGGAACAGAACCGCGCTTATGCATGCTGCAACGAGCGGACAGACTGAAACATGTGCGTTTCTGCTTGAAAAGGGCGCAAACATCAATGCAAGGGACAAAGACGGACAGACCGCGCTCGGGAAAGCCGAAATGTGGGACAGAAAAGAGACAGTAAAATTCCTGAAGCTTTATACAATAAGAAATATACTGGGTAAAAAAGAGGCAGACAGGTTCCTTTCCGTTTTCAACAAGTGCATCCAATAGCGTTTTAACCTTTTTGCGCATAATAAAGGCCATGAGGCTTCTTTCAGGCAAAGAGCATAACGACGCTTTTGCATTCATGCAAAAGGCGGCTGAAATTGCGAAAGGCTCATGCTGCCTAAGGTCAAAATGCGGTTCCGTAATTGTAAAGGACGGCAAAATGATAGGCTCGGGCTTCAATTCCCCGCCGGGAAACAGATGCCCCAAGGCATGCATCAAGGATTCCTTGCCAAAGGATTTCAGGTCTGACAGGACCTGCTGCGTGCATGCCGAGCAAAGGGCGATGGTTGACGCGCTAAGGAAGAATCCCAAGGACATCGTGGGCTCAAGGATTTACTTCATAAGGCTGGATGAAAAGGGGGATATGGAGCCTGCAGGGAAGCCGTATTGCACAATATGCAGCAAGATGGCGCTTGACATCGGAATAGGCGAGTTTGCCCTTATGCGCAAGGAAGGCGTATGCGTTTACGACACCAAGGAATACAACGACGTTTCGTTTGTAAATGAATAGCGTTTTTAACCCTTTTTATCCACAATGGGCATATGAATCAGTTGCGCGAGCGGCCCAAGGCGAAAAAGGCAGCTAAACTAGACTTGGCCAAGCAAAAGCTGCCGACTGATAACAGGAAGCTCAATCTGAAAAAGCAGAAGCGGCTTAACCAAAATTTAATAGATGCTGCGGTACATGGCAACAATCCAGAAATCGAGAGACTGCTGAGGCTGGGCGCGGATGTAAACGCAAAAAGCAGGTTTAACGACTGGACCGCGCTGATGTGGGCCGCATATGATGGGAATATGGAAACTTGTGCGCTCCTGCTCAAAAATGGGGCAGATTTGAAAGAAAGCGGTGGCTGGACCGCATATATGTGTGCCGAATCAAACGGCAAAACCGAAACAGCCGAATTACTGAGGCTTTATCATATAAGGAATATAGTGGGAGAAAAAGCAGTGAGATTCCTTTCCGTTTTTAACGAGTGCGTGAGCCAATAGGCCTCACTCCGGCATAAAGTCGCCGGCGCGATAAGCGACCCTGTTGTAGTCCACCAAAACAAGCTTTCCGCCAAGGCACTTTGACGTGTCAAGCGCGTAAACCTGGATTCCGCAGTTCGGGATATCGCCCAATGCAAGCGCCTGCTGCTCGTCCAGATGCTCGATGAGCGTCCTTATGGCGATGCAGGGAACATGGTGCGTTGAGACAAGCACCCTTTTTCCGCCCCAGTCGCGCGCGAGCTTGCCAAGGAAGCTGTGCATCCGCATCTCGACATCAGGATAATTCTCCCCGCCGAGCAAACGGTACCAGTATTTTCCGTCCCTTTGGCGGGCCGCATACTCGTCGGGATAACGCTCCTTTATCGTCCTTTTGCCGAGGTGGTGCAGCCTGCCTGCCTCCTTTTCCCTGAGCCTGTTGTCATTGTATATTTTCAGCGGGTACAGAACCCAGTATGCCATAATCTCGGCCGTATGCATTGCCCTTTTGTACGGCGATGAAAAGCACACGTCGAACCTCGGAAACAGCCTCAGGTAGTTGCCGGTTTTTTCAGCCTGTTCCAGGCCGCGCTTGCTGAGGCCTATGTCGGCGTCGCGGATATTCCTCATGGCCCTGAGCATGTCCTCCGCGCCCTTTTCCGTAAGGTCCGTGGCAACATTCTGCTGTGACTGGCCGTGGCGCACGACAACAAGCAGCCTTGGCCATTTCTTGTAGAAAAGCCCCATTGTTCGGTAGAATATCGCCTTTGGGCTGAAATCCGGCTCAAGCTTCAGCAATGAGAGAGCCTCCTTCCTTGTCCTTGGAAGCTCCTTGACAGCCAGTTTTTCCGCCATAATACATTAAATAACACAAATAATTTATAAACCTACTTCACTTTCTTGAACTTGAACCCGTAGTTTATTACGCCATCCGGGTCGTACTGCTGTATTTTCCTGAAAACCATCTCGACCTTGTCGCCCATCTTTATGTTTTCTTCCCTGATGTCGACGACCTGGCCAAGCACCCTTGCGCCCTCGTCCAATTCGATTATTGCGATGATGTACGGCGTTGCCGTCTCAAACCCGACCGGCCCCGAATACACTGTTGAATAACTGTAGACCTTGCCTTTTCCGGAAAACGTGTGCGGAACGATTTTTCCCTTTCTCCTGCATTTCGGGCAGACGTGCCTTGGCGGAAAGTAATAGCTCTTGCAGTTGCTGCACATCGTGCCTTCAAGCCTGTACCTTTCCGGAATCCTTCTCCAGTTGATGGCTATGCTTTCCCTCATGAATATCGCCTAGAAAATCGCGTAGACCTTTCCCCTTTTGTCCACCGTGAGCACTGTTTCGCCAGAGAACTTGAACGTCTTTGACTTCGCCTTCTCAAGCCTTATGTTCATGCCCTCCTTTATCAGGCTGCCCCTGTTCTCGAAAAGGTAGACTATCCCTTCCTTGCCTTCAGGGTCCGCGACAGTCAGCCTCGTGTAGACCTCCCTTGCGTTCTTGGTCCTGTCATACTGCCTATGCTCGACTTTTTTCACAAGCAGGTAATCGGTGGTTATGCCTTTCCATCCGTCCTTTATGTTGCTTATGTCCGTTATCTTGACTTCCTTGAACTTCTTTTTTGCCAGCTTGAACGCGACGTCAACCTGATGGTCAAGGAACTTCTTCATTGTTTCCTTCTGGTGCTCAAGAAGCCCTTCGTTGTCGGAGATCATCATGGAGTCGTACGCCATCTTTATTATGGACGAGTCTCCCTCTTCCATGACCTTCTTCTCCTCTTCAGTGAAAAGGTTGTCCTTTGTCATGTCTTCCGCTTCCCTTCCTATGAGCTTCGCCGCGTCCGCGGACGTCTCCGTAAAGGTTACTCCGGCTATGCCCATGCCCTCCTTTGTTGGGATGTCCTGCGCGCTTTCCTGCTCCTTTGCCTGCTGCCTCTGTTCCTTCGTCTCGGCAGGCTTCTGCTCCGCCATCGGAGGCGCGTAGAAGTTCATGACCTGCGTAAGCAGGTTCTGCAATGCGGACTTGTCCTTGTGCATGAACGCCAGGTCGAAAAGCTTCGGCCTGAGCTGGTCCGCCTTTTCCTTGCCCATGGACTTTTCGAATTCCTTCTGCAGCGGGTCAAGCATCTTCTCCTTCTGCTTCATCTCCTCTTCCAGCATCGGCTTTTGCGGTGGCTCTTCCTTCCTTCCCCCTGAGAAGTCCACGCCCCTGAACAGCTCTGTCATCGGGAGCATGTCCGGCTTGTTCAGCCTCATCCTTGCCAGGCCTTCGTTTGCCACTTTCATGACTTCCTTGTTCTTGTCGCTTGCCAGCTCCAGCATGGCGAGCGTGGCGCCCGGGTCGTTGATTTCAGCCAGCTTCCTTGCTGTCGCAATCCTTACCTTGGGGTTTGAGTCGAACGTCAGGGATATCAGTCTGGCTACTTCTTTCTGGTCATTCATGAGCATCAGCAGATATCTTTTATGCAATAAGTTTTTATAGTTTGGGCTTTTTCAGAAAAAGCCCAGGTAAAAATGACGGGCCTTGCCTGCTCAGAACAGCTCTTCTGCCTCAATCTTCGGCCTTTCCGCCCTGGTTGCGTCGGTGTCGGGCTTTTTGAACATGCTGGCCTTTTTGTCCTTTTGCGATTTCTTTTCAACGCTTTTTGTCGGCGTCTGATGGATTGGATTTTGGGATGGCATTGCAAGGAGCCGCGTCTGCTGGTTCGAAATGCGCGGCGTGCAGTTGCCTGCCTTGTCAAGCTCCTTGATGCGCATTGTGAACAGCAGGGCCGCCCTTTTCGAGAAAAGGTATTTTTCATTGAGCGTTTTGGTTGCGCCGTCAATGTCTTTCATGCCCATCTGCGCGATTGCCATCCCTGTCCAGTTGCGCCTGCCTTCGTATATCTCCTTTGCCAATTGGAAATGGCCTGTTCTCATTGAGGAGTCGCCGAGTGCGTCAAGCTTGTCTGTGTTTATGAAAACCCTTTCGTATGTCCTTTTTGCGATTAAGCTGACCATCGGCTTCCTGCTAATTATGAACTTCCTCAGGTTCCTTTGGACGGCACCCTTCTTCTTTTCCTCTGAAGGCGGGCTGAAGTCCGGAAGCAGCCGCTTCCTGAACAGGAGCCTAAAGTCCGGAAGATCTTTCTTGAACAGTTGCATAGTCGTATTTTGTGGGAAAGAGTATAAAAATACTCCCTTGATTGTCTGCTCCGTCGGCAGTTGTTTCAGTTTCATATAGCGTTTAAAACTGTTTGTTTTAATTGTTGCTTATGGGAAGGCTAATATGGCTTATTGGAAAGGGCGAACGCCCAAGGACAGAGTCTTATTTGGCTGCCCGCAAGCTTGCCGCTCCCCTTCCTTCGATGCGCCTTTTGACGCGCGACGTGCTTGCAGACTATGACTCAAGGGGCGGATACCGCGGATTCTGGCTTGACGAGGTCATTGCGCACGGAGGCCTGGGCCGCATTGAGAAAAAGGACCTTTTCGACCATTCCGATCCTTGGGGATGGAAGGTTACGCTCAGCTGCCTTAAGGACCCTTCCATTGTTTCCTCAGACCCATTTGCGCCCAACGCCGTGCTTGTCATTACGCCCAAGTCGTTTGAGCCGGTCCCTGGGGGATACACTGTCGTGCATCCTGAAAAGATAAGCGTCCTTATGCCCAGGAAGAAGGGCCTTCTTTCTGTTGTTGTGAAGCCGGAAGGCCAGAAAAAGGGCGGCATAGTCATCGTAAGGGGCGTTTTGCCGTGCGTAAGGCCTGCAAGGATGGATTATTGCATCAGGGTTGAGCATGCATTCGATTGCGGGTTTGTGTCCTATTTTGCAGAGCCGGGCGTTGACGCCGACTTTTGGCGCATCAAGGGCGTGCCCCGCAATCCCGCGCCTACGTACGACCCGTTTATAGTGTAGCGGCGCAAAAACCGTCGGTTTTTCCCTGGGCTTTTTCCAAAATGCCTTCTTTTTCCCCAGGGGCTTTTTCTTAGCGAAGAAAAAGGCCCTTTCTAAAAGGTTTTTAACTGTTTGTCTCTTAACGTTTTATGCTTTCCGAGTCGCGGTATGTGAAGTCGGACATTGTTTTGCGCGAGATGGCGATAGACTCGTCGGTTAAATTGTCGCGGGAGAGCCTTTTGCGGTGGCTTGCTTTGTCTTTGGGCTTGGTTGAAAGGAACGAAAGCAGGACGAACATCATTCCGCTGCTTGACATCTTGATTGACG
>JBGQMB010000005.1:0-33612 GCA_041500405.1 Candidatus Micrarchaeia archaeon | reverse complement strand
GATAGGCAACATTTTCGTACCAAGCGACAGATATGTCCTTTTTGAGGAGATTTTCAAGACCGTGGTTGAAAAGTGCGTAAAGGACAAGGGCAACATCGTCTCGCCTTCCGAGCTTGCGGCATATTTCGCGAAATACGCCCATGAAAACTCAAAGGACAAATATTCATTCCTTAGGCAGTGCCACGAAAAGGGCGTGAAGGTGTTCTGCCCCGGCATAACGGACGGCGCAATAGGGCTGCAGACGTATTTCTACAAGCAGAAGAACAAAAACTTCATGATTGACGTTACAAAAGACATGAAGGATTTGGCGGACATAACATTGAACGCGGAAAAGACCGCGGCAATAATACTCGGCGGCGGCATAAGCAAGCATCATATAATAGGGGCAAATATCGCAAGGGACGGCCTTGACTACGCCGTTTACCTGACAACCGCGCTTGAGTGGGACGGCTCTCTGAGCGGCGCAAGGTCAAAAGAGGCTGTCAGCTGGGGAAAAATCCAGGAGCATGGCACCCATGTCACGCTCTATGGCGACACGACAATAAACCTGCCGCTGTTCATGCATAAAATAATTTGACCTTTTAGCCGACTTTGATGGGGAACGATTTTCCTTCCTTATTCTCTATCTGTGCGGCAATCGGCGGATTCTTGTCTCCTCCCAGGTAAAGCGGCTTTCCGGACGTGACGTCATACTTGCTCTCGTACATCTTTCCGTACGCCTCGAACTTCAGGGTTATGTTTTGCTGCTTGTCCGTTCCGAATATGCCCAACAGCCTCCGCTTTTCGGTCTCTTCCATCTTGATGTATGCCACGCTTTTCTCGGCCTTTCCGCTCACTTCATTTTTCTTGGTGAAAACAAGGTATATCTCGTTGTCCTTGCTTACCCTGGCCTCGGTTATCTTTGCGTCAGGCACAAACCCTATTGTCATCGTTTTTCCGAACACGTTTATGCTGGCGTATTTTCCGTCCTTGGAAACGGTCACTCCCTGGCCGCCCCTTCCAGCCACTTCATCAAGCTCGCCCCTGCGCCTTTCCAGTTCAGGCTCAAGCGTTTTCGGCACTATTGCCTCCACCAATGAAATGGCTTTGGGTTCAGGCTGCTTTTCCGCCACAGCCTCCTTTTTTGCCTGCCCCCATTCAGGGGACTCATACGTGTGAATGGCCACCTTGGATTCAGCGCTAATATTTAGTCCAGCAAGTATAGCCTCGCCCTTCCTATCCTTTCTTTGCGACATTATATCCTCGGTTGTAATATCAGCTTTGCTAAGCTTCTCAAGCCTTTTCTTGATTTCTTTGGGCGCCTCCGCGCCTTCCTCGGAATTGAGTATGCCTTTTAGCTCAGAATAGGCCTTTTTGCTGCCGCCGTAGATGTAAAGGAACTTGAAAAGGTCCCTCTTCGCCTCAAGGGGATCTATTTCTTCTGTCTTATTTAGCGCCTCTGCCAAACGGTCGACATTGCCCTTGCCGCCCAGCATCTTTATAATTTCATCGTAATACTTGCCCTCGCCATCAAATATGGCGTTAATGTGCTCATTTATCCTTTCCCCTTCCTTGCTTTCCTTGTTCCTTGCAGCCATAGGTATTCACAGTGTGTCATTGTATGCTGAAAACGGTTTTTAACCCTATCCTTGAGGCGCAACCGGCAAAAGAATTAAATAGCATCGCCCCATTACCAATTTATGCAAAGCGATACTCTTTTGATAATCACAATAGTGTTGGGATTCTTGGTGGTGGCACTGGCAATTGTGCTTGGACTGGTGCTGCTTTCAGGGCATCTGCCTTCGCTCGGCGGCAATGAAACGCCTGCCGGCGGCGGAACAGCGACGAACCAGACGGGGGGGATTGGAAACCAGACCCCTGCCTCAAACCAGTCATCTGGGGAAAACCAGTCTGCCGGAGAGCCTGGGTCTGCGGAAACAGAGCCCAACAAGACCGTGGCAGAGGCATATGCCGCAGGGGAGACGGTGAAATGCAAGCTTTATTTTAGCGCTGAAAACGCGTCCAAGCTCGGCATGGCAGTTCCTCCTGACAGGATGAACGGAACGGTCATATTCAAGCAGGGAAAGACCCGCTGGGACCTTGACGCATACTATGGCTCAGTCCATATGAAAGAAAGTTCCTTGTCAGAAGAGGACTATATCATAACCGAGATGACGGAGCAGAAAATATCGGCAATAGACCTGAGCAGCCTGCCGTTCGAGTCTCTCAGGACAAGGGCCAAAGACGCCCTTAGGATGTGCACGTGGCTCAAGGTTGACGAAAGCATGCTTCCTGAAGAAGTAACGTCGCTGTTTGCAGTAATAGACTTGATCAAGACTGATATGACAATCGCTGGCATAGAGCAGACGTACGCAAACAAGGGCATATCCATGGACTGCACGTATGTCAACATGCTGGCCTCGGCGTTCACAATAAGCGATTACTGCACATATGAAGACGTGCTCAGGAACGTCCTTTTTGGTTGATTGACATATTCGGAAAAGACAGGTATGCGCCAATGCTTGCAGGCCTTTGCTATCTGCCGATACCCGTAATAAACATCATAGTGCCGTTCTATGTCATCATGGCAAGGAAAGGCGGGCACTATGCGGCGTTCCATGCCAAACAGTCGCTTTTGCTTGGCGCGGTTTTGATTGTCCTTAATCTAGTGGTAAGCGCCGCATTCGTGCTCATCTTTTTGCAGATGTTTGCCCCAGCGCCCATAGCCGCCCAAGACGGGGCAGCGGGCCCGGAGGCGTTCTTCAGCATATTGCCTTTTATGGAGGCCATGGCGCCCCCGCTTGCGGCTTTCCAGGCATTGGCGGCGGTTTTCTGCATTTTCCTCGGGTATAAGGCCTATGTTAAACAGGGCATCAGCATTCCCGTAATAGCGGATTTCTGCGGAAAGGAAATAGCTGGGAAAGACGGCGCGGATGACAAGGCATAAAAAGAAGGGCGCCTCTCTGCTCCGCCTCGCCCGGACGCAGGGCATTTTAAAGGATTTCCGTGCATAATACGATTCGTGCAAATTTACGCTAAAAAACCAGACCGGCGCGCCAATGAAGGCCGAGCGGCCGGCGTCCCCGTGTTTCAGGCCGCGATGTTGTCTGTTGTGCGCCTATACAGGCCAGCCTATAAGGGGTTCATAAGATTCCATGCGGACAGGGACCTGCTTGTGGAAGAGGCGGCTGGCAGGGGAAAGGGAATAAACGCGTTTGTGCAGGCTACGGACGAGCGCCTCAGCAGCATGGACAACGGAAAGGGCAATTATACGCGGACACATTCCCGCGAGGTGGGCACATTGGCTTCGGTGATTGGCAGCGAGGCCGGAAAGCGGGGCGACCATGAAGCGGCGGGCATAGACGCTAAGGACCTTTGGGCCGGCGGGTACACGCATGATGTGGGCAAGACCCTGCTGCCCATGGCCCTGCTGGCAAAGGAACGCGGCATCCGCATAGGCCCGCTGGTATTTTTTGAAGGCGTGAGGATGGCCGATATGGAAAGGACCACACTCCGCTACGAGCACATAAGCCTGGGCAGCGCCTTTGAGAGGATTTTCTGCGACCCGGCCCACAGCGCCGAATTGAGCATAGCGCGGGACATGATAGGACTGCACCATGATAATTACGACGGCCAGGATACCGCCTACCCCAGCTATCCTGCAGGCATCAAGGGCATGAACCTGTCGCTCCCGGCCCGCATAGCCAAGACCGCGGATTTCCTGTCCGCAGTGCTGCCAAGGGAGTACAGGCCGCACTACCAGCCGCAATGGGTGAAGACGCTGGGGCATGCCATCGGCTATGCGATTGCGGTGGCAGGCACCGAGCTTGACCCGTTCACGGTGAGCTGCCTGCTGACGGCCATATATGATGTGGAGCCGGAACATGCGGACCGGCTGATTGGAATGCTCAGATACCCGGGCGGCAGGGAAGACCTCTGTGACATGGAGAAGGTAAAGCGCTATGTCATGGACACCGTAGGAATGCAGGCCGAATTCATTGAACTGATGAAAAAACGCTCTGCCAGGAAAATCGCAGGCTACGCCGACACGATATGCGGCTACGCCGAAAAGTTTGGCGTGCACATCGCCGCGGACTTCCCGGTGTGAGCAAAGATTAAATAGGCGCATGGACGGGGGGCAGGAAGTAAAAGCCTTTTAATCCCTATCCGGCAAGGCTTAATCATGCCAATCCTGGACCTCATTGACGACCCGGAGAAAAAGGCCGCAATCCTTAACAAGGGCGACACGCTTGTCATAGCCAACCCAGGGACAGGGAAGACAGCAACCATCGCGTACAAATACCTCCATCTTGTTGAAAGCGGAATCCCGCAGGAAAAGATATTGTGCCTGACGTTCACGGAAAGGGCGAAGGCGGAGATGGAGGAAAGGATAATAGAGATGTCAAAAAAGGCGGGCATAAGGCTCAACCTCGGGAAGCTGGACGTTTTCACGTTCCACGGCTTTGCGCTTTCCTACCTCATTGAGCGCGTTCCGGGAATGCCGTCCGAAATCGTATCCGACACAGAAAGGAGGTATGTGCTTCTCAACAGGCTGTTGGAGACAAAGGCCTTCAACTACGGCACGGACTACATCTCCGGCGCAATAATCCCGGCAATAGCGGAAAACATAAGGTTCCTCAAGAGCTACAGCGCGCTTCCTGAAACTATCGACATGGCAAAGGCGTCAAGGATACTCATTGAAAAAAGGAAAAACAGGCAGATTTCGTTCTCTGAAAAGGAGACCGCGAAAGTGATGGAGTGCTTCATGGACGCCTTTGCGCACTACGAGAGATGGAAGGACAGGAAATACATTGACTTCAACGACTTGCATATCCTTTTCCTGAAGCATTTCAATGGAACGCAGTACGACTACGTCTTGGTCGACGAACTGCAGGACGTCAACAAGATGGAGGCGAAAATCGCAAAAATATCCGGAAAGGAGAGGTTCGCAGTAGGCGACAAGAAGCAGGCGATATTCGGGTTCCAGGGCGGCGCATACTCCAACTTCGACACGTTCAAGGAAGGCGGAAAGTCGTTCAATCTCGGGTTAAATCGGAGAAGCACCCAGCAGATACTGGACTATGCGAAGAAGTTCATGCTCAGCGCATCGGAAGCCAACAAGAAGTTCGCGGAGGAGCTCAGGGTCCTGAGAAGCAAGGACAGGAGCGGGGAAAAGCCGAGAATAATATTCGCGCAGGACCCCAGCGCAGCTGCATTGAAGGAAATAAAGGAAATCGCCAAAAACAACAAAAGCGTGGGCATCATAGCAAGGAAAAACAGACAGCTTGACGAACTGGCGGAGCTTTTGATGTCAAGCGGCATCAAATTCAAGAGCTATGCCGGCGGAAAGATGTCCAACGAGGCGAAGGAGGAGGTCTCCATCTATCTCAGGGCGCTGTTTTCCGAAAAGAAGGACGACGCCGTGCTGGGCCTTTTCACGCCGTTTGCCGAGATTGACCTCAGGAAGGCGTTTGAAGTGTCCTCAAACAAGGACAGCCACACGATGGAACAGATAAGGGGCATGCTTTATTCAAAAGAGATCAAGCCCGGATTCTCGTTCATCAAGGAGCTTTTCAACAAAAGGATACTCCCGTGCGCGGTCTCGATGGGCGGCGAGTATTTTGAGTCCGTGAGCGCGCTTCACAACAGGGTGATAGGGCACTTCTATGAAATGAGGGACGGCTTCACGATGCAGGGCCTTTCAGCGTTCATAGACATCATGGACGAGGGGCTTGAGCCAAAAATAGAGGAAAGCGGGGTTTCGCTTTTGACTGTCCACAAGGCAAAGGGCATGCAGTTCGATGCCGTGGTGTACATTCCCTCGTCTTCAGGAAAGGACAGCCTCCCTGTGTTCAAGATGATATCAGAGTCCATTCTTGAGAGCATGGGCATAGACGCAACAGAGGAGATAGAGGGAGAAAACGACAGGGTTGACTTTGTCGCGTTCACAAGGGCAAAGGACTCCCTTGCGGTAATCCTGAACTCTGACGGCCAGAACAGGGACGAGATGGCGGAGCGCTATGCCATTGACGGCGTTTGCTCGCAGGAAACGTCAAGCGAAACAGTTTCCGAAACAGCGGGGCAGCACAGCAACTATATAGAGGCCTGGAAGTATTTTGTCTCAAAGGACATGGAAAAGGCAAGGAAAATAATTGGGGAAGAGATTGCGGACAACTGGCTCCACGGCCTTGCCGCGTCCTTTTTCGCGAAGATGGACCATATGTCATTTTCCGGCGTGTCCCAGTCGTCAAGCGACCCGTATTCCTATCTGCTGGGAAGGGTGTTCGGCCTTTCCTCTTTTTCAGAAACCTCAAAATCAGCGCTGGGCTTCGGGACAAGGATGCACCACCTGTTCGAGCAGTACGGCAGGGGAAAGCACTCTGACAAGGGCCTTTTGAACGAGAACGAAAGAACGGTGTTTTCAAATTTCCTGAAGTGCATGGACGACATAAAATCCAAGTACGGGAAATTCGAGTTCCTTGATGTTGAGCGCGACCTTTCGGAAGGGGTCAGGGAAGTCTTTGGCATAAACGAGGATTTCAGGCTTACGGGAAAGATAGACGCGATACTCAAGCACGGCTCCGGCCATCTGATAATTGACTACAAGACAGACAAGAAGATATCCAATGACGCCGACAGGGAACATCGGAAGCAGCTTGAGGTTTACAGGAAGGTCATTTCGCTTGCTGACAATATGCCGCTGGGCAAAATCTCCTATGCCGTTGTATACGTCAACCTGAAGGGAAGCGTCAATACAGGCGAAATAGGCCATTCGGCGGCGTTCGAGAGAAGGGGCGGGGACAAGCTGATGTCCGCGTTCGCAGACGACGCAAGGACGTTCATAGGTTTCAAGAAAGCTCCGGAAAAATTCCTTGACCACGTCTTTGAAAAGGGTCCGGGCTATTTTGGCACAAGCACAGGATATCTTTTCGAGTCATTAAAACGCGAGTGGGAAGCTGAGAAGACCAAGCTTAGGTAACTGGACTCGGTGAGGAAGTGCCATAAGCAAATGCAGGTAACGGTCTTAACCTCCCCGCTTGCTTTAATGGTTATCTGCCTCGCACCAAAGGGAGCTAAGAACAGGCGCAGATTTCACGCGGCGAGTTGAAGTCCAGTTCACCGCACTAATGGCCGAACACCTATTTGGAAGCCCCAATGGAAGCATCCCTTTCTTACAGGAACACCCGATATGCCCTACCTGCACAAAACTCAATCGCGTGCCTTATATCCATATCTATTTTCATACACCAATGTTTACCATTAAGGACCACAAAGATTGAACAATTGCGACTATTATACTGTAGTTTAAAAAGCTAGGGAATTGTTAAAAAACGACTCGGATTACGAAACCCCAAAAACCCCGATTATTCCTAATCAGAATTTCCTGTGCTTCTTGAAGCATTCCCTGCAGTATACCGGCCTGTCCTGTTTCGGCTCGAAAGGAACCTCGCAGTCTGCTCCGCAGTCGGAGCACTTTGCCGGGTACATCTTTCTTTCGCCAAAAGGCCTTCCTCTTCCATCCATTCTACACCATCTCTCTATTTTTTTTCTTTTCCAGCAACTTTGCTGAAAAAGTGATTATTATAAAGTTCATAACACTTTTTAAATTAATGCCCAAGCCCCCTTTGCGCATTTCCGTCATTTTTCAACATGTATGCCGTACTTGTCCACAAGCATAAGCCATTCATTGTACAGGTCATCCGACACCTTCCCGCCAGACGCATCTGCAGCGTCATTTATGGCTTTCCATTGCTGGGCGTCGGCGTATTCCTCGGCCGCGTTGAACTCCGCGCCGTCGCTTACCTTCAGGACCTGAGGGTCGGAAAGCTCGCCCACAACGCCGGCATAATCCCCTTCGCTGTATGTCATTATCGCCGGAATTGTGGTTTCCACAAAGCAGTATCCTGTGTCAAGGTAATCGTACGCGCCGCTGCACTTTATCCCTACAGCCATGTGGTTCTGGGCATCGTACTTCAGCAGCGCAACGCCATAGCCCAGCTCGCGCAGCAAAAACGCAAGCAGATGCGACTTTTCCCCGCATACGCCCATGTCGTCGTAAAGCACCTCGTACGGATATCTGCCTATTGCCCCGGTGTTGTTCAGCTTTTCTCCGTCAAACGGCATGTTTTGGACCAGGCTTATGGCTATCCTTGCCTGGTCGTCGCTGTTGCCGGACCTTTTCATTACGCTGTCAACCAGGACGAGCAGCCTGTCTCTCTCTTTAGGTTCGTCTATATACTTCATCTCAAGCTCAAGCGCAGTCGGGCAGTCAGGGTTGCAGTAATAATAGCGCGAGATGTTCGCAAGGTAGCTTTTCAGGCTCTCATAGACCGGCAGGGTTATTGCCTTCTTATTTCCCCTTAGCACATACTCGAAATCGCCCTCTTTCGCGTTCAGCTCATATATTGAAACGCATCCCTCGCCCTGCTCCACATGCTCCTCGGGGCATCCGCAGGCGCTGGACTTGCTGACGAACGTGCCGTTCAGGCAGTATGTCGGCTTGTTTGTTGTGCAGCTTCCGGATATCGTCCCGTCGCTGCATCTTATTATTTTCTCGCATTTTTCTCCCTTTATCAAATAATCGTCAGGGCATCCGCATATGGATGCCTTTTCAGCGAACGTTCCGTTCATGCACAGAAGGGGCTTTGCCGGAGAGCACCTGTTTTCGTAGGTTCCGTCGGAGCATTTTTGGTTTTCAATGCACTTTCCGCTTTCCTCATGATAATCATTTGGGCATCCGCACGCTGTGATGTTTGAGACAAGGATTCCGTCCATGCAGTAAAGGGGCTTTGACTTTGAGCACGAGTTTTCCACTGTTCCGTCGCTGCATTGCTTTAGCTTTTCGCAGGAGGCTCCCTTGGCCTTATACCCTTCAGGGCACCCGCATTGGGTTGAATTCTCGACAAGCGAGCCGTTTGCGGCGCACATAAGCGGCTTGCTGAATGAGCACGCGCCTTGGGCTGTGCCGTCGCTGCACGTCCAGTCTTTCTGCCCGCCCTGGATGACGCACCCCAGGAGAATGGCAAATGCGACCGCGACTACCACTATCATCCGCATAAACTAATTTACACGGCTACATTTTAAATGCTTATCCGAAAATCCTGAAAATCGCATCAGCTATGAACAGCTGAACCCCTTTCACGAAGCCGTTTGCCTCTATCTTTATCCTGCCCTGCCTGTACATCTGCTCTGTTGCATTTGAGGGCTTTGTGGTGTTCGCGATGTCAACAACCGTCTTTTCGTCCGTCCTTATGGTGTAGTCGGCGTCCCTGTAACCGCCGATGTTCACGTCCGTTATTACCGTTTCGGATGTTGTTGCCCCGTAAACAGCCTCTGTTCCGTCTTTCATGGCAATGGAGACGTTTATCCTGTTTGAAGGCCCTATCAGGCCCCAGAACACCTCTGGTATGCTGTCCTTTGTCTCCTTGGTGCTGGATGTTACGATAACGTCGGGATTGCCAAATCCGCCCTTCCTGATTCCGACTAGCCTGTTTTCATGCACCTTGAACCCGTATGTTCCGTTGAAGTTCGGCGTGTCCACGTTTACTGTTGAATTGTTGAGGATATGCAGCCCTGTTTCCGGCTCATACCTGTCTGTCAGCGTGTATGCGCTTCCATTCCAGTCCGCGTTGTTCACGGTCGTGACTATTGCAAAAATCCCGAGCAGCCCAAATGCCAGGATCGCCATCATGATTGTTTTTGTTTCCATGTTTATCCCCTTTTCCAGCTATCCGAACCAGTCGCTCATCCTCGTCTGCTTCTCGTTCTTCCTTGCCTCTGCCAATGCCTTGAGCGTGTTCTCTATCCTTTCCCTTGCGAAGTCGTGCTTTTCCACCAGTATGTCGGTTACCTTTGCCTCGTCAATCTCGCCGGCCGAGACATCGGCGTCGGTTCCCGGATAGTTCAGGAAGAACTGGTAAACGTCATAAATGTAATCCTCGAATTTGTATCCGTATTTTTGCTCAACATCCCTTATCAGCGTGTCAAAGTCGGTTCCGTGCTGCTTGACCAGCTTCAATGCCGTCTTTGCGCCCACGCCCTTGACCCCGTCGTTGAAATCCGTCCCTGTCAAAATCCCGACCATTATCAATTGCTCCCTTGTTATGCCGAGCGAGTTTAGCGCAACGTCAAGCTCAATGGCCTCTGGCCTGACTATGACATACTCATCCCTTCTTGGGAGCTTTCTTTTCCCTGTTATTGAAAGGTTGCGGACCAGCCTTGGCGAGCCGAAAAGCAATGAGTCGTAGTCCTGGCTTCCGGACGCATATGCCCTGCCTGCCTTTGCAAGGAACGCGGCCTCGCCCTCTCCTTCTGAAGGCGCGTCAACGCAAGGCACGCCCATCGCCCTGAGCAGTTCCTTGCTTTCATCAACCATCTCCCGCGTCAGCCTGACTGTTGCCTGCGCGTAGCTCCTCATGAGCTCCTCGTTCTCCTGGTCCTGCGCCTTTTTGAACAGGAGCATCGCCTCGTCCTTTTTCGCCCTTCTTAGCTCTATCTCCCTTAGCTTGAACTTCGGCGGCTGGCCGTCAAACACGTATATCGGCCTTATGCTTGCCTCCATGAGCTTCGCTGTCCTGTAGAAAAGGCCGGAAAGGTGGCTCGTAACGTTTCCCTTGAAGTCCATCAATGCCGTCCCGTCCGGCTGCCTTATGGACGCCAAAAACTGGTATAATATGTTGTAAGCGTCAAGCGCTATCGTCTTCCTTGATATGTAATCAAGCGTTATCTCCTTTTTCTCTATTATGGAGCTTAGGTCAACTCCCATTCAGCCTTCACCCTTTTCAGCAAGGTCTTCTATCCTGAAATCCTCCCGCTTTGTCAATGTCCCGTGCTCGGAAACAGTCCTTGAGACCTGGCTTATCAGATGTATTGCCAGCGCCTTTTCCAATTTTCTCGCGGTTTTCAGCGTCGGCATCAGTTTTCCCTGCTCAATGTGCTTAAGATAGTTTTCATTCTCGTTTATGCCCATTGCAAGGTCCTTGAGCTCCATTTTCCTGGATTCCCTTGCATCCCTTATGATGCGCCCGCAGTTCTCCTCTATCTCCGTTTCCTTTTCAGTGTACTCTATGACAGTCGTTTCGGCTTTTGATTTTTTGTCTATTGCCTTGCCTATCTTTCCAAGTATCTTTGCGTCGTGCGAGCATCCGGGGCACGCGGACATCTTCGCGCCCTCTATCTCTATATAGAAAACGGCCTCCCTTTTTCCGCATATCTCGCAGTCCATTGCTCATCACATCAGGATTTTCCAGATTGCCATCGCATATTTCTCGGCATTCGGCGGTCCGTCCGCGGTCACTATCTTTCCGTCCGTTATTACGCCTGCTCCGGCGTATTTTGCCCCAAAGCTTTCAATCACGGCCTTGGTCGACATGCCGTAATCCGGGTCGTTTCCCAGCCAGACAGTCGCCTTTATTCCCTTCAGTATGCCGGCCTTTGCAAGTATGGTGGGGCTCCAGCAGATTGCGCCGATGGCCTTGCCAAGCTCCCTTGCTTTCCTGGCTATCTCAATCGCCCTGCTGTCATTCCTCAGGTTCCTTGTTCCGGCGCCGCCAATGAAGACTATCGCGTCAAAATCGGCAACGTCAAGCTCGTCCAGCCCGCCGTCAACCTCTACGGAAAGCCCGAACGCCCCGCTTGCGGTCCCCTTTTTGGCGCTGAACACCTTGACTTCCGCGCCCTTTTGCCTGAACCAGTTGTACGAGACATCGAATTCCGTGTCTTGGAACCCGTGCTGGGCTATTATCATCGCTATCCGTCTCATAGTAGGCTACCTGCTGGGATATGGGATTGCCATGTTTTAAACCTTTTGCGGGCCTGGGCTTTGCACATTAATCAGGGCGGCAAATAGTCTGTTTTTAAATTGTTATATTAACTAACAGCATGTGGGTTTACAATGACAGAGCTTGAGGAAAAACTCGGGAATGGAACATACGCCACAATAACCCCTGAAGGCGTCGACTATTCCAGGTTCAGCCTTGACAAATTCAAGAAGATTTCCGCTTCAGGCCTTTTTACAGACACCAATTATTTTGTTGTCTCCCTAAAGGACGGGCAGGGAAGGATGACCGAGCTCTTTTGCGTGCTGAGGCCTTTTGGAAAAAGGGCCCAGCTGAGGCCCCCTATCAAGCCGCCCGCAGGGCTTCACGACGAAGGCATCACCCTTGACAGCCGGATGATTATACACATGGGCAAGTTCTTTGCGGATTTCGCCCTGATTGACCCGCCCTATTCCGAGTTTACAAAGACCTACGAAGGTGAATTCAAGAAGGTGCAGATAACCAGGATAATGCCGAAAGGCACCTGGTGGAGCCACATGTTCGTGGACTTGTATACGGATAACGACAGCATAATAAGCCACTTTGACGGATTGGGCGCGGACAGCAAAAAAGTGTTTGATGAAAAGGAGCGGTGGGACCGCTATGACAGGGTGAAAAACTACCTGAAGAAAATGAACGAGCTGGTGCTGTACGGCGATGAAAATTTCAGCTTAACAGACACAGACATAATAAACTTCCTCAAAAGGCATTCCGGCTACGTTTCCCCCTTTCTGTTCAATGTTCCAGATGACTACATGTATTTCCTGCTCGCCTTCTGCCATAAAAATTATGACTTAAGAATGATACACGAGTGTGTTGTGAAGTGCCACGAGGAGCTCCCAATCCTGAAGAAAAAGATTGAGGAATACCACATGAGCATCGCCGGCCTGCACATAGCAACATGTGACGACAGCCTTAGGCTGCTGGAAGTCAAGTCAGGCAGGATAGAGCAGAGGGAATACAGGATTTTCAATCCGTCCATCACAAAGGAGGATTTGGACAAGGCCGCGCAGTTCGTCGCCTCAAGGGGGGGCAACATCAAGAGTCCGGTGCGCCTGACGGAGGGCCTTTGGGAGCTTGGCTACCTCGTGTTCAAGAGAAACAGGAAAATCCAGCCATCAAAGTCCTCGTTTGCGCTATTGAAAATCAAGGGAAAAAGGCAGAAGTGCTTCCAGCTGTCGCTGTTCAATTGATGCAAAGCCGCGATTGCCAACTGCATATCCCCCAAACCGCAACATTTAAATAATATATCTAACTATAATATGCTATGGCAACAACGATACAGATAAGCGGCGCCCTGCAGAAAAGGCTGGCGGAAAGGAAACTGTCAGAGCGGGAGACATACGAAGAAGTGATAGCGGCGCTGATAGAGGACGCAACCGAAATCAGTGAGGAAACCAAGAGAGAGCTGCAGGAGTCTCGCGCGGAGGCCAGGAAAGGGAAAGTCCGCGCCTTTTCCAGCGTGAAAAGGGAAGCGGGATTGTGAATGTACGAAATTTTCTTCACCGACAAGACAAGGAGGCAGTTCCTTGGTCTGGAAAAGGGCATTCAAAGGAGAATAGCCGCTGCCCTTGAAAGGATAAGAGTAAGGCCGGAACAGTACGTCACAAAGCTGGTCGGAGACCCCGCTTACAAGCTGAGGGCCGGCGACTACAGGGTGCTTATGGACATCAACAGGGGCAAGCTCATAATACTTGTCATAAAGGTCGGGCACAGGAAAAACGTGTACCCATAGCGAAACAGGATTTGAGCGCTGGGGATGGGAGTTGAACCCACGAATCCTTGCGGACAATAGCTTAGCAGGCTATCGCCATACCGTTAGGCGACCCCAGCCTATTCATAATTACATTCTAAAATGTTTTTTAAACCTGCTGTTGCTCCTGCACAGGCGCCTTTGGCTTCTCGTACTTCATCACGCTGTCAACAGCGCCGGCAACGTCCCTTCCCAAATCCGTCAATTTCGCAATCCTGAACTTGCCCTTCTTTTCCACCGTCACAAGGCCTATCGCCTTCATCACGTCAATCTGCTTGGTTGAATAAACGTAAGTCGCCCCTGCCTCAAGCGCAAGCTTTGAGAGGTAAATGCCTTCTGGCCTGTTCTTCAGCACTATGATGAGGCTTGCGGTCTTCTTTTTCAGGAAAAGCATTAAATCACTTCTTTTTCTTCGGCGCCTCTTCCTTCTCCCACATCTTCTTTATCGTTTCTGCAAGCTCCTTCTTTTTCTTCCTGTAATCGTCAAGCTGGTTTTCGGCAAGCTGGACCTTGGCCCCGACTTCCTCCGGGCTCCTAAGCTCCAGTATCTTGTACTCCTTTTCAAGCAGGACAAGGTTCTTGTTGAGCCTGTCTACGTCCTCCTTCATGACATTTATCCTTTCAGAGGCGTCCTTTATCTTGTCGACGGACGCAAGCACCTTCTCCGCCCTTTCAATCAGGCCCTTGCCCTCCTTGCCGCCCTCAGTCCCTGAGGATATTGCCGAAGAAAGCCTGTCAACCTCCTTTTGGAGCTTGTCCATGTCCTTCTTTGCAAGCGAATAGTCGTCCTTGAGCTTCGTCACTTCCGCGCTGTAGTTGTCAACGGCAGAGACGACCCTGTCCCGTATCCTTTCAAACGTCTTGTACGTTTCCACTTCCTCGTCCGCGAGCTTTATCAGGTCGCCGACCTCCCTGGCCAGCTTCTCCTTTTCCGACTCCACCTGCTCGTTCAATTGCGAAATGTCGTCTATTATCTTGTCAACTTCCCTCAGCCTCTCAACGCTCTCCTTTATCGTTGCGACTTCGGAAAGGATGGACTTTATGGATTCTATCTCTTTCTTCATGTCCTTGAGCGGCGCTATCTGCGTGAGTTCCGGCGCTGACGACTTAAGGGACGCGCTCACGGTGCTGACCGCGTTCTTCGCCTCCTCAATATCCGCTCTGAGCGCCTCCTTCTCGTTCTTCGCCTTTGCTATCCTTTCTTCCATCTCGTCAAGGCTCCCTGACTTGTCTATGCTCGCCTCTAGTGTCTTGGCCTTTTTCTCAATCTCGGCCATATGATCCATGAAGAATGCCACTGTTTCCGTGGCGTCCTTTATCAGGTCCTGGTTCTTGAATATCTTCTTGAAGGCATCGTCTATCTTGTCTACCCTTTCCTCAAGCTCCGGCGCCTGCTTCAGGAAAGCCGCAAGCTTCTTTTCGTCTATCTCGCTTCCCTTTATGCCTTCCTTTATTTTTGTTATCTTTGCCAGTATCTCAGACATCCTGGCTATCATCTTATCAACATTGTCCTTTGTCGCCCTTATCTCCTCTATGTTCTTGCCAAGCGCCTCCTTTGTCATCTCCTCCCTTATCTGCTTCATGTTCATCTCTATCACGGAGAGATGGTCGCTTATCTGGTCCACCTTTGCGTTGAGCGTGACTATCCTTTCGCTAAGGTCCATGTACTGCTTGTTCTTGCCGCTCCCTATCTCCTTGTATGCCGTGAAGTCCTTCCTCAGCTCCTCTATGGACGGCTCGTACTTTCCCATGGCATCGGCCATCTGCCTGCTGTAAGACTCTATCTCGCGGCCCTCCTTCTCCATATCGGCCCTCATTTTCGAAAGCGAGGCCTCGAACTGCTCCTTTCCTGCCTTGTACTCAACGGTCCTTTTCTCCGCCTCGCCCTTTGTCGGCGCGTTCCATTTCAGGATGACCTTTGACAGCGCGTAGTCTATCTTGATAAGCCCCTGGTCCTCCAGGATGGATGCCCACTCCTCGACCTTCTGCAGGTTCTCATTCAGCTTTGTCGCGACATAGTCCAGGTTGACCTCGCGGTTTTCCTTGACTATCTCTATCATTTTGTCTATGGGGGTTGAGATAAGAACATCATCGAAGAGCTTTCTGGAGCTGTCTTCCGCCATAGAATGTTTGTTTAAATAGCACTTTTAAAAGGCTTTCGCTGTTATCTAAAACTATGGCGCAGTATAAGCGTATCCCCATGAAGTCGATAGAGGAATTCAAGTGGCACACAAAAATAATCAAGACTTTTGGAAAGAAGGCGCTCATGCTTTACACTGCGTTTCCGCGCACGGGAGCCCCGGTTGACGAGGAGCAGATAAAAAAGCTCATAGACGATGAGCAGTCGCGCAATTCAATAATGGAGTTCATGATTGACAACGGGCTCATTGAGCTTGCAGAAGGGGTCCCTGCCGGAAAGCCAAGGGCGGCGCCAAAGGAGGAAATCGCCCCTGAAGCTGAAGAGGAAAAGCCGGAAGAGGAAATCGCGCCCAGCGCGCCGAAAGCTGGAAAGCGCAGGCTTCCTGAAAAGAAGGAGGAAGAGGAGGAGAATGTTGAAATAGTTCCTGCTTACGAAGAAGAAGAAAAGCCGGCAGAGGAGGAAGCACCTGCTGAAGAGGCACCGGAAGAAGAGCAGCCCAAGAGGCGCTACCTTCCGCAGAAAAAAGAAGAGGAAGAAATCGCCCCCGAGGTTGAAGAGGAAAAGCCTGCAGAGGAGGAAGCACCTGCTGAAGAGGCGCCAGAGGAAGAGCAGCCCAAGAGGCGCTACCTTCCGCAGAAAAAAGAGGAAGAGGAGGAAAAGCCTGCAGAGGAGGAAGCACCTGCTGAAGAGGCGCCGGAACAGGAAAAGCCGGAAGAGGAAGCAGCGCCGGAAGAGGCGCCTTCAGAGGAGATAACATCCGAGCAGGAGGAAACAACTGAAGAAGAGAAGGGCCCGAGCCTCACGCCGGCCGAAATGATAGTGCATGACAAGTATGGCGAGCAGGGCGTATTGATATTCAGGCTAATAGACGGCAAGAGAAGCGTGGCAGAAGTGGCAAAGGAATCCGGCACTTCGCAGGACAAGGTCATGGAAGTATTGAAATACCTTGACGAGGTCGGGCTCATAAGCCTTGGCGGAGCGGCGGGCGGGACGGAAAAAGGAACAACTGCCGCGGCCGAGACCCAGGAGGAGAAATTCGCCCCGCTTTCGGAGGACACGGAAGCGTCGCCCATCACAATAGACGAGCAGAAAGAGGGCGTAAGGATGGCGAAGCTCAAGCCGGGCGCCGCGTTCATATCAAAAATGAAGATAAAGATGTCGGTCGTTTTCAAATTCGGCAAGTCCGGAAGGGAAGTGCTGGAATACCTTGAGTCAAGGAAGGAGGCAAACGCCGTGCACCTTGTGATAAGGCTAAATGCGCCCATAAACAATGTTGAGGCGATTCTCGCATACCTGAAAGCGGAAAACTATTTGGACCTTAGCTTCATGCAAAGGGACGAGATAAGGAAGGAGTTCGGCTACGACGCCTACATCATGTACAAGAGGTACGGAAAGAAGGGCGTCATATTCTACGAGGTCATTGACAAGGAGATACCGCTGAAGAAGATAGCGGAACTGATATCGGAAAAGGACCCGGCGAAGATAATAGAGATATTCAAGCTGATAAGGGATGTCCTGGGCATAGACCTTCCGATAAACGAGGAAGCAATAAAGAGGGAACTGTTCTCTGCCTAGAGCAAAATCCCGTTCTTGCCTATGGTGAACGGCAGCATGCCTGTTTCGTGCTCTGCGCCCTTCATCTTCACTATCTCAAGCATCCTTTTCCTTTGGTTGGCCTTGAACAGGTAGTATAAGTGTATCCATCCGTCCGTGAACCTCTCCACGCCGAACTCGGTCTGCGGCATTATCTGGTCCGTTGTCGCCTTGATGTCGTTCGTCATTATCAGCGTTGTGGTGTCCCATTCCCTGGCGTTCTCAATCATCTTCATGAATCCCTTGTTCCTTTCGCCATCGTTTTGGAACTTGGCCGCGACCGGCATCACGGAGTCAATGACAACCCTTTCAATCCCGAACCTGTCTATGAGCTCTTTCAGGGGATTCCTGTTGTCAAGCAATTGGTCCACCTCGTGGAACGGGAAGTCTATCACAACCAGCTGGTTCGAGCTTTCGTACTGCTTTATGTCCCAGCCCAGGCTGGCCATGTTCCTGTAAAGCGTGCTCTTGCTTTCCTCTATGGCTATGTAAAGGCCCGGCTCCCCGGCTGTCTTTATGCCGCTTATCAGGAACTGCAATCCAAGTATGCTCTTGCCGCTTCCGGTAGGCCCGCTGACCGTGGTTATGGAGCCCTTCAGAAGCCCCCCTCCAAGCATGGTGTCCAGCTTGCCCAATCCAGTCTTAACCCTTTGAATCGCCATTGTTTTCGCCCTCCTTTCTCAGCTTTTCCGCCTCATCCATTTTCTTGCTAACGTATGCCGCAATCTTCGCCTTTTCCTCCGGCGTCATGACCTTCCTGAACATGTAATTCCTCAGGTCAAAGAGGTTGTTTGCGACAGCCATCATGGAGTCCCTGAGCTCCATTGCCGGAACCACTATCCTGTCGGGCCTGACAATCTCCATTCCGACCGGCGTATATTTCATCATGATGTTGGCGATTGCCTTGATGTTCCTGGTGACCACCCTTGTCTGGACATAGGTAGTGTATTCGTCGCCCTGCTTTTCCGGAGCGGCTATCTCGCTGAGCGAGAAAATGACGCCATCCTCCTTTTTCACTTCAGTTGCGAAGGCGACTGCCGCGTTCTTGAGCTTTTCAGTGTCGTTCTCGTGAAAATGGTTGAAGATGTCGGCAACAATGCCGCCTTTCTCGACTATCTCGTCAATCCTCTTCAATATGGCCTTCTCGTCCATAATCAATTGATTATGATATATGCTTTAAAAACCTGCTTTTATATGCCAAGGTCAACGTATGCGGAAAGCGCAAGGATCATGTGTATAAGCGCAACGCATAGGCCCGCAAGCGCGAGCCTCTTGTGCCATCCGAACGGGATTTTCTTCTTTGCATACAACGTCAAGAGCATTACGGCTGCGGCGCTGAGGAACAGCAGCAGCGCAAGAAGACCGAGCCACAGCACCAGCGGCTTGCCCAGTATCATCGTGCCGTATGCAAGGTCCCTTATCATTTGACAATCACCTTGCCGCGCATGGACGGGTGGATTCCGCATGCATATTCAAATTCGCCTTGCGTGCCGAATGTGTGCTCATAGGAATCGCCGGTGCCAAGCGTTCCGGACTGGAAATCCGGGAATTTGACAAGGTGCGGAGCGCTGTCGTCATTAATCCAGACAACGGTCTCCCCTTTGTTTATTGTCAGGTTTGCAGGGTTGAACGCGAAGTTCTTTATATGAACCGTTGCGTTTGCCGCGCCAGCTGAGGTTTGGTTTGGCGCATTCGGCGACGTAACGATGCTGTTGGCAAACTGCTGTGCGCATCCGGCCATAAGGATTCCAAGAACAAGCAACGCGATGATGGCTTTCATGGTTGGTTCTGAAACAGGAGAAATTATATTATTATGCCTTTATCTCGCTCTTGCCCGCCCATACCTCGTAGAGCGCGAGAGCGCCCTGTTTCTTCTTTATTACCCGGGTTTCATAGCCTTCCAATTCGTACTGCTCGGCTATCCTGTTTGCCTCTTCTATGCCCTGCGTCCTTGCCACAAGCCGCATCCCAATTTCCGGCCCGAACGCCGGCTTCCCAATATCAGGCCTTTCCATGGTTTCACCTATTAATATAATCCAGCCAGATGAATTTCGAAGGTTTTAGAGGCATAAAATAGAATGGGCGAGAAGCTTAAAAAGCCTTCCAGTCATAACTAATTTTTAATGTTTAGCAAAGCATATATAAAAAAAGCGGAAGGGCGCGGAAAAGGCGCGTCTCTTTCCAGCAGCGAACCTCTTCTTGAAAGCCCGGAGAAGCGCGAGCAGAACAGCAGGCTTATCGCCGCAGTGCGCGGCAATGACATAAATGACATAGTCAAGGCAATGTCCAAGGGCGCTAGCGCAAACGCAAGGGACATAGACGGCAGCACGGCACTTATGATAGCGGCTGAAGAGGGAAACATCGATCTATGTAGGCTGTTAATCAAAAAAGGCGCAGATATAGAGGCAAAATGGATAAACATCGATGTCGGGCTTGGGACATTGGAGACCGCGCTTATAACCGCGGCAAAGCACGGCAAAAAGGACGTTTGCGCCCTTCTGTTGGAAAAAGGCGCTAACCCGAACGCAACAGACAGGTACAAAACAACTGCCCTCATGTATGCCGCGCAGTTCGGTTATCCGGAGGTTTGCACGGTCTTGCTGGAGCATAAGGCGAACCCGCGCCTGAAAGATAAGAATTTTATGACTGCGCTCAAGCTTTCAAGGAACGGCGCAGGCAAGGCTATACAGGAACACTTGGCACATTTTAAAGGATAATTAGTGTTTAAAGATGTGTTTTTAAGTAGTTCCTTTGACATAATGGTTGTGCAAACAATAACCAAGAAAGAGGGTGTGCCAGCGAGTAAAACAGACCTTTCCAAGTTTAAGTTTGAAACAGAAAGGATAGAGACAGAATGGGACCGCCATGGCGAATACCAGTGGACCTATTTTGTTGAGGAGCAGAAAAGGCTCGTCAATTTCTTCCTTTCAAAAAGGGCGGGGCCAAGGAACCTGGAAATCGGCGGGGGCTGGTACCAGTCATACCCAAACTCAACAGCCATAGACATCTCAACAGTGTGCCTGAAATACAACGAGGCGCGGAAAAAGGCGCAGTACAACCTGGATTTTGTGGCCAAAGGCTTTCATCTTCCGTTCAAGGACTGTTCTTTTGACTCAGCAACCATGATAAGCGTTTGGCAGTACCTTGAAAATCCAATTGCGTTGCTGAAAGAATTGGAAAGGGTGCTTGTGCCAGGAGGCGAAATTTATATAATTAATGGCGACGGCGCCGGCCTGGAGGAGTTTGTGAAAAGCGCGACAAGCGCAAAGAGTATATTGGAGGCCGCAAAGCAATCCGGATATGACGCGATGCTGCATGTCATACCAACCATGGACGGGGAAAGGGACACGTTCAAGTCCGTATGCATCGCAATGCCTGATTTCACGCTGTTTGGCCCAGTATCGCATATACAAAACAAAAAGAGAATGGGCACGACAAGGGGATTCCTTGACAGCTATGCGGAATGGGAGCTCTGGAAAATCAAGGAAAAGCTTTCGCAGGTTATGACATACCCGGTGACGAAATATTCGCGGCATTTCCTTGAGACATGCGAGACGGCAAGCCAGAAATTCCATGAAAAAACAGGAAAGTTCCCAATTCTTTATGCGGAATCGCACCAGATTGAGGTTGACATGTACGTTGCGGGCGGGTTTATAATGAGCCATGAACTGATGATGGACGACGGGCCTGGAAAAGAGTCGTTCAGCGACTTCGCAAGGCCATTTGGGATTGGGTTCAGTGGATACCACTCCAGTTCGCTTAGTGATCCCATCAAAGACTTTTTGGAAGGGAAAAGCATTCTTCCGGAAATCAAAAAGTACGGTAGTATGTGGGGGTTTATCGGGTCTGGAGATAGCGTGCAGGAAAGGGACAACGCAATCTATACCCTTGCGGGTTTCATTGCATCAATCCCATTGAACAGCTATACCAAAAGCCTGCAGCAGTCCTTGCTTGAAAAGATATGGAAAGAGGAGCGCGACACTGATGACAAGGCCGACAGGGAAGAGCACAAGAAACCCACTGTAAAGGAAAAAATCGCCAGGGCAATGGCAAGGCGGCTGTATTTCTTATGCTATGAATATAAACAAAGGAGAAGCATTGACAAGTTCATAAAAATCAAGAGCAAACTCAAGGGCATGGAAGTAGCCGGCGAAGCGGTCCTAGATATCGGAAAGGAGCTTCCCTATTTCAAGAATTTCATCCTGGAAGTGCCGATGGATTATAGCTACGACTGAGTGGCTTATTTTTAAAAGCCAATGACCCAAACGTTTTCATGCCCAAGTTCAAGGACATTGGCAACGCGACATGGCTCATGGAAAAGGAAGGCATAATGAGGGTGCCTGCATTAATAATAGGGACAAAGCCGCTAGTTGACGCTATGAGCAAGGACAGGACAATCGGCCAGCTAAGGAACATGGCATCGCTTCCGGGCATTGTGAAGAACGCCGTTTTGATGCCCGACGGCCACGAGGGCTACGGCTTCCCCATCGGCGGAGTCGCCGCCTTTGACAAGGAGGAAGGCATTGTTTCGCCTGGCGGCGTAGGCTACGACATTAACTGCTTAGTCTCAAAAACAAGAATAATAAGCGAATACGGATATTATAGGAAGATTGAAGATTATGAACCCTGCTTTTCAAAAAAACATGAAAAAAATGGGGTTTTGTTGTTTGGTGGAAATATAAGAATAAATAGCGGAAAGGAATGCGGAAAAGCGACGCATTTCATGCATAAAAGATATTCTGGAAAGATATACAAAATAATGACGATGGCTGGAGAGATAGAAGTCACTCCGGATCACCCGATTATCACAAAAAATGGAAAGAAGCTGCCTAAAAATTTGAAAAGGAATGATCTAGTATTGTCCTATCCTTTTGAAGGGGCGCCTTACAGGAAATACTGCAAAAATGAGAATGACTTGGCAATTTACGCTAAACTTATAGGATATAACACAGGTGACGGCAGCATATCCTCAAACAATGGCAAAAGAAGAGTCTCGTTTTATAGCAAATACAGGAATGACCTTGAGGATATATTAAAGGATATAAAAAAGCTAGGATATCATGGAACTATATTTGAAAGAACCAGAAAACACAGCATACGCGGAAAAAAATTTGTATCAACAGCATCCGAACTTGTGGTATATTCCAAAGAGTTTGCTGAAAAAATGCTGGAATTGGGCTGTGTGGAAGGAGTAAAAACAAACAAGGATATTAAAGTGCCCCAATGGATAATGAAAGCGCCGCTGTGGATAAAAAGGCTGTATCTTGCCGCATTTTTTGGCGCAGAAATGTCGTCCCCAAAAACTTCAAGTAAAACTGGGTTTTATATGCCGCAAATCAGCCAAAACAAGATAAAATCCAGAGAAGGAAACCTTAGGCAATTTTTTAATAGCATCTCGAAAATGCTTGATGAGTTTGGGATCAAAACGAAAAAAGTAAGCTTTGTTGAACAGATAAGATCAAAAATCAGACTAAGGATTATGCTCGACAGCAGCGAAAAAAATATAGAAAAAGTTTATTCAAGAATAGGTTTTGAGTATAATAAGGAAAGGATGCTCAAAGCGCTTGCGGCTGTTCTTTACATAAGAATGAAGAGGCTGCATCGGCAAAAAAGGGAAGAAATAAGAAAAAAAGCACAAGAATATAAAAAAGCCGGAATTAGCCTGAAAAATGCCCAAAAGAAGCTTGCTTCAAAATGGGCAAATCCCAGATTCGTAGAAAGGGCATATTATGAAAACGTTTCTCCAAGAGCGCCATTAAATGTTCAAAGCTTTAATGAATTCGAAAAATATCAAAAAGAGATATACAAAAGATATGGCGCATTTGAGGATATAATTCTTGATATTGGCATAAAGAAATATTCCGGACGGGTATATGATTTTGGCATAGAGAGGATACATCGGTTTATAGGAAACGGAATATTGGTATCAAACTGCGGGGTCCGCCTTCTCAAGACGGAGATGCAGAAGGAAGATATTGAGGCAAAGAAGCGCGACATCGTTGAGTCAATTTTCAGGGAAGTGCCAAGCGGAGTTGGAAGCGAGAGCAGGGACAGGATGTCTGTTAACGAGCTGGATTCTCTTGCGGAGCTTGGCGTGGACTGGGCAATAGAGAAGGGATACGCCGACAAAAAGGAGAAGGGCTGCATAGAGGAGTACGGAAGGATGGACGGAGCGGACGTTTCAAAAATAAGCGCAACTGCGAAGGCAAGGGGAAGAAGGCAGGTCGGAACGCTTGGCGCAGGAAATCACTTCCTTGAAATCCAGTATGTGGAAAAAATAATATACCCGGAGATAGCGAAAAGCTTCGGGCTTTTCGAGAACCAGGTAGTGATGATGGTGCATACAGGCTCAAGGGGATACGGCCATCAGATAGCTTCCGATTACATAAATGCGATAATGAAGGAAGGGCTGCCAGAGGGAATTCCGGACCCGGAGCTGGCATACGCGAAACTGGGAACCGATATTGCGGACAATTACATTTCAGCAATGAAATGCGCAGTCAACTTCGCTTTTGTCAACAGGCAGATGATAACCCACAATGTAAGGGCCGCATTCAGCAAGGTTTTCAAGGATGCGGAGCTTGAGCTTCTTTACGACGTTGCGCACAACATCGCGAAATACGAGGAGCACAATGTCAATGGAAAAAAGTCAAATGTTCTTGTCCATAGGAAAGGCGCGACAAGGGCGTTCCCTGCAGGAAGGGAGGAATTGCCGGCAGCGTACAGGAAAACAGGCCAGCCTGTCATAATACCTGGCTCCATGGGAACGGCAAGCTATGTTTTGGTCGGGGAGCAGAAGGGCCTTGACGTGAGCTTTGGCTCAACGTGCCATGGCGCAGGAAGGGCGCTGAGCAGGCATGCCGCAATAAGGGAATTCAATAGCGACAATGTTGTCAAGCAGCTTGCGAAAAATGACATCTACTTCAAGTCAGATTCCAGGACCGCGGCATCCGAGGAGGCGCCGGGCGCGTACAAGGACATTGACGAAATAGTCAAGTCCGTTGAATTGGCCGGCATAAGCAGGATTGTGGCGAAGCTAAGGCCGCTCGGCGTAGTCAAGGGATAGCTCAGAAATACACTTTAATGTTAGCGTCAAACCTTGGCGAGAAAAGGACGCCTGAAATAAGCTTGGTGAACGGCACATACTGCTCGCCCATTATGACAGACCTGAAAAGGATTGCGTTCCGTTTTTCTATCCCGACATTCAGGGATATGGACCATTTTCCCGTTTCCCTGGATTTTATGGAGCCGCCAAATTTTAGGTCCTCAACGAATTCCTTTATCCTGTTTATGGTTATGAGGATGGTTTCCACTTCATCAAATCTAGACCTTTGGATTCCCCCTGTTGCTGTGGAGTAGGAATATCCCTTTGGAACAAGCCACAGGCCCATTTCCGGCCTTATGCTCTTCTTGGTTTCTTTCAACGATAGAATCTCTGCGGCCCATGCTGTCTTGCCCGTTTCAGATGCGCCCTTGAATTGCTCAAGCCTGGCCGCATTCGGCGCACCGGCTACGCACAGCGCCGTTGCGGCACACAGAAACGCGGAACGGAAATGCATGGCCATGGTTACAAAATCCAAATCTCACTTCTTGAGCTCTATTGTCGGGGGCGCAAGCGGCGGCACCATGTTGAGCACGCGCGCAACAAATACGGAATTGAGGGAAGAGCCGTAGTTGATTGCGTTGACTATGTCGCTCCCAGCTTTGCCGTCTATCCTTTTTGTCTTTTTCCAGCTATCGAGCGCGGCCTTTGTGTCGGAGCCGCTGAACAGCGCCCTGCCGCCTATCCTGATATAACCGCCATCAGTGATATAATCCGCCGAGTACACAAAATCAATCACAAGGTTGCCCGCACTTATTTCGACATTCCTGATATCTATCTTGGAGTCTATGTTTTGAGGAGGGCGTTCAGACGCCTTTTTCGCTTCAACAAACAGCACATCCATCAGTTCGAATTTCATGGTATACCCTCTATCGGGCACTGTTTAATAATCTTGCGTTGTGCGCGTTCACCTGCCGAACCTTTGCTGTTTTTCACGTGTTTGCGTAGGCTTCAACGGGTTCAACCCCCATGTCCACACTAGCCCATAGACCCAGTCGTTTCTGGTTGAATACTCGTATGCAAACGAGAACGGCGGCGAATACGGCAAGACCCCAAGCGTCGTCCTGACTCCGTATGCCCTCAAAATGCCCTCGTGGCCTGCTATTGTCACTGGCACCGAGAACGATAAGCCCCCGCTAAGCCCCTTTGGGCTGGCTCCGGCAATCACGCCCAATGAAAGGGATCTGTCAAAGTCGTAGTCCGCGCCCAAATACACCGAAACCTCCTTTCTAGGAGCGACAATTACATATGCCTTAAGGCGGTCTGCATATTCAACGAATGCCCCAATGTCCCCGTAGAACTGGCCGTGGCCAAGCCCATAAAGGCTTGCCCCTGCATAAACGCGGGTGTGGCCGTTGAATTTTTTCTGGAGTTCTGCTTTTTCGTCAGCAAACCAGGCCTTTACTGCCCTGTTCACCTCTTTCGGGACTGAAGAAACGTCCTTTGCGTCCTTACCCATTTCAATAATGAAAATGGCGTCCTTCATTTCCTGGTCGGCCTTCTTTCCCTTTGTGATATTCTTCAAATTGCCAAGAATCTCCTCGCGCGCTTTCTTTGGTATCTCAGAGAACTTGCCCTCCAAAGCCAGCGTTTCATCCGAAACAAGGCGCCTATACGCGGCCGCATCCTCCAGTATGTCTGAGTAAACCTCCGCTCCGGCCTGGACGAAACCACTCACTCTCTGCTTTTCCGAGACAGTTACGACCCCTGCATCGGCCGCAAGACGCGGAAGCCAGACGGATTTGAACAGGTCGAATCCGGCTCCAGCTCCAACTAGGCCTTCTATAGGAGACAAATAATCAAGCATCGGCATCTGGCAGTAGCCGCGAACGAAACCGCCGTCCCATGTGTACAGCATGCGCCCTGCCCCGCGTTCAACCATCTGGCCGGTCCAGTCGTCACCCCTGCTCTCTTTTGCCTGCATGCTGAACTCGACCGAAAAGTCGCTGTCCAGCTGGACTCCCAGATAATAGTTGTCTATAAGTGCCCTTACATTTCCAAGGTATTTTCTCTGGAACTCGTCCATAAGGGCTTCTGTGGCATACGGATTTTGCCCGGAACTTCTGCGCATATCGTCAAAGTCGCCGAGCATCCTGTCTATCCAGGATGAGCGCGTGACGTCAAGCATTCCGCAGTTCTTAAGACCCCTTAAGAATCCAACAAACCTGAAAAGTGTCGCGTCATAGCGGTCGTTGCCCACCTCTCCCCTAAGCTGTTCCACAACGTGAAGAAGCCCGCCGACTATCATGTCGCTTCCGGCAGGCGACTTTGAGCCATACAGCGTTCCTGATATGCGGTAAAGGCTGTTCACGTCTTCAGCAAAATTGTCCGCAAGCTGCAGCGCTTGTCCCCCAAGCCTTTGCATGCTGAGCCCGAAGCCGCGCTGCAAAATGCTCGCCCTCTTGTCCATGTCGCCCTGTTCCCACTTCATGAGGAACCCTGTGCCTTGGAATGCCTTCCTTTCCAGCCCAAGCGTGCTTTTGCCGGCAGTGATTCCGGCGTCAAATTCCCACCTTTTCTTGTCTTCAAAGTGCCTTAATGCATAGTTGGCGTGCTGGCTCGTGACCTCGCCCCTGCTTCCTATATTATACAGCGTTCCTGGAAGCGAAATTTCGTGAATCTCCGTTTCGCCGCCCTTTTTAGCGCGCGTTGTCCCGCCCGCAGCTGTCCATGTCACAAGCTTGCTGTTGCTGCCAACTCCAGGATAGTCTTGGAATTGGAACAGGATCGGAACGGTGCCAAGGTCCAAGGCAATGACGGCCCCGCCTTTCTTTAGCTGGTTTTCCACATTCCAGGCATATGTTTTGGGAAGCAAAGCCTCGTCGCTGCCGTATCCTGCTATGTAATTGAGCATTTTGTTGAACGAGCTTGAGCCAGCCGCCAGCTCAAACACCTGCGCATCCTTTGTTATCAAGTATGCCCTGCCAGCCGCCCATTGGTTGGTTTCGTTGGCTGAGCTGCTTGCCAAGAGTATGATATTCTTAGGGTTCTTGCCGTAGATTGCGCTGATGGACTGAAGCAGCGCCTCTTTTGTTTCATACGCCGTCTTTTCCCAGCCCACTGTGAAATCTTCTATTGCCGCGCGTACCGGATTCTCAGCAAGCACAGGGCCTTTCACGACCTTATTTATGCCTTTCCAGAAAGCCATGTCTGCAGGACTGTTTTTCTGGTTGTAGTAAGTGCGTTCCATGGCATCTTCTACCATCTTGTCAGTCGGCTCATTGCTTTGCTTGTATGCCGATTTCCATGCCGCCTTGATGCTCCCTTTCAGGGCGCTGGAACCGGAATCATACGAGGAAATGGCTGTTTTCAGGTCAACTGTCTCCGCGGCCTTGCCAGGAACCAGCGGTATCGCAACCATGTTCAGGCCCGCAAAATCAAGCTCATTTTCCGGTGACACATTGAATCCTCCGGCCAGGCCTCCGCTTTTGGTGGCGTATGAAGCAACGCCCCCAGCCCCGGTTTCTTTGCTGCCTGTGCTGTACAAGCCCGCGCCCACGGCTTTCAAGCCATACGATGGCGCCTCGGTTTCCACGAATGCTGCGCGTATTTTGTCAACAAGGCCGGATATTCCCATTGGGGAAATCAGCGTTACAGGCAGGTTGCCATGAGCCCCGCTGACGCGGTGCGATGGGGAAACGTAGTTTATGATTGACGTCCCCACATTTCCTGCCCAGGATTGGGACCAATAATTCCAAATGTTGGCATATTGCATGCCTCCCCCGCCTCTTATATCGACACCTATTGCGCTTTTTGGCATAGAACCGGCTATAGGCAGATAAATCCTAGTCGGAAACGGATATATCGGCTGGAACCTTTGCCAGGATTCCATCCTGCCTTCAAGCAGGTTTTGCTGCCAGCCGGATACCTTCTGGCGTATCTCGTAAGGAGGATAGTTGTTTATATATACATTCCTATCCATGAGGCTAAGCCTGTTGAGCCTGTACATGTCCTCTGCGCCAAGCCTGAATATTTCGCCAAGCGCATTGGAAATGTTTCTCGAGGTTTTTTGTATGGGCAATTGTGCCTCTACGTTTTTGGAATAGATTGCGGAAGTCTTGGCGTCTATCATGGCTGCCAGCCGGTCCATTACTTTTCTGTATTCGTTTGGCTGGTTCCTGCAAAGCCCTGCTAGGTTTTCTGCCGCAGCGAAATATTGCGGCACCAATGACTGGTCTACGCCGTAAAGCATGACTGCAGTCACGGCTACGGTCTTTTTCTCGGCATCGCTTGCAACGCCGGATTCGTTGGCCGTGTTGGCATAATCCCTCAGCGCGCTATATGCATCTGCCGAAAGGGTCGCTGCTTTGTCATACACAGACCTGAGCGTGACTGACGCTGATGCCAGCCCGGCGGCAGGGTAATATTCCACAGTCCAGTCCTTTTCGCCTTCAGATATTCCAGCAAGCGTCTTTTTCGGGACGACCTTTCCGGTCGTCGTCATTTCCTGCCTCGCGAACTCCTGTTTCGTCAGGGCCGGCATGGCAAGCACATTCTTTCTGTCCTTGTCGGTTTTTATGCCTAAATTTTCCCTGAATGTCTCATCCCTGTCTATCTTGAACGCCTTTATGAAATCGAGATAGTCCTTCAGTGTAAGTTTTCCAAAAGTGCCGTATTTGCCGAAAAGGAAATTCGCTCCCTTCTTATAATCAATGACCTGGGTTGTTCCCGCCACAACAGTTTGATCTCCCATATTTTCACCGACTGCCTTGTACTTCGCGTAGGCAGGGCTGGATGCCAGTCCTGCAACAATAGCACTGTATATAAAAGCTTTTTTAAAGTCAATGTGCGCCATACTGATATAATATATCTATAATAAGGTTTTTAAATAGTGTATCCTTGTGGCAAGATGTATAAAATGAAAACCGGATGCACAATTGTTTAAAAGCCATGATGCCAAAGGTGTTTTCATGGGCAAATACGAGGCAATACTCAACTTCTGCTTCAAGAAGGGATACTTTTACCCGAGCAACGAGATTTACGAGAACATCGCCGGCTTCTACGACTACGGGCCGATAGGCGCAAGGATAAAGAGAAGGATAGTGGAGATGTGGAGGAATGTCTTCATAGACAGGCCCGGATTCCACGAGGTCGAGTCCACGATAGTGGGGCCGGAAATAATGTACAAAGCCTCTGGCCACGTTGACGAGTTCACGGACCCTGCGGGAGAATGCCTGAAATGCCATTCCGTGATAAGGGTGGACAAGCTCATTGAAGAGAAACTCGGCATCCCCTGGGACGGAAGGATGGAGACCATCGAAAGCATCCACAACCAGCACAAGCTCAAGTGCCCGGTTTGCGGAGGCGACCTTGGAAAGTTCAGGAAAGTCAATCTCATGTTCAGCACAACGATAGGCTACGGCGGAATGGCCGGATATTTGAGGCCAGAGACCGCGCAGGGCATCTACACGTCAACGATAAGGAACGCAAAGACGCTTGGCCTGAAGCTTCCGTTCGGCATAGGCCAGCTTGGCAAGGTCTTCAGGAACGAAATAAGCCCAAGGCAGGGCCTTTTGAGGCTAAGGGAGTTTTCCCAGCTTGAGCTTGAGTATTTCGTGGACCCGAACAACTTCAACTGCAACATTTACGAAAGATACAAGGACAAGGCAATACCGTTCATGTCGCAGGACGGGAAGACGCTGAAAAAAATAAAGATAGGCAAGCTTTTTGAGGACGGAAAGATAAACAAGCCGTTGGGTTCGCTGCTTGGCATGGACATGGAAATTTTGGAAAGGACCGGCGTTGACATGTCAAAGGTGAGGTTCAGGCATCTGAGGGACGACGAGAAGGCGCACTACTCAAAGGTAAGCATCGACGTTGAGATTGAGACAGAGGCCGGAATACTTGAAGTGATGAGCAACGCGCACAGGGCAGACTACGACCTTGGAAGGCACCAGAAGTTTTCCGGAAAGAACCTTACGCTCCAAACAGAGAAGGGAAACGTCATACCGAACTGCGTTGAATCGTCCATAGGCTTGGATAGGCTGTTCTACTGCATAATAGACCACGGATACAGGGAACCTTCAAAACAAAGGGAGAACGAGTGGCTCAGCATAAGCAGGGAAATATCGCCGTACAACGTCGCCGTTTTCCCGCTTGAAAGAAGGGACGGATTGGACGCAAAGGCAAAGGAAATCATGGACGCATTGACGTCAAAAGGATGTTCCGTGTTCTACAGCGATACAGGGAGCATAGGCAGGAGGTACGCCCGCGCTGACGAGATGGGCATACCCGTTTCAATAACGGTCGACTATGAGGTCCTTGGCTCAGGCACTGTCACGCTCCGCGACAGGGAAAGCATGAAGCAGGAAAGGATAAATTCCTCCGAAGTTTCAAAGAGGATAATATGAAACTCCTTTTCGCCACGCACAACAGGAAAAAGCTGGCGGATGCGAGGCAAATCCTTGGCCAGAAAGGGGTTGAGATAGAACATCTTGAGGTTGAGTATGATGAGCCGCGCGGGGAGGACACGTCCGAAATAGCGCGCAAGAGCGCTGAGCGGCTTTACCTCGCTGTCAAAAAACCGCTTTTCCTTGACGACAGCGGGCTTTTCGTTGATGCGCTGAACGGATTTCCTGGGTCCTATTCCGCGTTTGTTTACAAAAGGATAGGATGCGCCGGCATACTCAATCTATTGAAGGGAAAAAGCAGCAGGAAGGCTTTTTTCAAGTGTTCGATCGCCTATGCTGACGAAAACGGCGTAAAGGTTTTTGACGGCATTGTGAACGGGAAGATTGCTGAATCCGCAAGGGGAAGGGGAAATGAAGGCTACGGCTATGGCCCCATTTTCGTCCCTGACGGATTTTCCAAGACAGTTGCAGAGATGGATGACAAAGAAAACAGGAAAAAGAATGCCATTTCCGACAGGGGAAAGGCGTTGGCCGCATTTGCAAAATGGATATCAAGAAAGGCCTGATTCATCCTGGTGAGAATGCGGTCCAGCCGCTCCCTATCATCTCGTGCATTTTCAGCTTTATCCCGTGGCTGTGGGCGATATTAACAAATATCCTGCCCCTTGCAGGGCTTATCGGGGCCGCGAATGCGCATAGCTTGATATAGTCGAACTCCCCTATGGATTCCGGGCTGGAGACTATGCCGACTATCGCGCGGGCCTCCTCCCCCTGGAGAAATAAGATGACCTTAGTGTTCGAGAAAAGGGGCTCTTTTGGCGCCTTGCCAATGCCGCAGGCGAGCTCAACGGCCCAAGGGTTCAGGTTGTCCAACGGAACCATCACGAACGCGCGGCTTGCCATGCCTTCAATCCCAGAAACATTGGCGAGCAATTGCTCGATGGCCAAAACATTCAGTATGTTGGGCCTTTCTTCATAATATAGCCGTATATAGCGCGCAAGCGCGGCCCTGTTGCCTTTTGCATTTTCCAAAGGCCCTTGTCCGCTCACGGCATTGCCGAAAGCCCCTGCCGCTGCGCCGTTTGTCTGCATCTTCCTGTCAATATTTCCATTCACATTCATAATATTACACAAAAGGGTTTTTAATCGATATGCCCGGGCTATCTCTTCCTTATTGCGCCAAGCGTCTTCTTCGACGAATGGATAACACTGCGCACTCCGCCCTTTGCCAAAGATGCTGCCATTGCCGCAACGCCGAGCGTGCCCACCATGAACTCCTTTGCAGGGTTTGCCAGCGCAAGGTCAACAAGCAGCGCCCTTCTTTTGCTGTCCAGCAGAAGCGACGCCTCCTTTATTGCCAATATTATGGCCAATGCCATTGCAAGCCTGCCTGCAGCCGAAAGCAGCATCAGCACGTGCATCGAGTCCATTGAAAACAGGATTATCCCGCTCAGCAAGGCAAGCACAATCGCGCCAACGTTTGGGCCGAGGAGCAGGCCTATGCCTGCAAAGAAAATCCTGTTCGACCAATTGCTTGACACATCCTCGGACTTGCTCTTGGCAAGTATGTGGTTGAACAGGCAGAGGTTTATTCCGGCCCATGCCACGCCGCTCATTATCTCGAAAAGCGCAAGCTGCCAGAATGACGTCAGGAAAAACCAGTAAACCGGCACAACGGATGTCATGAGCAGGCAGATTGACAGCACGGTCTTGTTGCTGTGCGCCGTGCTCACGCGGCCCCAGTACGGCGACGCGAACACCGTCGCGACCTGCGATGCCAGCGTCACTGCCATGAACTCCAGGTAGCTGAACCCAAGGTCCCTAAGCATGTATACGACAAAGAACGGCGACATCAGCTGCACAGTGAATATGAACGCGCCGTAAAGCACTATAAGGTGCTTGAGCTCCGGGTTTCCACTTTTCAAGAAATCAAAGGGATGCTGCGACAGGGTCTTGCTGTGCTCGTAATGCGGGTCGTCTATCTTTGAAAGGAAATGCCAGGAAGCCATCTTGCACATGAACGCCAATGCGAAAAGCGCGCAGAACCCAAGAATAACCGTCCCGTCCCTGAACCAGTCCAGGATGATGCCGGCAATCAGCGTGGAGACGACCATGGCTATCTGCATCCACGCGTTCCTTTGCCCGAAATACGTCCCGCGGATGGATTTTGGCACAAGGTCCGCCGCCCAGCTGTTCCACAGCGTGCCTTCGGCCATGCCCACTATATAATAGACGCTGAAGAAAATCAAAAGGAGCGGAAGCGCAGCCTCTGGGACAATGAAGGCCGTTCCAAGCATGAAGACCCAGGACAGCGCCCCGATAAGGGAAAACGCCGTGACAAGGGCCTTCCTTTCCCTGAGTTTCCTCATTATGGACGGCGAAAAGACCTGTAGCATCATCCCCAGCGCAAGCGGGACAGACGCCAAAAGGCCTATGAACTGCTCGGTCGCGCCCCTCAACACCGCATATGCCGGCACGTAGAGCTCGCCAAACCCGTACGTTGCGAAATAGCCCATTCCCTGATAAATGGCGTTTTTGAGGTTCTGCTTCTGCCTTTCGCTTGCCTTGCCCTGTTTCATATAACCGAAACGTTGCGAAAACGGTATTAAAACATTACCTGTTCCTGCGCGTTGCCGCCCCAATCAATGTAATTGCCATCACAATGGCCGCCGGCGCGCAGCACGCCGCCCCTCCGCCGAACGGGGTGTCATCCTCCGAAGGGTCGAACTCCATAACTGCGCCGTTGCCGGATTGCGTGGTTGTGACCTGTTCACTGGCAGCAAGTTCAATTGAGCCAGATGCGCCTGCCACAGTGACGTTGCCCTTATACACTTTCGTCACGCTCTGTTTGCTAATGGGGTCATAACTCACATAGAACT
>JBGQMB010000004.1:0-37196 GCA_041500405.1 Candidatus Micrarchaeia archaeon | reverse complement strand
TAAAAGCTATTGAATCAATGTGCAAGTTGATATGTGATAACAAACAAGCAACTTTAGGCGAAGCTTTAAAAAATATAGAAAAACAAAAAAAAGTTGAAATAGACCCAAAGTTAATATCAGGATTCACAAGCATTTATGCATATTCTTGTAATAAACAGGGTATACGTCATAGTCTTAAGCCTGGAGAAAAACCGTTGTTAGATATTGAAGATGCACGTTTTATGTTAGTCACTGCATCCGCATTTATTAACTATTTAAAGGTCAAATGGGACAAGTCTAAACATTAATATTGCTATAATTTCTTCTGCCTGATGTTCTTTGACCCAATCCCAAGGTCCTCTCGTCAGCAGGATAGCCGGTTTTTACAGGTCGTCTGCTATTGTCAGGCCGTATGCCAGGAGAATCTCCCTGTTCTTTTGAGTGAGCCCTGTCCCGCTGATTCTGGATGCCAGATGCCGTCTCACCTGTCCGCTGAGACGATTATGCGCGGGATTTGGAGCACGGCATTCGGGCCGTCGAGGGAAACCTTGAACTCGTCCTTGAATGCCGGGTTTTTGCGGCAGACGTCCTCTATGGTGCTCCTCATCTGCCGGAGCATTGGCGCCCCATGCCTGAGCCTGCCATCCAGTTCGATGGTGCTCAGCATGCGCCTTTCCCCGGAGTCCACGGTTACGTTGCTGAAGCCTGCTTCATAAAAGGCAGCCCTCAGCTCTTCGGCCAGCGGGGCATAATCGTCTTTGTGGTTTCCGAAGGCCACGAACAGCTCCAGGTTCCTGTCGTAGACCTCCTGCCAGCCATCCCGGCCCTTCGGAGTTAGGGCTGCAATGTCAGCGATGACAAGCCTTCCGCCTGGCAGAATCGCGCCATACAGCGAGCCCAGCGCGGACGCCAGCATCCCTTTGCGCAGATTGCTGAAGCCATAGCGGCTGGCCGCGATGTCGAACTGCCGGGGGAAGGAGCCGCCCAGCCAGCAGACGTCGCCCTCGATGGCGAGCTCCCTTGGCAGCTTCACCAGCGCCTTTGTGTCGATGTCGTTGAAATAGAACGCGGTGCAGGCTGCGAGCCCAGGCATGTCCTTCAGCAATTTTTCCGCAACGCCGAGGCCGAGCCTGCCGGAATCGCACATGACGTCAATGAAATTGAACCTTACGCGCTTCTCAAACCTCTGGAAATCGCACGCGTGGAAAATCCTCTGGAAAAACCTGGCTTCGGACTGCGCGAGCATCTGGGAATGAACCCGCTTCATGGAACCCATGGTGTCTCTCACAGGTCGTTGGTTATTATCAGGCCGTACGCCTTTACGACTTCCTTGTCCTTGGCAGTAAGCACTGTTCCGTCAATGTTGTAGTCCCACCTGTCTTCGTTTAGGACCTTGCCGACAAAGCTTATGTTGCACTTGACGCCGATGGAGATGTGCCGCATTTCGTCCATGGTCAATTCCCTTGGGCACATGCACAGATAGAATTGGGGCCTGGGCAGGTAAAAGTGCCAATGCCACCTTCCGTTCTTTGTCCTTGCCTTTTCCCAGTTGTCTATTGGAGGAGGCGCATACACTTTGTCGTATTCCTTCCTGCTTCCTATCTTCCTTAATGAGCAAAGGTCTGAATCAAGGTACCAGTCCCCTCTTTTCGGCACCCATTCATCCTGGAATGTCCCATTTTCCATGCAATTGGCTATGTACAGCGGAGTGATCCAGTCCGGGACGAAGAGCGGCCCTCCTATATATTTCAAATCATTCAGCTTCCTTATCAAATCCGGAATGCAAGGCCTCAATACCCCGGATCTTCCTGCGTGCCTGACCATATTGTCCTTTCTCAAGTCCCTCATGATTTTTTCAAAAATAAAGTCGTCTTTCCCTGAAGACTCGGGCTTGAATTTCCGGACATCGGGCTTTTTTACAGTCCTTGTGTTCTCCCTTGTTTTTTGCATGGCAATATAGTTATAATACGTGTTTAAATGTTTATTGCTTCCGTCAAAGCTTCTTCTGCTTTAAGGCCTTTGGCGCAATGCCCAAATTTTTCAGCGTGGCCCATTTCTTCCTGACAAAAGGCTCTATTTTCGCGTAGTTTTCGGGGTTCTTGACAAACTCTATCGTCCTCTCGTCGGAGGGGTATCCGCTCCCGAAAAAACCGAATTTCTCGTGCAGCTTCTTTATTTCCGCGTCCCTTGTCACCTTTGCGATGATGCTTGCGCAAGCCACAACAGAATAATTCTCGTCCGCCTTGTGCTCAGCAACCACTTTCCTGGCCCCCTTTGCCTTGAGCGCGTTCGTCATCTTTGTCCCGTCATGCTCGAACAGGTCAACATACATCTCGTCCGGCTTTTTCCTTCCCACAAAATCGGATATGGTCCTGCTTTCCATCTTGTTTATGTTTTCCGCGTCCACCTGGCGCGGGGATATCTTGTGCGTCTCTATGCTGGCGGCAAGCGCCTCTATCTTCGGGAAAAGCGCCTCCCTTTGGCCGGGCGTGAGCTGCTTGGAGTCCTTTGTCACGATTTCGCTTATTGTTTTAAGAGAAAGAGAATCAAAACAGACAAAAGAAATTACCAGGGGCCCGATCAGGGCACCCCTTCCGGCTTCGTCAACGCCGCAAATCATTCGTTGAGGTGCCTCTTGTCAATAATCACATAGTCGGCAATTGCCATGACTGTCTCAAACGGCAGGTACGCCTTTGCGTTTACCTTCTTGAGCTTCAAAACAGTCGAGCTGTCGTGGTTCGGGTCAAGTATCATATACTCCATTGCGCCGCTGATTTCGTTCACTGCTACGTCAACGACCCTACCCAAATCCTCGCCTTCGTTGGAAATTACCTTCTTCCCTGAGAGTTGCCTTGCAAGCATGTACCTCGCCATAATATTCACCTTGTGATACCCATTAGATATTATAAGATTTAAAAATGTAGTGGTCGCCTTATATCCTTATTTTTCTGTGGTTTTCCGTAATGTTATATGTTGAAACGATTTAATTAAGCAACCGGCAACATTTTTTAATGGTGCGGCGCAAACCACCATCACACGTGAAACAGATGCAACCGGCAAGGACATTGGACATGATAAAGGAGCACGGCTCCAGCGTCTCAAAAGGGCTTTCGGACAGCGCCGCGGAGGCGAAACTGAAAAAATGCGGGCCGAACGCATTTGCCAGGAAAAAAAGGCGCTCATTCATTGACATAATGGTGGCGCAGGCGTCAAACAGCCTGATACTGCTCCTGTTTTTTGCAACAATGATAAGCATAATGCTGCAGCACTACATGGAAAGCGTTGCCATTTTCGCTGCAATAATGATGTCCGTGCTGTTCAGCTCGTTCCTTGAGCACAGGGCGGACGACGCCATGGAGCAGCTCCTGAAATACAGGGAAAGGAAGGTCATAGCCATAAGGAACGGCAGAAAGGTTGTATTGGACAGCGAGAGCATCGTGCCTGGCGACATATTAATACTTGAATCAGGGCAGATAGTCCCAGCAGACTGCATAATCATAGAGTCAAAGGGCGTGACCGCGAACGAGTCCGTGCTTACGGGGGAATCCCTTCCTGTTGAAAAGGTGGAGTCGTCCATAATCCATCTAGAGCTTCCCGTCCACAGGCAAAAGTCCATGCTGTTCTCCGGAACAAGCATCGCGAGCGGCATATGCAAGGCCATGGCAACAAGGACCGGAATGTCGTCAGAATTCGGCAAGATAGCCGGAAGCCTCAATATAATAGAGAAGGGCCAGTCCACGCTTTCGCTCAGGGTGGAGGACCTTGGCAAGAAGATAAGCATAGTGTCCACGCTGATAATTTTGGGCCTTCTCATTTTCGGGGCAATAAACGGAAGGGACATGGCGCAGCTGTTCATATTCTCGGTCGCGCTCGCGGTTGCGGCGATACCGGAGGGCCTTCCGACCACGCTTGTCATCATGCTTGCGCTCGGCGTGAAGGAGATGGCGAAATCAAAGGCGGTCGTGAAGAGGCTTTCATCCATAGAGACGATAGGCTCAATCGACGTCATAGCAACAGACAAGACAGGGACCATAACAGAGGGCAAGTTTGCGCTTGGCGGGATATTCATCCCTTTCAGGATGCTGGAAAAGAAAGAGTGGAAAGACGTTCTGTCGAAGGCGGTGGTGTGCACGCACGTCACCAGCTTTGAGGGCGAGATGTATGGCGACGAGCTTGACGTGGAGGTTGTCAACGCCGCGCAGTCAATCGGCATACTGGCCAGGGACGGGAAAATAGTGGAGCCGTTCTCATCCAATTCAAAGAGAATGGTCGCCGAGCGCAATGGCCAAAGGGTGATGAAAGGCGCCCCGGAAGTGGTGATAAAGGCGTGCTCGCGCATGGAGACGGACGACGGGATAACGGAGCTGGACGAGGACATGAAGGAGGAACTGTCCGAGGCGGTGAACGAATTCTCCAAGGAAGGCTTCAGGGCAGTGGCGCTCGCGTTCTCGGAATGGAGGGGCCCGTGGATTTTCAGCGCGCTCATGCTGTTCAGGGACCCGCCAAGGGAGGGCGTTGCCAAAACCATAAAGAAGATGAGGAATGCCGGCATAACAGTCATAATGATCACAGGGGACAACAAGTACACCGCAAGGGCCATAGCAAGGGACGCGGGCGTCATTGGGCAGCACGAGGAGCCCATAAGCTGGGAGAGCCTTGAAGGATTGACGATGGAGGAGCTTTACAACAAGGTTATGCTGCACAGGGTCATAGCAAGGGCGACTCCGGACAGCAAGCTGAAAATCGTTGAGGCCATGAAGGCCATGGGCCACATTGTCGCGGTCACAGGGGACGGAATAAACGACGCGCCGGCGCTCAAAAGCGCAAACGTCGGCGTAGCGATGGGAATCCGCGGGACGGACGCCAGCAAGGAAATAGCGGACATAGTGCTGCTTGACGACAATTTCTCCACGCTTTTCAGCGCCATAACATACGGGCGCTCCATTCTGCGCAACATATCCAATTTCGTGCGCTTCCAGCTCACGACAAACATTTCGGCGATACTGCTCACCGTTTTCACGTTCATCACGAACCTTCCGCTTGCGCTAGGCGCGATCCAGCTGCTTTGGATAAACATAATAATGGACGGGCCGCCTGCGGTTGCGCAGGCGTTTGAGAAGCCGGGCAAGAATTTAGAGACGGAAAAGCCGAAGAAGGCAATCACGCTCCTAACTGTTCCGATGATGCTCACAATCCTGTTTTCCGGGGTTTTCATCTCGCTGGTTGCGTTCCACGTGTTCCAGAGCAATCTCGGATACGGCGAAACGGCTGCGGCGACAATGGCGTTCAACCTCTTTGTTTTCATGCAGCTGTTCAATGCGTTTGCGGTGCGCTCCCCGTCCGCGCACTTCTGGGAAAACCTGATAAACAACAAGGTCCTTATCGCCATGGTGGCGACAATGGCAATCATCCAGATAGCGATAAACTACGTGCCAATCATTTCAACGGACTTTTTCAGAATCTCGCCAATCCCGGTTTTGGATTTGGCGATGATAATAGTCCTGTCTTCATCAGTCCTGTTCCTTGACGAGGTGAGAAAATCGCTCAGAATCTGGACATCGGCCTGAAGATAGGGACAGCAAAAGGCGTTTATCCGCCTTCAGAGGACACCCTGCTGCTTGCGCGCAACACCATGCACCGCAAGGGAAGCTTCCTTGACCTGGGAACAGGAACCGGGTTTGTCGCGCTTGCGAATGCGGCGCTAAATGGGGAAAACCGCGTGCTTGGCGCTGACATAAATCCCGTTGCTGTTGAAAACGCGAGACTCAATGCCAAAATGAACGGCATAACGAACGCCGAGTTCACTGTTTCCGGCATGTTCTCAAAAGTGAAAGGCAGATTCGACACGATTGCGTTCAATCCCCCCTATCTCGGGAAAGACGGCACAAGGACGCGGGATGACCGCAACTTTGTAGACGATGGTCAGATATCCGCATTCCTTGGCTCCTATGCGCGCTTCCTTAATCCAGATGGCAGGGCGTATATCATACTGAGCTCGCAGAACAGCAGGTTCCAGGAATACATGGGAACTGCAAGAAATCTAAATGGCTTTGAAATTGTTGAAAAGGAAAAATACTTTTTCGAGGAGCTTGCGTTGGCGTCCTTTATGGCGTAGTCAGCCGAGCAGCATCATTGCCTGAATCCCGCGCACCATCATTTCCATGCCCATCGCGGTCAGGAACAGGCCCATTATCTTGGATATTATGCTCACTATCTTTGAATTTACCTTTGGCACGGCCAAGGCAAGCAGGGTGAACAGTATCCCTATCGCGACAAATGTAAGAGTCACGTTTATTGCAAGGTCCGTTTGGTTCATCTCGTATGTCTTCAATATTATGAACGACATGGTCGCAGGGCCCGTCAACAGCGGAGTCGCTATCAGCGATATGAACCCGTCCATCTCGTCCGGGCTTGCCTCCCCATACTCCGCAGGGTGCCTAACCGTGTCTATACCGAGCAGGAGCAGGATAAGTCCTCCGGCAATCATGAAGGAATCTATCCCTATCCCGAACATCGTGAACAGCATAGGCCCTATGAAAACCATCAGCATCGCTATTGCGAAGGCGACCACAACAGATATCACCGCTATCCTTTTCGCATCCATTTTCTTCCTGAAGGCGGCAATCAGCATCGGGAACGACGCCAGCGGGTTTATCAGCACGAACATCTGTAGCATCAGCGGAAGGCTCAGCATGGTTTAGATATCATCCCGCCTTTTTAAAAACATGCGCAGGTTTAAATACAGTTGTCCCCACCATGTGCGACATGCAAACTAAACAATTGGCACCGCACGTACGCAAAGCAATATCAAAAAAGAGGTTCCGGAAGGAGCTTGGCGAGGCATTCGTACAGGAGCTTGACTGCAGGATAGGCAAGGACTGCAACCTCGGCAACGTCGTTGTCGCGCTAATGAGAAAGAGGTACGTAAGCGGAAGCCCGTTCGACGACTCCTTTACGCATTCCATCTTTGCCAAAAACAAAAACAGGAAGCCTGGCGAAGGCAAGTTCCATTTTGAAAGGACGGAAATCATCCTGCACGCCAGCGTGTTCCAGAACGGGCGCGTGGACTACAGCAGGCTGGAAAGCGACGACGCGAAGCTTTTCAGGCTTGACGCCATTGACAAGGTAGACCTTGGCCGCGTAGTGCGGAGGCAGCTGGAAAGCGCGATGTCCAAGCTTGCCAGGAATGGCTTGCCCAACCAGGAATACACCTGGGGCATCCACCTTTTTGCGTCGTCGCATAAGGAAAAGCAGAGCCTGCTTGTCTTCAGGCTCCATTGCGAAAAGCTGTTTCCGGGAAGCGAAACCGACGACAGCGAGGCATTTTTCGCTGTTGTTTCCACTTCAAAGCGCATGGAATTTGCCGCATTTGCAGTCGCGGACCATATGGTCAGCAAGGAAAATTACAGCACAGCGCATGTTTTTTACGGTCCGGAAATGGCAAGGTGAGCCGCAGCGGGCCGGCCTGCACGGGCTAGAAGTTGAAGAACTTTGTCAATCTCTTTTCCTTTCCGCTCTTGCTGCTGTAGATGAAAACGCCGATTTTCTCGGCAAAGCGCGCGACCTTGCCTATCTTCTCAAGAATCGACTCCCTCGAGTCCTGCTTCAGGCTTACCCTCTTTATGAACTGCGCGCCCTCCCTGATGACAAGCACGTATATGTCCCCCGATATCGGGTATATGAGGCCCTCGTCCCTGACCAATGAGTCAAGCACCTTGCCGATTCCATCCTTTTTTGTCTTTTCGTCAATCTCGACCACCTTGCCGCAAAGCGAGTCAAGAACATCATCCTCGTCATAAAGCGCGAACTCTATCTTGTCCTTGGCATCGTCCGGCAGGTCAAGCGTTTCCAGCTTCCCCTCCTTGAAGTCTTTTTCGTTGAATATGATGTCCTTGTCGGCGAACGGGCAGACCGCCTTTATCACCCTCGCGCTGTCCGAGATGCAGATTATGCAGTCGATGTCAATGTCCTCCCTTATGCTTTTTGGGATTCCCTCAGGGTCCTCTGCCCTGCTGTTCACTATGAAAAGCCTTTCCGACTCGGCGTAAACCTCCCCGAACTTCGAAAGGCCCTGCTTTATCCTTTCGGTGAACCTTGCGGTCCTTCCCTCCACGTCGTCCACATTGACTATGGAGACGCTGTCGTCGGAAGAAAGCCTGCCCAGCCCCTTGCCGCTTTCCATGTTCACGGCCTCTATTATGTTGCCCTTGTTGTCAACGAAAACTGTGGGGCCGTCTGACTTTATCCCGAGCATCTGGGGCATCAGGTTGCGCACGAACACGCCTATGTGCATGCCCTTTCCCTTTGTGTGAACAATTAAAAAACAATCGCCCCACTCCAGATGCAATGTCAAAGCAGAAGGACGAAATAGCCAGGGGGCGCATTGCGATACTGCTCGGCCTCTCAATGCCGGAATGGAAAAAGGACAGGGAGCTTTCGCGCAATTACGTGAAGCGCGCGGCCAACATAGCCAAGCGCTTCACCATCGGGCTGACAAGGGAGCAGAGGTTCTCATTCTGCGGAAAGTGCTTCGCGCCCTGGGTTCCGTCTTCGACTGTCAGCGTTTCGTTCGACAGGATGAACAAGAGGATAGTCTACACATGCAAGGAGTGCGGGCACCAGCGGGCGCTCAAATATAAATGAGCGCGCCAAGAATTTTAAACAGGTATAGCCATAATATATCATGGAAAAGGAAAAGGCGGGCAAGGCCGGCCTGTGCCGGAAATTCTTTGAAAGGGCCAGAAATCTCTTTTCAAAAAACAGGATAATCGACTCAGAGCCCGGGCAAAGGCAGCAGGAGAAACTGGATGAAAGGTTTCTCTGCCTGTTCAAGGAATATTTTCTTGATGCGAAAACGCACAGCAGGCTGGCGCACGAAAAGCTCCAAAAATTCGAAAAGATGCTGGAGCTTGGCGCGAACCCGAATATCATGTGGGATTCGTTGCCGCTGCTTTTCCATGCCGTGTTCCACAACGATCCCGCAATGGTCCGCCTCTTGCTGAAATACCATGCAGACCCCAACGCCAAGGACCCGGACGGAACAACGCTGCTGAAGTGGACCGGGAATGAGCCGGGGATACGCAGCATCCTGCTTGAACACGGCGCCAAGTAGTTCTAGGCCCACAAAATCCCCTGGACGCCAGCGCAACAGTTAAAAAGGCTCAGGGGTTATTCTAAACGCATGGACATCGGAAAGGCCTTTGAAAGGGAGCTTAAGGACGTTGACGCGGTCATAACGGAAATTCTGCCAAAGGAGCCCAAGGAGGCTTACGGCATGCTCAATGAGTATATCATGCGTGGCGGAAAAAGGATAAGGCCCGCAATTTTGCTTACCATAGCCCAGGCGATAGAGGAGAACAAGGCAAAAAGGGAGGAAATATACAAAAAGGCGCTCCTTCCGTCCGCGGTGATAGAGTGCTTCCACGCCTTCTCGCTGATACACGATGACATAGAGGACGGCTCGGTGCTCAGGAGAGGGAAGCCGACGCTCCACGTCACGCACGGAATGCCTGTTGCCCTGAACTCCGGAGACAGCCTGTACACGTTCGTATGGAACAAGATGCTTGACATGAACTTTGAGACGGACAAGAAGCTCAAGATGATGAAAGCCATGGGAGAAACGTACAAGGAAGTGGTTGAAGGCCAGGCCTACGACCTTTATTGGGAGCACAACAACATATTCGACCAGACGGAACAGGACTATTTCACCATGGTCAGCAAGAAGACAGGCGCGCTGATAGGGATTTCAGCGGCGCTTCCATCCATAATGCTTGACAAGCCGTCGCTTTTCTCGCCGCTTTATGCATTCGGCAAGTCCATAGGCATAGCGTTCCAGATACAGGACGACGTCCTAAACCTTGTTGGCGAAGAGGCGAAATACAAGAAGAAGATAGGCGACGACATCACGGAAGGCAAAAGGACGCTGATGGTCATTCACTCGCTTGCGAACCTGCAGAAGAATGATGCCTCAAGGCTAAAGCAGATACTGAGCTCGCATACCACGGACGACAAGATAATATTAGAGGCCATAAGCCTGATAAACAAGACAAAATCCATAGACTACGCACAGAAGGTCGCGTCCAAGCTGGTGGAAAAGGAGAAGAATGAGATAGCGTCGCTCCTTCCGAGGAACGAGTTCAGCTCGAAGATGATAGACCTTTCCAACTTTATTGTAAATAGGGAAATGTAGGTGAGATACGGGCCTGAGGCAGCCACAGTACGTATCCATCTGCCTCCGGACCCGACGTTTAGAATGCATTATTGACTCCGCAGAGTCCAAGCATAGCTTCTTTTGGGGTGAAGACTTTTTCTTCTCTGAAGAAAAAGGATCGGGCCTGAGGGGATTTGAACCCCCGACACCTCGATTAAGAGTCGAGTGCTCTAGCCAGGCTGAGCTACAGGCCCATGTAAGGACAACGTTCCCGCAAATCCTTAAAAACCAAACGGTTATGCTCCGTTGCTAATACGGTTGCAATATTGGGTTGTTTGGGCATAGTATTAAATACCTTTCAGGGCCAAAATATACCGATGAAGGCATTTATATACTCGCTGGACGCGTTCATCTCACTGATGATTATAGCCATGGCGATGAATATGCTGATATTCGGGCTTGGCCTTTCCACCTACCAGTACACGGTGGCATACCAGCTCAAGCTGCTTTCATCGGACGGCATAAGGGCGATAGCCGCGTCCCCGATTTTGCTTGCCAACATAGTGAACAACAACGGCAGGGAAGACGCATGCGCCGAAATCATAAGGCAAAACCTTCCGCCAGGCTACGGATATGCGCTCCTGGCTCTTGACTACAAAAATAACAAATGGTCCGCAATTGAGGGATGCTCTGTGGGCGACTACAAAAAAGCAGGCATAGGCGTGCAGAGCAGCGACGCGATAGTGACGGTTTCAACAGTCATTGAGGAACGCAGCGGCAGCGACACAAACTACAACCCGTTTGGATATACGACGTGCAAGGGCAGCAACGTTCCGTGCAACCTGCAGGAGTATCTGCCTGTGTGGGGCGTGGACACGACCCTCATGAGACTGGTGGTGTTCATATGAACAAGGGTTTCTTCCTTTCGCTTTCGGCGCTAGTTTTCCTTGTTTTCGCAGTCTCGTCAGTCACACAGCACCTCTCGTCCATAAGGGAAAACGAGATGTTCTACGCAGACCTGATGAGCCTGCTTTCATACCAGACAGTTTTCTCGAATTTCAACAGCGAGTCAATGGCCGCCTCGCTTGGCGCAACAGGCAAGTTCGCGCTTTTCAAGATGGCGAACCACACGGCGTACAATCCCATGAAGGACACTGGAAGCGACGACACAAACATGGAGAACGCAGAGGCGGTCTTCCAGAGCCTTATCAACAATGGAACATCGGATTCATCGTTGTTCGCCCATAGCGACAATCCATTGTCTTATTCGGAAGACGAGATGGGCTACACGCTTAACGGATTTGCATCACTTGTCAACCAGAGCATTGCGCCGGTGGGATACACCGTCAACACGCTTTCGTTCAACAACACCAGGATGAATATGAGCTCGCCGCACAGCGTCATGCTCACAGCGGACGTCGTTGTAAATGTTTCGGACGCGCTTGGCAGGTCTGAGTACCACGTGGTGTATGAGAACCTTAGCACAAACATCAGCATAGAGGGCCTTCCGGACCCGATGTTGAACAGGTATCTGATAGATGAAGATCACCCAGGCGGGGCGCAGAACTACAGCTGGTTCCTGTTCAAGCATGATGGAGACAGCATAGTGGACGAGTTCAGCAACGAAACAGGAAGCGTACCATTCACAGGAAGCCTTGCAGGCCAAGGATGGTTCTACGGGCCGCTCATATCCGTTGCGCAGGCAAACGCAACAACCCCGGCCAGCCCAGACCTTTATATTCTGTATGGGAACCTTTCGGACATATTGACGCTGGAGAACTGGACCCTTTACGGCGCGTACATCCTCAACAACACCATAATCGAAACGGATGAGGTATGCCTGGGGCACAGTAACGAGGACCCGGAAACAGTCTTCAATCCCATCATGTATGGCAGCGCAGCCTGCATCTTAGAAAATAACGAAGATGGAACTTATATCGACCAGCCATTCCTGGTAATTCCGGATTTCAAGCTAAGTGCAATAACAGGCAGCCAAAATCCAGGCTATTTCATCAGCGACAATAATCAATATCCGGCGGCAGTTTATTTTGACACGGGAAAGAGCAGAATTTCCACAAGCGCAAGGAACAAGGGAATGTCCGAAATAACGCTTTACGGCATAGAGGGCATGAGGGACCAGTTCATCTGCGCATATTATTTCAAGTCAATAAACGGCCCGAACTTCTTCCAGAGGATGTTCCAGAACGCCCAAAGAATGAGCGACGGGGAGAACGGCATAACCACAATATTGATAGAGGAGGAGTTCCTTGGCCCAGATAATGCGTACATAGACTGGAGCAGCGTTGACTTTGAGTTCATATCAACTTATGAAAGTGGGTCGCATTACAATCTCAACATCGTGAAAGGCATGCCCGGATGCAAGAACAGCGGGATGTGCGCAACCGGAACTGTCATAAGGCGCGTCATAGTCTCTGACACAATCAGGGACGAGTTCGGCATACCAAACTACCTTTACTGCGGCATAGACGACCCGCTGTGCACGGAGGTTGACTAGCATGGCAAGCAGGAAAGGGCAGTCCTCTGTTGAGAACATTGCCATGGTGTCCTCATTCATGGTAATCATGATACCGCTCATAGTTTTCATGCTCAGCATTTCAACGACGCACAGCAGCGACTTTTACCAAAAGCAGCTTTACGAGGACACCGACGTGCTGAAAAGGAACCTGGAGGAGGCGTACGCCTTCTGCCCTGGAGACAGGAACGTCTCCATATACTATCCTGCGGTGCTTGACAACGTGACGTTCGCCAAGGCGGGGGAAAGGGCGATGCTGATAACCAACTACACGCTTGAAGGAAAGGAATATTCGTTTTCGACCCCGATAAACGTGGTGAACAGCAACACGGAAGATTACAAGAGACTGGATATACAGCCGGTTTCGGGGTCTACGACAAATGTCATAAGGAACGGCGGCATAGTGAGGATAAAGATAAGCTGCGAAATCATGGAAGAGGGAATGTCTTCGCAGTACATATCGCTGAAGATGGAGGACGCGAGGGATTGACATGGAAAGGAGAAAAGGGCAGGTTTCGCTTGAATTCCTTGTGTACACCTCAGTTTTCATGCTGGCTTTCGTGATAGTCATCTTCCTGTTTTCCGAGATGTCCAGGTATGAGGTCTCGAGAAACGACTATATCATGGCATCCATAGTCGGAAGCAAGGTAATGTCTTTCGCGACTGTCGCTTACTCCATGGGGCCGGACTTCAGGACGTCGTTCGACCTTCCGGGCAGCATAAACGGCTTTGACTACAACGTTACCATTGACGAACAATACAGGCTAGTGGACGTAACGGTCGCTGACTCGTTCTTGACGCACTTCTCGTCCAGCACAATAGATTACGGCCTGGTCGAAGGCAAAAAGGTCACTCTCCATGCAGGCCAGACTGTTTACCTTAGCATGAGGGGCGATGGTTTGTGCTTCGCCAAGAAGGAAGGGGGTGCGTGCGAATGAAGAACCTTAAAGGGCAATCGTTCAGCTTTGACGCGATAATCGCCGCGATAATCTTCGTGGTTGCGATATTCTCGTTCTTCAGCTTCCTGCTGTTCTCGCAGGCAACAAATGATTACAAGAAGGACATAATAGACAAGGAAATGATAAGGGTTTCCGCGCTCCTGATGAGCGAGGACCCTGTATATGGCATAATGGACAGCGCAATATCCAACAGGATAATGGCGGAAACGGGCATGGACCCCCTGACGGACATGAACGCCAGGATAAAGAACGTTGACGACACGTCCCCGTATGGCATCTGCATCCAGATTCGCGGCCCGGTAAGGACGACTTTTCACCCATCGGACTGCAACATGGCGATGCAGAACTCCATCTCCCAGGTAAGGACAGCAAGGATAGTCATTGACCAGCTTGGGAACGCCGTGTCAATGTCGATAAACCTGTACGACAAGCCAAGCAGCGGCTAAATCTTCTTTCCCAAAAGCGTCGTGTGCGTGAATCCGGTTATTGCAACATCTATCCTGCTTCCCAATTCCGCCTTTCCGATGAACGCGACCTGCTTGTAGCTGTTCGCCCTGCCTTTGCCCTCTTCAGTGACAAGGATATTGATTTTCTTTCCCAGGAACTTCACATTGTTTTCCAGGCCCTGATTTTTCAGCAGGTCCGCCACTTTCACGCTTCTTTGCTTTATCGTCTCGGACGGAAGCTGCTTCATTTCTGCCGCAACCGTTCCCCGCCTTGGCGTGAATTTCGAAAGGTTGACAATGTCCGGCCTCACCCGTTCAAGCATGGCCATGGTTTCGTTGAAATCCTCCTCGGTTTCGGTCGGATATCCCACTATAATGTCAGTCTCGACCATTACATCGGGGATTTCCCTCCGCAATATCTTGATGATGGACTCAAAATCCGCAACAGAATGCCCGCGCCCCATCTCGCGGGCGACCTTCTCGCTTCCTGACTGGACAGATGCGTGCAGGAATTTGAACATCTTCGGGTTTTTGTAAACGTTCACGAGCTTTCCAAGAAGCCTTTTCACATGGTGCGGGTTCGCCATGCCCAGCCTTATCCTGAAGTCCCCGTTTGTCCTGCATAATTCCTTTAGCAGTTCAGTAACATCTGTCCCGATGTCCAGGCCATATGCGCCTGTGTCGCATCCGCTAAGCTCTATCTCCCTGCACCCCAGGCCAAGCGCCTTTTCGAGGCTGACCTTTATCGACTTCATACCTTGGCTTATCAGTTTCGGCCTTGCAAGCCTTGATTGGCAAAAATGGCATTTGTCCGTGCACCCGTCGCATATCGCGATCCTGGCGATGGGCGGCGTGAATCCCTTTGGCAGGAAGTCCTTTGTTTCCAATACGCCATAATGGCTGCGCCGCCCCTCAGCAGCGTCGCTTATGGCCTCGTTTATGTGCCTTAATGAAGACGGGCCAAGCATGGGCGCGTTGAATGTATCTTGGATTTTCTTGTCAACAGTCATGCACCCTGCTATGACAAACGTCTTTCCTTTTTTCTTCAGCCCGTTGAGGTAGCTGATTATCTTGTTTTCAGTTGGGAGCTTGACTGTGCACGTATTGACAACAACAACATCCGCGTCATCCTCGTTTTCCACAATCTCGTGCTTCCCCTGCCTTGCAATGGCTTCCATCATCTCCGTGTCCGCCCTGTTGAGCGTGCATCCATATGTCTTGAAGATGATTTTCATGGCATCACTGCAAAAAGGGAAACAGCGGGGCAAAAAGCCCCGCGTTTCACTGCGACGTTATCATGGTCAGCGAATCAGGCACCTTCCTGACGTTCCCTGTCTTTGTCCCCACGATCCATTTCGCGCCCTTCTGCGCGGCTATGTCCGCCAGCCTCTGCGTTATTATGCCGTCGAACACAATGGCGAACGGCTCGTGCGACTCGTCCAGCGCCTTTATTATGTTGCTTACGGAGGACTCGTCCACAAGCTCGCCTGCGGCATTGTATATCTTTGCCTTTGACTGGCCTGTTATTGTGGCGAGCTGCTTCACGAGGTTTTCGGAGCTTAGCTCTATCTTTTCCTTAGGCACAGTCGGCTCTGGCACAACAGCCGGCGCAGTCCTTTCCTCCCTCTTTTCAGGAAGCTCTGAAACCAGCACATCCAATGGCTTGGGCGCCTCGCGCACTGCAGCGTCCTGTGGAACCACAACATCCGGCTTCGGCTGTTCAGGCAAGGCCGGCTCAGGCGTCGGCTGCCTTATAGGCATCACGGGTGCAACTGGCGCAGTCCTTTGCTGCTGGAACGGCTGCGAGTATTGCGGCCTGTCCCTCCTTTCATATTCCTGGTACCTCTGCCTGCCATATCCTCCGCCAAAGCGGTTCCTATGCTCTTCCTGCCTTCTGACATTCGCGCTCTCCCTGTCAGTTTGGTACTGGTTGAACGGCATTGTGTTCCTGATCGCTTTTATGAGCTCCTTCCTTGTGAGCTCCTCGACCTCCTGGCCAGACGGCGCCCTTGCGACAAAGTCTATCTCAGCGCCTGCGTTGACAAGCTCGTTCAGGATGATGTCCCCGCCCCTGTCCCCGTCAAGGAAGACAATGACCTCCTTTTTCTTGGTTATCTCTATTATGCTGGGCGTAATCTTTGCCCCGCCTATGGCTATGACATTGTCCATGTCATTCCTCAGCATGTTGAGCACATCCGCCCTTCCCTCAACCAGGATTATGGTCTCGTTTCTTTCTATGCCCTTGCCTGCGACAAGCTTGTCAGGCCCATAAACCTGCGTCTCGTCAGTCTTGACATCGGCCCTCACAAGCTCGATTATCTCCTTGCTGTCGGGTATCTGGTCATTGAGCATAACCTTGAACAGGTCCTTTGCTTTCTCCACAATCTTCTTCCTTTTTGCGTCCCTGTTGTCCTCTATTTTTTCTATCTCGAACTTCGCGTCGCAAGGCCCTACCCTGTCAACAGTTTCCATCGCCGCAGCGACAACCGCGGTCTCTATCCTGTCAAGGCTTGACGGTATCTTTATCAGTCCCGTTGTCCTTATGTTGTTGGACGATGTGTTGACCTCTATCCTGCCTATCCTGCCGTTCTTCTGCAGGTCCCTTAGGTCCAATTCCTCGCCAAGCAGGCCTTCTGTCTGCCCGAAGATGGCTCCCACCACGTCCGGCTTCTCAACAAGCCCTTCGACGCCGAACTTCGCGTATATAGTATATTTGACTGTGTCTATGTATGTTTTTCCCATGTTAATCCCCCTTTTGTTTTGCTGAATCCATGAGGCTTGCGAGCCTTTGCCTTATCTCGTTCTCGTCACCGAGGATTTCCACTGTCTTGTTCCTGGACGCAATTCCGCGGACCAGCCTGGCCTGCATGCCCAGCTCCTTTTTCAGCAGCTTGAGCACCGCAGAGTTGGCAGCGCCCTTTTCAGGCTTCTTTTTCACGCTGACCAGCACTATGCCCTTGTCCAGTGAAATGGACTCCTCCCTCGAGTTTGGCTTGACCCTTATGTTTATCCTCATGCTCCCAATGGGACCAGAATCAGGTGCCGAACCGTGTTGACCGCAGCGTTCATCCATCGCGCCCGCCATCCCGGCTCGGCATTTGTTTGTCAGGTTTCGCCCTTTAAATATCCTTTCTCTTCCGCCAAATCGATAAGCCCAGGCCATGCCTTTGCCATATCGTCGTCTGAAATGATGCCAACAAGGTCGCCCTTTTTGTCTATGACCGGAAGCCTTTTGATTCCGTTTTTGACCATCATCTTTGCGGCTATCTCAAGCTCCGTGTCCGGAGCTATAGTGAATATGGACTTTGACATTATCTTCGAGACGGGCTCCTTGTGGCTCATTCCCTTTGCCACCGCCCTCCTGACAATGTCCCTTTCTGTCACAATGCCAACCGCCTGCTTCTTCGCGTTTATTATTATGACAGACCCTATTTCGCGGTCCTTCATCCTATTTGCCGCATCGGAGATGCTTTTCTTGGCGTCCATTGTTATGATCCTTTTGACCATGACGTCTTTGACTTTGATCCCTGATCCCATGGCATATTTTGGCGCGGTTGTGTTTAAAAAGGTTCAGGAACCGCCTTGCCGTGCCCCATCCCACTTTTTACCACTCGTTTAAAAACACTTCGCCGCACATATTCTCATATGAATGACATACTAGAAGATGACAGGTCCCGCCATTCGGTCCTTGTTGTGGAAGACAACACGGATTTCGCGCGGTTGGCAAAGCAGCACCTCAAATCCACGTATAACGTTACCGTTGCGGGCACGCTGAAGTCAGCGCTTGCGCTGCTCGAATCAAAAAAGTTCAGCTTCATCATAAGCGACGCCCATTTTCCGGCTGACGAGCACTCCAAACCAACTGACAACTCCATCCACATGGTTGCGGCCTCTTTGCGCCACAATGTCCCGCTCTGTTTCATTACTTTGGCGAACCGCAAAGGCAGGATAGACAACCCCGACAAGGACAATGAAATTGCAATCAAGGTCCTGTCCTTCAGGGACGCTTCCGAGTCAGTGGAAAAATGCATGAAAAGCGAAATTCCTTTGGCAATCGGATTCAACGACCTTTCCTTCAGCGCGTCCCATGTGTTCAACAAGGCGGTGAAGGACCAGGTCGTGTGGGCGTTCGCGCTCCTGTCCCTGCAGAACATCTCGGCCAACACAGACCCCATTTCCGCGCCTATGAAGCACCTGAGCGCAAGCTTCGACGGCCGTTTTGGGCTGAAGGCCAAGGCGCAAAATGCCCAGCATAAGGCAAAGGTTTGACTCTTATATAATGCGAATCGGGCCCAAGGCAGCCATGGCCGTGCGCATCCATTTGCCCCATGCCCAAAATGCCTTCTTTTGAACCCAAGGGCCAAAGAAAAGGAAGGTTGAACGTCAAGGGAACCTTGGTTCCCTTACGAAAGAAAAGGGGCTTAATCGGGCCCGGGGAGATTTGAACTCCCGACCTACGGCTTAGAAGGCAGTCGCTCTAATCCAGGCTGAGCTACGGGCCCCGACGGAATTTAACATATATACGTTCGAAAGAAGTATTATAAATGTTATGTATCATCATCCGAAAAGGTGTAATCGATGATTGTTGGAGACAGAATAAACAGGATAGATGCGCAAATCAACGCTGACGCGCCGTTTTCGGGATTCAAGATAGACATAAAGATGGGCGATGTCAGGAAGGACGCCAAGGACAGGCTGCTTGTGGACTATGTTTACACGCTTGACTATGACAAGCTGGGAAAGGTCCTGCTTTACGGGACCGTTTTCGAATCCGACGCAAAGAGGATACCCGCGCTCGAGGACAGCTGGAAGAAGAACAAGAGGCTGCCGAGGGAGTATATCGAGGAATTGGTAAACATCATAAACTTCGTCGGCTCTGCGCACGGCACCATTGTCACAAGGGTGCTCAACATAAGGCCGCCGATACTTCCGCCGAAGCTTTCAATAGGCACTGCGGAGCAAAAGGCGCCGCCTAAGAAGTAAGCGTTGCCTTGTCCTTGAGGCAGAGGTATGCCGCCATATAGGCAGGCACCTTTGCCTTCTGGCCTTTTTTCGCCCTTAGCACAGTTTCCCTTATTCTTATATTGACGTCCTCCTTCAGCAGAATTGCCGTTTTGTCATCCGGGAAAACGACCGCGTCGTTGAACGGATCGAACGCCTCAACCTCGCTTTCCTTCAGTATCTTTGCCTCTAGCCCGGTGGACCCGTGTATCGAGCCGGGCATCCTTATCAGCTTTGATATGTCCTGTGTAACCCCTGCGTCTATGTTGACCGAGCCCAGCTTTATCCTTTCTGAAACAGGCTTCAGCCTCTCCATAAGGTCCTCTTCCTTCAGGCCGTGGCCCTTTTCCCAATGCCCAACGTTCACGCCGTTTGCGAACATATCAACATTCAGCGCATCCTTGAATTTCTTGGAAATGTTAAGCGGGTTCGTTCTTGCGACGTCAATCGCCGCCCTCGCAAACCTTCCCGCGGAGCCCGCATCGCCGGGCCTTGGGCCAGGCACCATGCTCCTGTTTCCGTCCTTCATCAGCTCGTCCTTCATCCTTTTCCTGAATGCATTGAACATCTTGTAATGGTCAAACCCCTCGCCCTTGATGTATTCAATTATCCTTTTCCTGTCCTCTGAAAGCATCGAAAGGAAACCTTTATCCCTGACATGGAGGTGGTATCCCCTGTTTCCGGAAAAGTTGATAAGATATTCCCTTGCCCCGAAATCATCCTTCAATGTCCCGACCAGCCTAATCAGGTCCGCCTTGGTCCTTTTCATGGTCTCCTCGTCCGTGCTTTCGGCGTCCAGGTCAAACACAAGCTCCGCGCCAAGCCAGTTTTTCCTTTCCATGGGCGTTGCGTCCGGAAACTCGTAATACGCGACAGAATGCGATATGTAAAGCGGCGCCTCCCTTGCAAGGAACGCATTCAGGTCCGCGTCAGACGCGAACGCAAGGTGCCTTCTTGCTATCTTCTTGCCGAAGTCGCCTATGCCGAACTCCCTTTTCTCCACATTGTAGATGGACTTCCTGTTTTTCGAATAGTATCCTTGTATCAGGTTATTTATCCACTTTCTTTCCGGTTCCATCCTTTCCACTCCATCTTATCGGGTTCCTTATCCCGCATTCCGCAACGCAAATCCCGTAAAGCTTCATCTTGTCGCAGGTCGGCATCCTGTATTTGTGCTCTATCACATGCGTCAGCTGGTATGTTGATATCTTCTCGCTGTAGTCAGGCGCGTTCGCGAAAATCCTTAGCATGTCCTCAAGCCCAACGTCCCTGTTCATCAGGTAAACGGCCAACGACCACCTTGCATAGTGGTTCAGGTTCTTGTGCATCCTCATCTCGTCAAGCAGCTTTTCCACGCACGGCGGGTTGTCGCCCTCCTGGAATGAGACCTTTGCGGTTTCCTTTTTTGGAAGCCTTGAAAGCACAGACTGGCCTATCGCGTTGTAGTGCTGGTCTCTTTTCTCTATCCTCGGCAAGGCGAGCAAATGCCTCTTTATCGCCTCTTCCAGCATCCTTTTCAGCTCCTCGAACGTTATCTTTACCCTTCCATTTTTCACTTCCCTATAGAAAAGGGAGTAATGCACGGGGTTGGGAGAGAATTTCACGAACGAGAAAATGTCGATGTCGCATTCCCCGTTCCCCTTTTTTGCGTCCATGCCGAAATCATTGAGGAGCATCGCCATCTCGCTGTCAATTACCTCCTTTTTGTCTATTCTTTTCTCGCAAAGCGACTTTGAGTATGCGACAGCGAACCTGTTTGTCGCATAGTTGTTCGCGGAGTGCGTTATTATCAGCCTGCATATGGCATATATCGCCAGCTCCTCCAGCTGCTTTTCCTCGGATTCCGTATCTATTATGGGATAGGAACCTCCGGAAACCACGCCGATGAGCCTGTTTCTTGCCTCAGACACCAGGTATTCGCTGCCTATGAGCTGGGCATGGCTGGACATCTCTCTCTTGCCATAAGCCGTGAATGGGTACCTGTAGGCTATGTTTAGCTGTTCCACAAAGGAATAGTTTGCAGAAAGCAGATATTAAAGGGTTTGCCTAATCACTCGACCGGGGATATGTATATTACGGAATCTCCCCTTATGAAGATGTTCTTGAACTCCTTCTTGCTTTCCCCGTCCTTGAAGGACGCGTTTACAAGTATTATGTTCATGTGCACGTCAAAGGACTCCATCTTTCCCGTGAATTCCTTGCCGCCCTTTATGCCGACCGTGACGTTCTTGTCCACAGACCTGTTAAGCAGGTCAAAAGGCCTCTTTTGCGCCGTGTTGCCAATCATTGCTGTTTCACCTCATCGTTTTTGCCAACCGGTGCGCTGCTGTCAGCCTGCACTGGCGGCTCATTTCTCGGTTTCCTCTGAAAAGCTTTAAAACCCTGATGCGGATTGTACCGGTTGCGGCTGTCAAACCCGCTGGAGTGCTGGTCCAGCATTATCAGCCTGTCGGCATAATGCGGCAGGGCCGCGCTGAACCCAAATCTCAGGCTTATGATGTAAATCCTCTTGCCCAGCTCCTTTATCCTCGTTATCGCAGGAACAAAATCCGTGTCCCTTGTGACAAAGACAACGGCCGTTATGTCCTTGGCCGTTGCGGCATAATAAACGGAATCGACCGCCATTGCCACATCAACGTCACCGGAAGTCACGACCGCCTTGTATCCCTGGTTTATGACAGCCTCTATTAGCTTCCTTGAGGCGTATTGGTCCACATAGACAAACGCGCTGCTTATCCTTCCCTCCTTTGCCAGGATTTCCTTTACCTCCGCAAGGTCTATCTTCGCGTCCTTCCTTATCATGTTCGGCGCGTCGACAAAAACCGCAAAAACCTCGTTCTTCCCCAGCTCGCCGGGTTTCGGCTGCGCTGGCTTGCCCATTCCAAAAATGTTCAAAAAGTCCATCAGAATCACTTTAATACGCGTCTATACCAAAGAATTTAAATGCATTCCTGGAAACCAGCTCCGCGGCCTCCCTATATCCCATTCCCTTTCTGCTTGCTATTGCCAAGACCGACTTTTCAACGTCCAGCGGCGTCTTTCCCACGTACGGCGAGTCTGTCTCGGCCATTATCCTCTCAGCCGGGATTTTTTCAAGCGCCCTTTCCCTCCTTGCTGAGCTTAGCGGAGGGAAGGAGAAATAGGCGTCCAGCTTGTTGAGCGCATATTCCGGATTGTCCTCCCCGAAAAAATGGAACATCACCTTTCCCCTGAAGTTTTTTGCTGCGATGAAATCAACAACTTCGCTGAATGATTCCCTTGAATGGATGACAAGCGGAAGGACCATGTCCTTCGCCGCGTTCACCATTGCGGAAAACGACTGCATCTGCAGTTTTTTGTCCTTTTCGCTTTTTGCCCAGTGGTTGTCAATCCCGGTTTCGCCTATCGCATGCGGCTCGCACTGCCTTATGAAGTTTTCCCATTCGCCCAGGCTTTTTAGGCCCTCTGTCTGCGCCGTCTGCGGGGCGATGCCGACAACAAACGGCACGCCGTATTTCTGCGCGCACTCGAACGCAAGCCTGTTTGCCTTGTCGGAGTGCCCTGTCAAAACCGGCAAAATGCCTGCCTTCAGGTATCTTGAGATGTCCATATTTTCCTCGAAAATGTGCGTGTGCGCGTCAACAATCATTGCCACACCCCGAAATCCGTCTTTAATCCGTCAACAATGAAGCATTTTTTAATGACACAACTAAGGCCAAGCTCCTTGCACCTTTTTTCAGATTCCGCGCTTTCGCTTCCTGGCTGGAACCAAATTCCCTTCACTCCGGCCTTTGCGATGTTGTCCAGCAGGCCGATGCCGATTTCCGGTTTCACGACCATTATCGCAACGTCCATCTTTTTTGGCACGGACTTGGAGTCAGGATAAACCTTAGTGCCCTCAAACTCCGCCATATTAGGATTCACTGCATAAACACTGAATCCAAGTTCCCTGAGCCTCATGAAAACCCTATATCCGTATTTTGACTTGTCCCTTGAAAAGCCAATGACGGCAATGCTGTTTTGCTTGGAGAAGAAATCCATGCGGATGTTTGGGAAATCCGATTTAAAGATTTATTGGATTTTCTACAGATAGACGATATATTTAAAAACATTAATTCACACAAAATACAAACATGGAGCAGATGCAGCGGATTTGGATAAATGAAAAAAGCAAGGCAAGGCGCCTCATTCATTCAATCCTTGGCATCGGCATCACGTCCGCCGCCTTGACCCTGCCTTTCGGGGCCGTCAAGCCAGCTTTCGCCAATGAACCTCTTTTAGAAAATTCTTATAACCAACATTTAATCAAGCAAAAACCTGTACAGAAAAGATTGCACGTTTCCCGGCACAAAACCCATACTTCTGTTGCCTCACCAAGGAAGAAAGCTGCCAGCAAAAGCAAGGAAGACAAAAACGAAACGCTCCTCGGTGGAATCATCATGACAGTCATCCTCCTGTGGGCAGTCAGCAGACTGTCCAAGCGCCGCAAAGAGCAAAGAAAAGAAAGAGCCAGGGCCGCGGAGAATGAAAGAGCCAAAAGGGAATTGGAAGAAAAAAGGGACTTGGAGGAGAAAAGGCGCTGGGCGCAAGAATGCAGCACGGAATACAGGAGATACAATCGCCTTTCCGGAGACGAAAGGACCAAGGAACGCGGGCGCCTGCTTGGCCATTATTTAAACTCCTCTGGAACCGCAAAGCCGCCTTATTGGGATAAGCTGGTCGAGGGAGAGCTGGACCAGCCGCTTGACTCCAAACGCTTAAACAAAATAATCGCAGCATATATTGCTGATGCCGCAGAAAACGGCAAAAATGCACCAAAGGTCGTATGCGCCAAAATGTCCCAAACAGAATTATATGACTATATAGATGCCAGGATTGAGGGATTCAAAAAATCCTCGGAGAGTGGCATACCACAGGCTATTGTCGCAAACATGACCGAAGAACAGCTATACAGATACGCCCATGCTTGGGCAACCGCATCTCCATACACTTTCAGTTTTGAGCTTCCCATATCGCTGAATCGCCTTGGCAAGTATCGTTACAGGTTTCTGGACGACTGTTTGACGATTTTCGAGCACAAGCTGAAAGACATGCCAAACAGGATTTTCAATGCACTAGATAAACGCCAAAAAAGATGCCACACTTGGGACCATTGGACCCTCTTCAAAGAGACATCATCTGAAACTTCCCTTCCGAGCGAGATTTTGCCATATCTGAATGAAGACACGCAAAAGCAGTATGAGCGCATTAAGAAAAAACGTTTAGAAAAAGGATACTGGGAACAACAACAAGAGGCGAGTAAAAGAAGCGGGCCGCATTAAAAACATGGGTGCATTGCCGTTCCTTTGGCCACGTTTTTTCATTTTTAAATCCGTCCGACTGCACAGGGGCGACGCACATATATAAAAACTCTTTCCCTGATAATATATACTCAATGGGTGGAATTAGTAAGCGTTTGTGGATAATCTTAGCCCTGCTGCTAGCCCTGCCCATCGCATTCGCCGCCTCCACAACCGAAATATCCATGTACCCGTCGACTGGGGAAGAGAACGGGGCGCCGTATATACAGGTAAACTTTTCAGTCATTTACACAGAATCCCTGTCAGATTATGATTACACCGGGATGAAGACAGACCCTACAGCGGGGCTCAACATAAGGCAATACGAGCAGACCTCGCTCCAAAACGCCAAGGTGTATTTTTACATAAAGAAATCTGGCGATTCCAAATTCACGCTGCTTGGGAGCGGAACAACAGACACGCCAGCGTCCGTAACGCTTTCGGACGGAACACTAGGGACGATGTATTCCGGCATCGCCACTTTCCAGCCCGGCTCCGAATACAAGGATTCCTGCTCCGAGCTGAAGGCAGAATTCAGGGGGGAATCAAGCTCACCAGGGGACTATTCCACTGCAGAGAAGTCCGAGCAGGTTTGCTTTGGCATAAAGGCGACGCCTGCCCTGATAAGCAACATAATTTTGCAGGAGCTTGCCAATCCATCAAACAACATATATTGCATACCCATTCTCATACTCATGGCGCTGATAGGCGGCGCGTTCTACTATAGGGGCGGCCAGGGCATGCTTTACCTTTTTGACTTCACCTCGCCAAGGCTCCCCCACCTCAACCAGATGAGGTTCAAGTGGAGCGGATACGGATGGCACGGCAGGTTCGGCGACGCGACCTCCATCATTGCCTCCATAAAGAACATCACGAAATACACCAAGCTCGGCAAGGACATGGAAAAGGTGGCGGGCACGTTCAAGGACAAGAACGCCGGAAACCTGGCGCGCGTGGCGATGCTGGCCGGCATGACGCGCGCAGACCTGGAGCTGTTCCTCAGGCGCAATGGGCTTACCTACCAAAGCTCCCTGCTGGACATATACAGGCCCCTCCAACAGCATATCTCCTTGAAGCTTGGCATAAAGGATAGGGACTCCATAAATCAGTACCTAAGGATGATGAAGACGTTCAGGATGGGTGCGGAGAAAATGGAGTACGGAAAGAGCCACGTCAGGGCGCAGTACGGCCCGCACGCCGGCATAGTGAAGGGCGTCATAGGCGGCCTGCAGAGGGGAAGCCTGATGGCTGTCATATTGGACCCCATGAAATACGCCGCAAGGGTCGCCAAGGCCATCGCCCCAGAAAACAAGGCTGTGGGCGCCTTTGAAAAGATGCTTGAAAAGGTCAAGGCTGACACGGGCGCATCAGAGGCTATTTTCAGGAGGCTCCACGAGCCGCTTAACCAGTATATCGGCAGGCTCAACGGAGGGCAGTACATAATAAGGCCGATTTTTGCGACATATTTCGCCTTCCTGCCGAATATCGGAAAATGGAAGGAATCCGTAAGGGCGCAAAGGTGGGCAAGGGAGATACTTGGGCTCAGCGCCAAGGACCTTGGCGACGTCATGGGCAGGCTGAGCAACGAATTAAGGAGAAATATGGACATCAGCTTCGCGGGCAAGGTCTCGCTCCGCGAGGGCGGAAACGCGGACAGGATGCTGGAGGCGTACGACAGGGAGAGCTCCGCGATACTGCTTAAGGGCATGATGGGCAAGATCCTAAACGACAGCAAGCTTGCCAAGAGCGTGGGCATGACCAGGGACGAGCTGGCGCTGCTGAATGCGCTCAAGGGCGCCGACCTCTCCAACCTCAAGAAGCTCGCGGGCAACGTCGGGATGCTGCAGTCCATTCTGAAGAAGATGAAAGATTTCGACAAGCAAAACAGCGGGACGCTCCAGAGTATAGCCGAGATAATAAACAAGGAAGAGTCCAGCATGACGCTGGCGAAAAAACACAGCGATTACAAAAAACTCGCAAAGGAAATATTCAAGGGAAAAGGGGCGGAATACGATTATTTCATGGAAAGGTGTAAAGCCATAAATGGCGCATATGCCAGCCTCGGCTCAGGCGAACTCAAGGACAGCGCGATAAAGAAGGGCCTTGTTGTCTGGAAGCTGAACAGCGCGCTTGATTCACTGGCGGCGAAAAGCGGCATCAGAAGGACCGTTTTCAACGACAAGATAATGGAATCAAAGGACGCTTCCCAGAACATGCTTGCGGACATGTTTTACAGCCTTGCAAAGTCCAACAAGGGCAAGGCAAACCTTTCCAACGCGTTTGGCCTGGTCTATCTTGAGAAGATAAACAACACGTATGGCTTCCTTCCCTCAGGCAAGGAAGACATAAAGGCGATACTGGAAAGGGCAAACGCGTCTTCGGTCTCGCACCTGCCCAAGGAGAAGATGAAGATGTTCCCGTGGATGAAGGGCCACAGGGAGAATTTCCTCATCCCGCAGGACAAGATAAACGAGATGGCGGAAAGCATTTCCGTGGCGATGGCGTTCGCCAACAAAATCGCAAAGGACATGATTAACAGGAAAGAGATACCGAAAGAGCTGAAGTACCTTGAGAAAGACAACAACTACCTGATGTTCTTCAACGCAAGGGCGCTCAAGAAGGAGATAGATAAAAGCCAGGCCTTAAGCCAGGCACAGAAGGACAATCTTGTCAACAACTTCGTGCTAGGGGAGAAATACAAGGACATTTTCAAGAATGACGTCAAGACATACCTCTTCGGGACAGGCGCAAGGCACACTGCGCACACCTATCTTGACGGCAGGCACTGGGCATACTTGAGAAATGACAAAAACGACAAGGACGAGGACCCGTTCGCTGTAAAGACATCATTTGTCCCCACCTCAAGGAGGTTCTCGGACCTTGGGGAGACAGAGGAGACGCTCAAGTTCGTGGGCCTCTGGGATGTGTTCTACAGGAGGGAAAAGGGCATGTTCAAGAAAGCCGGAAGCACCGGCGAGTCCGTGGCCAACGCGCTCATGGCGCAGCTCGTCGGAAAGGGCGCCGAGAACGACGACAGGCTCTTCACGCTGATAAGCGACAGGTCAACGACGCTCCAGTCCAAAAACATGCTTACGTTCGGCACGCGGTATATCCACATGCTTGACTATATCATGAGCGGAGGCAAGTTCAAGCCCGACAAGGAGATGGAAGACGAGGCCAGGAGGCAGATAATAGCCAGAAAGAAGGACGAGGACAGGAGCGCCAAGGAGGGCAAGGAATACTCCGCCTCAAAAGAGGAAATCAGCGACTACTTAAAGGCCAACCGCAGCCGCGTCTTCGACGCCGCGATGTTCAACTTCATGATGGACCAGGACAACAGGCTGGTCACGCTCAAATCTGTCAAGGGCAGCAAGGACTTCCTGTTCATGAACGGCGAGCTCGGCGACATATTGCCGATGAGGGCGGATCCCAGCTCAATGAACAGCGACCTGAAAAAACTGCTCGTTGGCGCCAACATGGACCTTGGGGATAAGGAGAAAGCATCTCTTTCGTTCCAGAACATGGCAAGGGCCAGCACCGAAAAGGTCCTCAACATGAGGATAAGCTACATCGGCGACCACGGCAACATATACAAGTCGCTGGGCGAGCTTGCGGACACATACAGAATAACAGACAAGTCCGTAATCCAGTTCATGAAAGACCTGGCGGGCGGAGCGGACAAAGAGGCGCTCAAGGCCGGCCTGGAAAGGCTGAGGACAACAGTGTCCGACCCGCAGCAGGTTGCGATAGCCGCATTCAGGTATGCCGAGAAGACAAGGGACTTCGAGCCGCTGCTGAACAGAATGGCCAACGTGAAGGTCGGAACGGTTGCGGATATAGACCAGCAGAGAATGGAAGCCTGGAAGGGCGTGTTCAGGAGCGGCAACCCGGCAGAGGCGCTTTCAGGGCTGCTCCTTTACGGCAAGGAGCAGGCCATAGACAAGTTCACGAAATTCCACGAGACCGTACTTTACACGAAGACGCTCCAGATAGGCAGCGAGGACCTGTTCGGCATAGAGAACCAGGAGAACAGGATACTTAGGGAAGGCTTCGCTGTGCTGGACGAGTACGGGGCGCTCAACAAAATACTTGCACGAATGGAAAGGGGGGCGGACGAAAGCCAAATAGACTTCCTGAAGCAATTCAAATCCAGGCAGGACGCGGAGGAATTCATAAGGCTAAGGATGGGCGACCTGCAGAAGTCGTTCATCGCATTCGAGTGGTTCATGACAAGGGATGTGCATCCGATATATGGGGGGGCATATCCATACTACAGGGAGGGCCTTACGGCGGCGTCGCTAAACGCAGGCGTTTCCACGCTAAAGCAGTCCTGGATAGACCAGATGTGGCAGGCATACAGGAGGGAGAACATAGAGAGCTATCCTTCGGGCCTGAATTGGGCGCTTGACTGGCTTTCCCGCGAAACGATAAGGGCGCACCTGCCTTTGCAGCAGGCGTTTGCGCACGCAGTCCGCTTTGAGGAGAAGATGTCAAAGGGCGTCGCCAACCCATATGAGATAAGGTACGAGGCTGACGACGACGTGAAAAGGGCGTTCAAGGACATGGGCCTTGATTCAATACACCACCGCGATAAGGAGGGGTCCATGCTGTATGGGAGATTCGTGGAGCCGGGCACAATACGCGGCCCTATGGATCAATTCCTTCCCCAGCAGGGCCTCAACATCGGATACACGCTTTCAGGAATGCTCGCCAACCTAGGCTCAGGCTCAAAGGTAGGCCTGGCGGGCATCGCCGCGCTTGTCGGGGGCCCGGCCCTGGCCACAATCCCCGGCGTTTACTATGCAGGGAAGTTCGCAAACGACCTGGTAAGGGACAGGAGCCGCGCAATGACCAACTTCTGGACAGGCACGGAAACGTCGGAGGGATTCGACGCCTGGAAGAGGACCGGCGGCGAAAAGAAGTGGGATTCATTCAAGAAGTTCATGGCCCCTGTGGGCAAATGGATGTCGTCAGTAAACCCGAACGAGGGGAGCGCGATAGCGGACAAGGAGGAAACCCATAGCGCGAAAAGGGTGTCCTCGCACTTCTATTGGTACTCAAACGAGTTTGCGACGCCGGCTGACATACCCGGCAGGGAGCATTACATGTTCGGAACCGGCAAGCGCGTAATCGAGCCGGGCGAGATGTGGAAGGTGTACAATCTCTACGAGGCCAGGGAGCTGGAGCAGAAAAAGAGCGGGGAGCAGGGCAGCTACACGTACAAATGGGAATACAAGGAGCCCAAGGTAAGCTCCGTGCGCACGGCGGACACCGAAGACCTGGCATACGCCTCGCTCAGCATAAGGAAGAGGCAGAACAACATCGTGGAAGACTATTTCAAGAGGGAGCAGGAGGCGGAGATGTATTCGCCGTCAAAGAGCTTCATGGGCGCGATGATAAACCCGTTCATAGCGACCAACGTCATATCCGGCAAGACGGAGAAGATCCTGAATAACCTATACATGAATGCACGGGACTCAGTTCAAGAGGAAGGGTGGCTGGGGGCGGCCAAGAAGTTCGGCGGTGCGACCGCGGACTTCTTCGCGGAAGGGTTTTCCGCGCCGCTCAATGCGGCGGCGGTCACGCTCGGAGGCACCAACTACATGATGAAATGCAGCTATTGCGGCGCGCTTATCAGGAGGGGGGCCGGCTCGTGCCCGCAGTGCAAGGTGAAATACAAGTAAGGGGTTTTTGCATGGGAAAAGGAAAGTTTTTCGCGGTCTTGATTTTGGCGGCAATTGCGCTGCTTTCAGGGTGCCTTAGCGATATGATAGAGAGCAGCACAGCGCAATATCTCAGCGACAGCCACACAGCCGTCAGCGCGAAAATGAACGCTACAAACCTGACGGAATACGCAAACGCCGGAAACTGCAGCATAATGCTGTGCCAGAACGCCTCGCGAAAATCATTTGTGAACTGGGCGCAGTTCATGTATTACAGCGTGCGCTACTGGAAATGGATGGACGCGTCGCTCATCGGCGGGAACTGCTGGCTCCAGAACGTGACCTTTGAGAACAAGGCTGAAATAGCCAAGAACCTGAACGATTCTACATATTATATTCGCGAATTTGGCATAGGCCAGGGCATGACATTCGCCGACTTCAACAATGCGAACACGTACTGCAACAACTCGCTTCGCTATGCGGTCAAGCTTGTCCGCTCGCTTGACGCAGAGAAATACACATTTTCCTCGAAGTCATATACCGGCGCCGCGTGCTTCCTTGACAAAAGCGTCATCCCGCTCTACATACTTTACAACAACGGAACCGTGCCTGGAAAAGACAATGCGGGAGGCTTCGCGCGCCAGATGTCCGGTCTCGGGCCGGTCATGATAGCGACAGAGATGAACCCAGAATCCAGCGACACAAACATAGAGAATATAGCCAGCCAAATAAGGGGGATAAGCGCCGCATGCTCCAACTGCAAGGTCGGCCTGTCAATAAGGAACGGGCCGAACGGCACACGCATCCTTGACGCGCTCAGCGCATCCCACGCGCTGGACAAAGTTGATTTTGTCGGATTCGGCATTGACAGCGACTATCTAATTGATTCAAACGAGGACTCAAAGTGCGGCTCAGGATCCTACCTTGTTTCGCAGGCCCAGCTGGCCACAAACGCAATAAGGGCGAAATACGGGAAGCCGACGTTCTGGTATTATGTCAATCTCAACAGGAGCGCATGCAGGTGGAGCGACCTTGAGGAAAGGAAGCTTCTCTGGCTGATGTTCAACGACATACCGGAGATGTCCAAGAACGGCCTTATGGGCATGTCATCAGAGCCGTTCTACTCGGAGGCGTTCTTCTACCCTGCGGAAAACAATTCATTCGTGGATTCCAGCACGTCGCTGAGGCAGAGCGCGGCGTCCGCGTGGTTCTCGCTTTGCCAGAACTATTACGGCGGCAGGAACTTCCAGGTCTTTGCAATGGACACGTCTTCAATCGGCAAGTGCGGGGTCCTTGACTTCATCCCTGAAAACACGATGTCCTATGCCGGAACGCAGAGCACGGGCGACTATGTCCCGCTTGCCGAAATAAATTTTGGGGACAGTGAGAAACAGACCTATGAGTGCAGGGCGTGCTTCATGATATACGACTCCAAGAACATATCGGCATTCCTAAAGAACATAAAGGGCGTATTCAGGGCCTCAAACTGCGAGAAACCTGAAGATGCGGCAAACAGGATTAATTTTTACGGAGACCTTTATGACATAGACACCAACCTCCTGAAGGCGATTGCGCAGAAGGAGTCTGATTTCAATCCTTGCACCATATCTTACCTTCCTGAATTAAGCGCAGGCCTTTGCACAGGAAAAATAATAAAGAAGTCCGACATCTCCACGGCCGCAACAGCCGCGGGGTGCAGCGTCTCGTCAATGGCGGACCCGCCTAGCGACAACCAGAAATACACAGTATGCGCAAGCGGCATGATGCAGACGACCGATTTGCCTGGCAGCATGTACGCCTCGCTCGGGCTTGCGATGCCGGCCGAGGTGAAGGCATGCGGCGGCGAGAAGTTCAACCCGTTCGTGGCCGCGGACAGCATATGCGCTGCATCGTACAAGATCGCATGGAATTTCCTGCCTGCGGCATATTCCGCAGTCACGGCCAACAGCGAAACCCTGAAGGTTGCGTCGTTTTCCGACGAGAACAACCAGAACCTCCTTGACGCGCTGACAGTTGCGTTCACTGCGGAGCTTTATTACGGCTATAGCCTTGACGACGGCGGCACAAGCAGCGACACATACCTCGAGCTTTGGAGGGACTTCAGGCCCAATGTCGACAAGGGAGGGGACTGCAAAAAGATGAACAATATGGGCCGCGTCCTGTGCTGCAACTCCGACGGCGACTACAAGAACCAGTACGGCGTGTGCGGCCAGCCGAATATGGACCCGGTGACGTTCTACAGCAAGGTCAAGGGCAGCTACGGAAAGATACAGTACGGCATGGACACGCTCTCCATCTACATTGACGCGATAGACGAGTGCGGCGGCTGCGCCAGCTCCTCATATTACAACGCCATGGACGCGAAAATAAAGATTTACGCGCCTGGCGCGCAGCTCAACTGACCTTCATTTTTTCATCCAATAGTACACGGACCGTGCGCTCACGCCGTGTTTTTTTGCAGACGACCGGTCCTTTGCGAAATCCGCGATTATTCCCTGTTTTTGCTGTTCTGAAAACATGGGCGCCCTTCCCCTTTTCCTAGTTTCAGCTATGACCGCTATGCCGACCTTTTCCAGCGCATCAACCTGCCTTTTCGGCATCTGCCTCATTATGCCCTTTCCCAAAACAACCCTTTTCAGGTTTGGGAATGCGTTGAGCATGCTGAACAATATTCTTTTTGACGGCTTGGCGTAGACCAGCGCGTCCGTAATCTCTGGATTATGGGCAAGCAGCTCATTTATCCTGCTTCTTGTTCCCCTTATTTCCAAGGTATTCCGCGAACTCATGGCCCTTTCCGCCCTCCATCATCTTCCTTACCCGGCTTTCGGCCTCACTTATTTCGCTTTCCTTCATGCCGGTCATCTTGGACGCCTTTTCCATTGTCCCGTATATGGCAAGAAGGCCTGCTGCCAGCTCTCCCGAGGGCATAACGCTTTCGAACTGGAGTTTCCTTTTTATGACGCTGAACACATCCATGCCCAGCAAATCCCTCAGATAGACGAAGACGGCCGTTTGCTCCTCGCTCGGCATGGGCGCCAGGCTAGGGAATATCGGGTTTTTCTCCCTTTGCGCCCTGTTGTTGAGCAGGTAATATTTCATTATCGGGGTAAAGAGCATCGCGGCGGCGTTCCTCATCATCCACGTGTTCATGCCGTCCCTTGCCCTGTAAATCTCCTCCACCCATTCCTTTCTTGTCTTGGACGTTTCCCCGTCGCTTTCCATATATCCCTGTTTCACAAGCTCCTTTTTCTCATTGTCAAAGCCCTCGGCATAGTCCAGCCTGCTGAACGGCGCTATGCCAAGGCCAAGCAATGCCTTGTTGTAATCCCTTATCTTTCCCGTATTGAACTGCTCCACCGCCAAATCCGAGACATAGCACGCCACCGACGCGCAAAGCAGCTTCCTTATTATCTTGCTTTTGATTATCGGGAACCTTTTTTTCATCTTTCCGGATCTTTTTATTTTCGCATCCTTCGGGATGCCGGCCATGGCCTCAGCCATTGTTTTTCCCTTCTTCCTGTAGGTCGCGCCAAGCTGCTCTTCCACCTCAACAAAATGCCTTTCCTCAGTATGGCCTGATTTGGAAAGATATTCGTCAAGCTCCTTGTACGCGCGGATTGCTCCGTTGCCGTGGAGGATAAGCTCCCCGATATAGTCGCCGTTCTTCGGCATGTGCGCCATCAGGTCCGTGTATCCGTTCCTTTCAAGCGACTTTTTCAATGACCAGGATGCTATCAGCGCCTGGGTCTTGACAAGCGTGTATTTCTTCAAAACCGCCATTTTCATGAAATAGTCGATTTGCTTCCTTATGTCCTCCTTTTCCCTTTTTTCCGCATCGCCCGGAATCCTTGCCATGTGCGCAAACGGATGTATGAACCCGCGCTTTACCATCTCATTTCTGAGCCTCTTCAGCTCGCCTAGCCCTATATTCTGCTCAAGCCTCTGGCTGGCGTGCTCTATGAGCGCGTGCGATGGCATCTGGGCTATGTCTTCCTTTTTTTCCATTGGAATAATATTGCGCAGAACCCTTTAAATGCCTTTCATGGCCCTTTTGCCATGGCTCACGGCAGCATATCGTTGTTCTCTATCTTGTCCTTGACGTACTCGCTGACGAAAGTTAATCTTTGCCCCTGCAATGCGTCCTGCTCTATCTTCTTCTTTGTGTCAAGGACCTTTTTCAGCTCCTTCACCCACTCAGGGTGCTTCGCTATCCACGGATAGCCCATCATCTCCCTTGCCCTCTTGATGTCCAGCTCCTTTGCGTTTATTGTGAGCTTTTTCAGGAAGTCGTATCTTTCTATGTCGCTCATCGTAACGCCTATGAACCTTGACTCCGGTATGCTGAACTCCTTTCCAAGGTATGCGAGGTTCATGGACCCTGTCTTCAAGGTCCAGTAAATGTACCATCCCCAGGCGTCGCAGTCAGTGAAAACATAAACAGGGAGCCCCTTGTCCGCGAGCTTCCTTATCAGCCTCCTTGTTCCCCTTGAGCTCTGGCCTTTTGGCGTTATCAGTATCGCCTTTTCCTTTTGCCAGAACCTGTCCTCGTTGAGCCTTTGCCAGAGCGCGTCCTTTTCAACGACTAAAACGTAGTCTGCCTTCACGCTCTCTATCTCCATGCCGTTGTCAACGTCGCTCGGTATCATCCACCCGCTCCTTCCCTGCTTTGTCCCGTCTATGGTTATTTCCTCCCCGCCGAACCTGTCTATGAGCTTTATGTTTCCTGCAAGCACGCCCTTCCTGTCCGTCGTCAGATGGAAGTCCTCCCTTTTGGAGCCCATGGAAACTTCAAGGTCCTCCACAAGGACGTTTGATTCGCTCTGCTCCTCAAACAGGCTTTCGTCCAAATCCTCCCCCAAACTAAACTTCAATTGGTAGTAAAGGCCCCTGATGGACGTGTGCAATCCCTGCCTTATGAACTGCTTGAGCTTGTTCGCTATGCTTATTGTCTGCATGAACGTCCTTGCCTGGCTGAGGTTCATGAATTTCCTTGTCTCGGTCTTGTCCCCGAGCTTCAGGTATCCGTCCTTGTCGAACAGGATGTTGGACCTGCCCCTTAGCGAGGTCTCGAACGTTGGCGTTGCGCCCCCCCTGACTTCCGTGACCATGCCCTTTCCAAGGGAGACAAGGCCGTCGTAGGCCTTCTGGTCCTCGCTTTTTTCACTCTTCTTTTTCTCCATTGTCCACATCCCCTGCCGGTTCCTGCTTTTCAGGCTCAGGCTCGTCATTTTCAAACACCGACGCATACCTGGTTTCTATCATTTCCCGTATCTTTTTCTCCAGCTCCTCCTTGCTGCTTTCCTCGGAAAGGTTCGCAAGGTCCTCGCTCAGCCTGCCTATATATCTCATAAGCGCGGCCTTCTTCTTTTCAATGTCGCCGGCTTTCCTTTTCCTTCCAAGGCTGAGCTTTATGCCCCTTGCGCACTCCATTATCGCGTTCTTTATCTCCTGCTTTACGTCGTCTATGTCCGATATCGCCTGCTTTCCGGCGCCCATATACGGGATGTGCACGCTTGAGACGTTTACAAAAATTACCACCGGATCATTGTCCATGTCAATGCCGTACCTTCTCCATTCTATCTCCTTTACGGATTCCGTTATCGCGCATCCGGACGAGTCGAACATCAGCGGCGTCCTGTTTGCGTACCTGTATATCTCGCCCTTTTTCTCGTTTATCTTTCCGCCGAACGCGATGCCGACCTCGACCGCAAACGGTATTCCGCCGGAATAAATCTTTATGTCCCTTTCAACAACGTTCATGAACTCCGGGTCCAGCACGCTTTTCATGCTCTTTTCTATCTGCGCCTTGCCTATCGGTATGACAGAGTCCAGCGGAGGCGCTATCCATTTCAGCTTCTTTATCGCATTGACCAGCTTTTCCGCCTCGTCCCATGTGAGCTGTTTCGGGTTTTTCGCGAAATCGACATCCGTCAGCTCCTTAAGCTCGTTTATTTTCTGCTGGGAGAATCTTGCGAAGTTTTCAACCAGGAATGCCGATAGCCTGTTTTCCTTTGCGCCATGCGCCATTGCCTGCAGGTCATATGCGCCTATGCCCATCGGGTGGGGCTGGACCTCCTTTGGCTTTTTCGGGACAGCGTCAACCGACCTTGGGAACGGGTAATGCTCATTTCCAGGCGCTATCAGCTCTATCTGCGCGTGCGGATTCGCTATTGCGGTCCTTTTGACATATTCCAATACGCCGTAAGTGCCTTTGTCAAACTTCACGTCTGCGAAATCGGCCTCTATTGTAAGCCCATTGTAGGGCGCGTCCTGTTCCGTTATATTGGTCATAATGGGCTCGTTTGTCTTAAGGTCAACCTTAAGGTCGCATAATATGGCCTTTCCCCTGTGCGCGGAGATGATATGGATGGGCTTTCCGGTCGTTATCTGCGCGTACATTGTGCATCCAGTCGCCCCAATCCCCTGCTGGCCCCTTTGCTGCATATAGCGGTGGAATTTTGTCCCTGCAAGCATCTTTCCCAGCGCCTTTCCTATGATGGACCTCGGCATGCCGGGGCCGTTGTCCGACACAACGACATGATATTTGTCCTCCCCCCTTTCAGACATCTCTATCTTTATGTTTGGGAGGATTCCATGCTCGTCGCATGCGTCAAGCGAGTTGGTCACATATTCGTGAATTATGGTGGTGAGGCTCCTTGTTTTTCCCGAGAAGCCGAGCATGTGCCTGTTCTTTTTGAAAAATTCCGCAACAGAATGCTCCTTGAAGTCCTTGTTTGTTCCGCCTGCAACAGCGTCGGGGGATTCGCCAACATTGGGGGTTTGGTCAGGTTGCATATGCAACTTATAGATACTGGAGGGATTTTAAAGGGTGTGGGGATTGGCAACGAGGTCTAATCATATTTAAAAATAGATCATTTCTGTTATTATTATGACGGTAATAAAAGATTTAAGAAAAGAGGCTACTAGCAATAAAGTATTTATCTCTGATATCGGAAAGAAATCTACAAATAATTCAGAATTTGTTGCTCTATTAAATAAACCAAAAAGAAAGTGATCTCGTGGATGTATACGGAATTGATTCTAATTTATTAATTGCTTTCATTGGCCTTATTTTTGCAGCATTAGGATTTTTTCAACAATCTAGTTCATTTAGAATTAAAACTTTTCAAGAACTATTATCTAGAGT
>JBGQMB010000003.1:0-42944 GCA_041500405.1 Candidatus Micrarchaeia archaeon | reverse complement strand
TGTAGTAGGCTGATGCTGACGACTCCTTTTGAGCGGTTGCTTCCTTCCTTTCCTCGGCCAAGCGCTGTTCCATCTGACGCACCAAGGTAGTGGTGTACACAACAGTTTAAAAAGATATCAACACAAGTAATCCTTAACTAACACACAAGTAAGGTATTAAAACCGATGCTCATAGTTGTTAGAAAGGGCTGGAATGGCAGATCGGCTATGTATCCGCCTGCAGAGCGGACTAGGGGGGTTCGACTCCCTCATCCAGCTAGTCCCTTTCTTTTTAGAAAAAAGAAAGCTCCTGCGGAAAGAAAAACGTTTGTCAGAGCTTGCTTGTGTGCTCTTCCAAGTTTGCTGGCTCAAGCTTGAGCCTTTCAAGGGATTGCGCAGAAGGATTTCCATTTCCGCTGCCGTTGACCGATTTGTCCTTTTCCGAGGTTTTTGTTGCCATAAAGGGGCTTTTGTCATATGTTTTTTTAAATGTTCGTTGATGTTGATTGGCCAGGGCTTCCGTTAAGCATTTAAACATTCCAAGCAAAATGCCCTCATGGCGGCAGATTTTTCAAAATACAGGAACTGGAAGCAGATTGAAAGGGATATAGAGACGCTGGGCATACAGGGCGCACGAAACGTCACGCTCGGCTCCCTGTGGGCCATAAGGCTCGCAGCAAATGAAACCAAGACAAAGGACAGCAAGGCATTGGTAAGCAGGATAAGCGAAATCGCCCTAAGGATAATGAACGCACGGCCCACTGAACCGATGACAAGGGCGATTCTTTCCGGAATAATCAAATACGGCGTCGCCCTGCTTGAGGATAAAAAAATAGCTGGCAAAAGCGAAAAAATAAGGGCAAAGCTAAAGGGCGCCGCAAGCAGGATGGAATCCATGATGAATGAAAACATGGAAAAGATGGCGGAAATAGGCGCGAATTACATCGAAAACGGGACAACGGTGATGACATACTGCCATTCCTCGTCCGTAACAAATGTGATAAAAAAGGCTTATAACATGGGCAAGATAGACAAGGTTTACGTGTGCGAGACAAGGCCAAGATACCAGGGAAGGATAACCGCAACAGAGCTTTCGGCGCACGGCATTGAAACGCATTTCATAGTTGACGGCGCGATGGCGACATATGCGAAAAAGGCGGACCTTGCGATGGTCGGGGCGGATGCGATAACGTCGACAGGCGACCTGATAAACAAGATAGGGAGCTGTTCGCTGTCCATGGTGTTCAGGGCATATGCCAAGCCGTTCGTCTCGGTTGCCGAAGCGCTGAAGTTCGACCCGGACACTGCGTTCGGGTTCAACGTGCATATAGAGAAAAGGGACCCGAAGGAGATTTGGGAAAAGCCGCCAAAGAGGCTCGATATCCTTAATCCGGCGTTTGACCAGACGCCTGCAAGGAATATAGCCGCATATATAACCAATGTGGGCATATTCCCGCCGTCCGATATAGACGAGGCGTATGAAAAGGCGAACAAGGAGATGACGGACGCGCTGGAAGGCTGACTGTGGTAAATAGCTTTAAAAGGTGTTTCTCACACCACTACTGATAGGTAGTTCCATGATGATAAAAAACGTTAAAGACGCAAGGAATGCCGTTGGTGCGGGCCTGAAGAAAAAGGCGTGCGTGCGCTCCAAAAGGGTGCGCGAGATATTTGCAGTCCTCAAGGAGCAATTTGATCAATTCTCGCAGGACACTGCGGCACAGAATCCGTTTCCTGGAGGGGCGGACGATGCGGCCCTGCTGAAACAGGCATATGACGAGATATCCGGAAACAAGACGCTCAGCGAAAAGACCGAGACTGCGCTTAGGCCGGTCTTCAGGAGGATGGGCTGGAGATTCCCCAACCCGGTTGAAGGAACGGACAGCAGCACAGTTTTTGGCTCCAACCACCTGTGGGGCAGGACGCTGCTTAGAAGCCTGGCCCAGCTGGAGGCGGATTGCACGGCCGGCGGCTCCAAGATGATAGAAATCGAAGCCGGCGACGCTGCTTTCCTGAAATCTGTGCAGCTGCATCTTGAAAATGACGGCGTAAGCGACAATGATCTCCAGAAAGCGCTGGGCATAATCCGCAAGTACGTAAAGCGGGTTTAGCCGCCATTTTTAAGGTTTTGTGTCCAATTAGGAAAAATGGTGCTCAAGATGAACAGGAACATTCTGTTTGCCGCCTTGGTTGCGGCAGTGTTGTGCGGCGCAGTTGCGGCAACCGATGACGTTGGCTCAAGGTTCTCAGGCGTTGGATGCGAGATATACAACGGCCTTAAGGGAATCCTGCCGATAATCATAGTCGTCGTGATAATATTCGCAGGCGTCATCTATATGGTCGGCCAGGTGTTCGGCGCGGACGTGAAGCAAAAGGCGCAGAGCTGGGCGCAGAACATGATAATCGGCGTCCTTATCGCAATAATAGTAGTGCTTGCGGTTCCGGCCCTTATAGGGCTGTTGGCTCCAGAGCTGAGCTTGGACACGGCATGCCCAACGTGATAACAGATGAAGAAAACCCTTGGGTTTGGCTTGTCGCTCGCCTTGCTGGCGAGTGCTATGGCGCAGGATACGCTCGAGAGCGCACTCCAGGGCTTCTGCCAGCAGCTTTATTCCTATGTTGGGGACTTGGCGTTCATAATGATACTTCTTTCAGCCATTGTGTTCGCGGTAGGCCAATTCTTTGGGGCTGAGGCAAGGGCAAAAGCCAACGTCTGGGCAAACAGCATGTTCATAGGCGCGCTGATAGGCCTTGTCATGGTCATACTTGTGCCGTGGTTCCTAGGCCTTCTTTTGGGCTCTGAAATGACGTTTGACGCTGCAACGTGCGAGTTCAGCTGAAAACCTGGTTTTATTAACTCTTCCTTGCTTATACTGAATGGGGCGGGCGAGCAGGCGGCTTCCGGAAACGGAGGAAGTTCCCCTCCCGGACCAGCGTGCAAATTCTCCAGGGAGCAGAAACGGAATCCCGCGCGGACGATGAATATGAGGAAACGAGAGGACGCGGCAGGGAATGAAACGGCCCTGGGGGCTGGGTTGAAGGGACTGATACAGACCAATGCCGCCTTATAAACAGAAAGGGGGCTATGCCGCCCGTCCCATTGCATATTTAAATTTTAGTAAAGTTATCCCATCATGGACAATGACGCAAGGGTGCCGAGGCACATCGTGTTCATTCCTGACGGGCTCAGGAGATGGGCCAAGAAGAACAACAAGGGATTCAGGGAATCATATGATATCGGCATAAGGAAAACCGGGGACATTGTCAAATGGCTTTCTGAAGTCAAGGGCGTCGAGGCCGTGAGCTTCTGGGCGTTCAGCACCGAGAACTTCAACAGAAGCGACGAGGAAAAGAACGTACTTTTTTCCCTATTCAATGAATTCCTCTCAAAGGGCATGGACGAATACACAAAGCAGAATGACGAAAGAAAAAGGAAAGTCAAGGTCAACTTCTTCGGAAGCATTGAGCGTTTCCCGCAGAGCATCAGGGCTGCGATAAAAAAGGTCATGGAAGCCACAAGGAACAACGGGCCTTACACGGTGAATTTCCTTATGGGCTACGGCGGAAGGCAGGAAATACTGGATGCAATAAACCGGATAATCAATGATGGAATAAAGGACGTTGACGAGGAAACGTTCTCAAGGTATCTTTACACGGCGGGCCTGCCCGACCCGGACCTGATAGTCAGGACATCGGGGGAGAAAAGGCTCTCGGGGCTGATGCCATGGCAATCCGTTTACAGCGAATTCTGTTTCATGGACAAGCTTTGGCCGGAAATAGAGGAAAGAGACGTCATGGCCGCGCTCGAGGAATACGCAAAACGGGACAGGAGGTTCGGAAAGAAGTGAGAATAAGGCTGCTGCTTGGAAAAAATGCCAAGCAGAACGCGGATATATACTATTCTGAAAGCAAGCGATACAAGGAAAAGGCGTCCAAGGCCGGAGAAGCCTTGGCTGGCATGGAAAAAAGGATAGCAAAGATGGAAAAAGAGGGCGTGAAGCAGAAGGTAAAGATTGATGCCGCAGTTAAACCACCGCAAAAAAAGGAGTGGTTTGAGCATTTCAGGTATTTCATCACAAGCAAGGGCAGGCTCTGTGTGGCAGGAAAGAGCGCCGAAGACAACGAGGAGCTTGTCAAAAAATACATGGAAGACGCTGACTTGTTTTTCCACGCCGACATCCACGGCGGCGCAGTTGTCATAATGAAAGGCGGCGTTGATGCCGATATACGGGAGAAAATTGAGTGCTCTGTTTTCGCGGCATCATACAGCAGCGCATGGGAGCTGGGATATAATGAGGTTGACGTTTTTGCTGCAAAGAAGGGGCAGATAACAAAAACCGTCAGCGAGGGAAACCTGAAAAAGGGAGGCTTCGGCATAAGCGGCGAAAGGGAATGGTACAAGCACAGCGTGCTCGGCCTGCTGATAGGCAATAGGGACGGCAAAACAATGTGCTCGCCATGGAATCTGGACCCTGGATTTGAAAGATGCGCGGAAATAAGGCCCGGCGGAAACATGCAGAAGCCCCAGGCAGTGAAAAAAATGATGGGCCTGCTGAAATGCAGGGAGGAAGAGGCGTCTGCGCTGGTGCCGAAGGGAAGGCTTATGTTAAGGGTTAAAAAATGAGACGGGGATAGACAAATATGGCTGTTGTGACCTACGACTTGGGATATATCTCAAAAAAGACCGGGCTTGAGCAAAAACAGATAAAGGACATGATGGACGGCATGGGGATGCCAACCGAGATAGCGGAAGGAAAGGTCACTGTTGAGGTTACCCCAAACAGGCCGGACCTGCTCACGCTCGAGGGAATACTCAGGGCGCTGAACGGATACTCAAAAAGCAGGTTTTACGAATACTCCGCCGCAGACGAGCCGAATTACAGGATGGAAGCCAGAAAAACAAGCAGCAGGCCGTTTGTCGTTTGCGCGGCAGTGAAGGATGTCAAAGACACCGAATATTTATATGAGGAGATAATGGACGCGCAGGAGAAGATGCATGAGACGCTTGGAAGGAAAAGGAAAAAGGCGGCCATCGGCATACATGACCTTGACAGCGTAGAATTCCCATTAAGGTTCAGGGAAGTAAAGGAAGGAAAATTTATTCCATTGGGAATGACGGAAGAGATGGGCATAGGCGAAATGCTCCAGAAGCACGAGAAGGGCAGGGCATATGCGCACCTTGTGGAAAAGGGGAAGTACCCTGTTGTTGAAGACAGCAAAGGAATAATATCAGTTCCGCCGATAATAAACTGCGACAGGACCAAGGTCAAGGAAGGCACAAGGAACTTCCTGATAGATATAACCGGAACCAACAGGGACACGCTTGAATATGTGCTTAACATAGTGGTGTGCGCGCTTGCTGACAGGGGCGGAAAAATATTCAGGATAAAGGTCGGCAAAACGCCCTATCCGGACCTTTCCTCTAAAACAGTCAGGATAAAGCCAAAGGATATCAGCAAAATCGCAGGGTTTGAATTCGACGAGAAAAAGACGGCGGAGTGCCTTTCAAGAATGAATATAAAATACTCAAACAACAAGGCGGTTGCGCCGCCGTACAGAAAGGATATTTCAGGCAAGATTGACATAATAGAGGATGCGCTCATTGGATATGGATATTGTAATATTGAGCCTGACAAGGGCAGCATCTACCATGTCGGCGCAAAAAAGCAGGATGTTGAAAGGGAAATATTTGAAAGCATGGGCTTCATTGAGGCTAAAAATTTCTACCTTTGCGACAAAAAGGAATATGGCGAGATACTGCCGTCAAAGGCCAAGCTCCTGGAAATATCAAACCCGCTCACGGACGAGCTGAATGCGGTAAAGAACACCACTGTCATAGAGCTGCTGAAAACCGTTGGAAAAAACAAGATGAAGCCGCTTCCGATGAGATTTTTCGAAAAGGATCGGGTATATGATGGAAAGGAGGCTGTGGAGCTCGGTTTCGTCATTGCGGACAAGAGCGTGAAAATAGAGGATGCCATTTCCGTGGTTAAAACCCTGTTCAAGGAGCGGGGGATAGATGCCAAATTTGGCGGAGAAAGCGTTATTTTCAATGATCTTTACATAACCGGCTGGTCCATGGCCTTTAAGGGAAAGAGCGCCCATGGCGAGGTTGGTGTTGTAAAACCGGGGCTTCTGGAGCGTTTTGGCCTAGATTTCCCTGTTGTTTGTGGATTTGTAAGAGAGGGGGGTTAAAGTTCCCCTATTAATTTCATTTATTGAATCTGAATTTATAATAAAAGCATTTATATTCTTGAATTTATAAATTAAATTTAATATTTCACGTTCATCATCAGTAATCAGCGCTGATTTTGTAAGATATCTGATGTTTTTTATTTTCTTAATATGATAATAAAAAAGGCGTTTTGTTCTGTTATATTCTTTTTTGTTTGTATATTTTATATCGTAAATTATTATTTTATTGTTATATGTAACCATAGTAACATTAACTGACTAAAAGACTTTATAATGTTTTGCTCAAAGTAGTGGAATTATGGGGTCTGTCTCCCTTCTAGTGCCTTTGAGGAAATACCAGGAAAAAATCGCCGCAACCTGCGTCGATTACAACACCTTGGTTGTACTGCCGACCGGCCTTGGAAAGACCATTATAGCATTTTCCGCGATGTGCAGTTTCAAGAAAGCCCTTTTTCTCGCGCCCACAAAGCCGCTTTGCAAGCAGCATATGAAATCCTTCCTTTCCCAAACAGATGCGAACAAGGACGACGCAATACTTTTGACCGGGGAAATAAAGGCAAAGGAACGCAGCGAGCTATACGCGAAAAAATACGTGTTTGCAACGCCGCAGACAATACAGAAAGATGCTGAAAAGGAGCCTAACATATTGTCTTCATTCGACCTTGTTGTTTTTGACGAGTGCCATAGGGCGATAGGAAACTATGCATATGCGTTCATAGCAAAAAACATTTCAGAATCATGCAGAAAAATCGGCATGACCGCCTCTCCGGGAAGCGACAGGGCCAAGGTAATTGAGATAATTAGCCTGTTGGGCATAGAGTATATTGAGTACAGGAAAGACGACGATGACGACGTTTCTGAATATGTCCACAAGAAGGACTTTAATTGGATATATGTTTCCCTTCCGCCGGAAATGAGGCGCGTGCAGATGCTCCTTAGGGGCATGGAGCAGAGATATATCGAAGCCCTGCGCGCGACAGGCCTTCCTGTTGTTATGAAAAGGGCGCTTCTGTCCCAGCTTGGGGATGTCATCTCGAAGGTCAAATCCAACATCAGGTACAGGATGTTCATGCTTTATTCAATCATACTCAACCTGGACCATGTCATTACCCTGTTCGAGACTGAAGGAATATTTTCCACTTTCCGTTTTGTCTCCAACCTGATAAGCGAGAAAGGCGACAAAAAGTCCATCCGCGAGATGATGGCGAGCAAGGAATTCATCGAGGCGCGCCAGCTCATGAACAGGATGATGGAAAGCGGGGAGGAGCACCCGAAAGTTGACAAGCTCGTCTCCATGTTCGGGAAGGAACTGCGCGGAAAGAAGTGCATGGTCTTTGTCCAGTTTGTCGAGCAGGCGAAATACCTTGCGGATTTGCTGACCAAGAAAGGATATCCGGCGCATTTCTTCATCGGCAAGCGCAAAGAGTACAGCAGGCAGCAGCAGGAGCAGACGCTCCAGGATTTCCGCGAAGGGAAGTTCAATGTCCTTGTTGCGTCAAGCATCGGCGAGGAGGGCATAGACATACCGAGCACGGACGCAGTCATCTTCTACGAGCCTGTGCCAAGCGAGATAAGGCTGATCCAGCGGAAGGGAAGGACAGGCAGGGCGCACAAAGGGGAGGTCTTCATACTAATAACAAAAGGGACCAGGGACGAGGCATACCATTGGGCGTCCAACAGGAAAGAATCAAAGATGTACAGCCTGATGGACATACTGAACGAGGAGCTCATATCAAAGCGCAAGGACAGGGAGCGGATCTCAAAGGAGCACAGGGAAATGGAAGCCAGCAAGCCCAAGCGCAAGGCGAGGGTAGTCGAAACCAAAGATGTCAAGGAAAAAAGCGGCTCGCAAAGGTCGATGAACGACTATTTCTAAAGTAGCTTCTTTTGGGCTTTTTAAGAAAAAACCCAGGGAAAAACTGAAGGTATTTTTTGCTGAAGCTTTTTAAGAAAAAGCTTCTTGGGGAAAGAAAAGCATTTAAGGCGCCATACCTGATTTTCACCCTTTTCAGCTGTGGTAAAACGTGTTTAAAGATATATTTAAAAAGACTTTGGCGCACATTCATATCCATGGCAGAAACAGTCCAACTGATAAGAGGGAAGAGCCTGGAAATATTCAGGACAAACGGCAACGGCCTTTCTGCGCGCGACGCCATAAGGAAGGTCGGCGAGGCAGGGCACGTAATCGCCTCAAACGCAAGAATCGGTAAGGCGCTTGCAGAAGAGGAATACAAATCAATAATTAAAGTTTTCCCGTGCTGGACAGGCACGATGACAGCTTATGTTGAGTCAGGAAAAGCGTTCAACAAAAGCAAAATGTTCAGCCAGGAGTCAAACGCGATAGTGTACACTGACCCGGAAACAAAAGAGCGCTGGATATTCCCGGTAGGGAATTATGGAAATGAGAAGAACGCCATCCTGGTTTCAGAGCACCCAGACTATACAATTGAAGTGAATGGAAAAGAAATCCTAGTCAAGCCAAACGTCATTGATATTGTCCTCGAATTCCCTGAAAAAGACGGCTGGTATCTTATAGATTCAAAGCACGGCATACCGTTTGGGAACATAGTTGATTCAAGTAATCCAGAGTCTAGGCATTTGTGGCGGGTTGATGATTCCGGAAGGGTTGGCCCTGTTGCCCGCGGCTACATCGGCCTCAGCTACGACGGCAGGTGGAGCGTCAGCTTCGACTGCAGGCCGTCGGACGCTTTCGGGGTGGCGGTAGAAATCCCCGAAGGGGGCGCGGCGGTTGTTGAAGCCAAGCCCGTGCAAATGACCGTCACAAGAGAAGGCGACGGCAGGCTTGTCGTTGAAGGCAAAAAGGAGCAGATAGACGCTGCCGAAAAACTGCTTGGGCACTAAGCGCCAGCAGGCGCCAAAATCAGTTTTCCTTCCATGGGAGCTTTCCTTTTCTAAAGAAAAAAGGATCGGGCCTGGTGAGATTTGAACTCACGGCCTACGCCTTAGGAGAGCGTCGCTCTAATCCAGGCTGAGCTACAGGCCCTGTCTATATTTATGGAGGAAAAAATATTTAAAGCGGATGCAGCGCCCTACTCGTCGCACTTGCTGTACCCGCAGTCCGGGTTCATGCACGACATGCAGCCGTTGTCCAGCTTAAGCGACTTCTGGCCGCACTTCGGGCAGATTTTGAGCTCAAGGTTTATCTCATCCTTCTTCGGGAAGGCGGGCGCGGCCTCGACATTTGTTTTTCTCTCCTTTTTCTTCATTATCCCTATGTCAAAGAAGAACCTTTCCAGTATGTCCCCTATCTCCGCGTATATCGATGGGTAGTAGCGCCCCTCCTTGAAATGCCCGCCGTTGGGGTCGTAAATGGACTTCAATTCCTCTATGATGAATGTCGGATCCTCGCTCCTCCTGAACACCGCGGATATCAGCCTTGTCAGGACGGCGTATTCCGCTGACTTTGTCAGGTCCTTGGAGTTGATGAATATTTCATACGGAATCCTGTTCTCGTTTTCATCCAATTTGTAGCTGAGCGTGATATAGATTGCGTAATCCACGAATGAGCTCTTGAGCTTGTACACCTTCGCGTTGAGCACGTCCTGCCTCGGCTCCTTCTTGAGGGTGTCCAGCTTCTCGCTTGCCAGGTCCACAGGCACCAGGGTCTTGATTTTTACCTCTTCCATGGTTTTCAGTTCAATCATGTTTTCACCCAGATATGGCCCCGCTCTTCATCGCGTGGTATATGGTCGTCAGCTGCCCGTTCGGCAGCACCATGACGTCGTCGCCCTTTGCTATCGTCTCATTCCCGTTTATCTTCAGCTTGTACAGCCTGTCCTTGTATTCCGTGAACTCGCTCTTCTTTCCGGTTGTGGAAAGTATGGGATACCTGCTCCCCTCCCTATAAATGGTTATGCCTTTCAGCCCGTGCTTCCAGGCTTCAATATAGATGTTGGATATGACCTCGGGCTCAATGTCCTCCGGAAGGTTGACTGTTGAAGATATGCTGTGGTCTATGTACTTCTGCGCAATGCCCTGCATCCTTACCCTCATCAATGGGTCTATCTTGTGGGCCGTTTTGAAGAAATACTCAGGAAGCATGTTCATCAGCGCGTCGTCTGTCTCGGCCTTGTCTATGGATGCGGCAAGCCCGTTCATGTCTATATAAGACTGCACAGTGGGCTGGAATATCTTGAATGTCTTGTCGAAGCTCTCGCTCCTTCTTGTGTAATAAAGCGCGAAAACAGGCTCTATGCCGCTGCTCACGCCGATATATCTCTTGTTGTTCATCACGTATCCAACAGCTATGTTAGATATTGTCCCAGTAGGCGCTATGCTGAGCACGCCGGCATTCCTCAGGCCGTTCGCCTTTATCTTCTTCTTTGTTTCCTCTGTCAATGCCTCAATGAAGAACGGGTTTTTCGAGTATTTATTGTAGTCAAAAAGGTTGAAAGAACCCTTTTCCTTGGCTATCTGCGCCGAGTATGAATATGCCCTGTTTGCGAGGAAGGACATGACCTTTTCAAGCGCGAAAAGCGCCTCCTCGCTGTCATATGCAAGCCCGAGCTGGTTGAACATGTCCGCCATTCCCATGGTGCCGAGCCCTATCCTCCGGGTGTTTTCAGCGGCCTTCTTCTGTTTTTCCAGGGGGTTCATCCTTGAGTTGAACGTAGTTATATTGTCCAGGAACCTAGTAAGGTGGTCAACCGATTCCCCAAGCGTGTTCCAGTCCACCTCAGCCTTGTCCGTATATGGGTTTTTCACCATCCTTGACAGGTTTATGCTGCCGAGGTTGCACGCGCCGCCGTCCTCAAGCGGAACCTCGCCGCATGGGTTGGTCGTGATTATGGGCGCGCCTATGTAATTGGTGGGGCTGAACTGCACAAGCCTGCTCCAGAACATGAGCCCCGGCTCGGCGTTCTTGTAGTTGCTTTCCACAAATTTATTCCAGATATCCCTTGCCTTCAGCAGTTTCTTGATGACGCCGGTCGTGGCGCTGCTGAAATACAGCAGGAAATCCCCGGATTCCTTCACTGCAAGGTCAAAATCAAAGTCCTTGAGCTCTATCACATAGTCCCCGTAAACATCCCTTTCATCTGCGTTCCTGAAAGCGGCGTCGCCCACGCTTGCCTTGTACTCTTCCAAATGCCCATTAAGCGCGCCGATATTTTCGAACTTCTGGATGAACTCATAATCCTCAAGCTGCTTTGACGGTATGCCGAGCGAGTAGTGCGCCTTTGCGCTGTCCTGGTCCATCCGCATTTCCTTTCCCTTTTTCTTCTTATACAATAGGATGGCGGTTCTGCCGTGCTCGTTCTGCTCAACAACTGCGTTCATGAACTCGTCGCTTACCTTTATGCTAAGGTTCGCGAACCTCACCTGCGTGTTCTCTATCACAACCTTGCGCACCTTCTCAGTCTGCGCGTCGTTGAGCGTCGCGGAAAACTTCAGCTGGTCCATTATCTGGTTCGTGGCCCAATTGGGCTTGTTTTTCAAATCTATGAATGACAATATATCAGGGTGCTTCACATCCAGCGTGAGCATAAGCGCGCCCCTCCTGCCGCTTTGGCCTATCATGCCGGTTGTCAGGCTATATAGGTCCGTGAAGCTCACGGCGCCCGTGCTGAATGCGGATGCGTTGTGCACTATGGCATTCGCGGGCCTGAGCGTTGAGAGGTCTATGCCAACCCCGCCGCCGTAGCTGTATGTCTTAGCCGCCTCGTATGCCGCCGTGAATATGCTTTCAAGGTTGTCTTCCGCGATTTTTATCACGAAGCAGTTGGCAAGGGTCTTTGTCCTGAACATGTCCCCGGCGCCAGCGATTATCCTCCCGCCAGGAAGCCAATACCCGTTGAACATGTCCTTGTAGAAAATTTCTGCCCATTTTTCCGCGCCGCTTTCGTTCTCGACCGCGGCTATGAATGAGCTAACCCGCGCGAACGTCATCTCGGGCCTGTTTTCCATATATTCGTTCTTTATGTTCTTCAAATAGTATTTTTTCTTGTAGATGTTTATTGCGAGGTCGTTGTTGAGCAGGTAATTCTCATCGCTCGGAAGTTTGCCGCCCTCCAGCTTGTCTAGCATCGCATAAACTGTCTTCCTGTAAAGCGAAATCCACTCTTCCGGCAGCATGCTCCTGAGCTTGCTTCTGTATTCGAACATTTCATCAAAAAGCACTCTTGAGGGCGTATCCATCTCTATCAACCGGAAACTATGGAACTGTTTCAACTTGTCCGTTTTATAAATCTTTTCACGGGCTTCGCAAGGCTTTAATTGCTATGTCCCAAGCCATGGAAAAATTTAAGATGCCGCATTCCAAAACCGGAAGGAAAAGCCCGGAAAACGCGCGCATGCCCATGCCAAGACACGGGTTGCGCAGGCAAATCCCCAATCTTTTTAAACCAGACATCACAATTGGCAATTGTGGTCAAAATGGATTCTGCTGCTTCGGAAGAAATGAAAAAAGCCATTCATACTGGAACAACGACGGTCGGCCTTGTGGGCACGGACGGGATTGTGTTTGCCGCAGACAAGAGGGCGACAATGGGCACGTTCATAGCCAGCAAGGACATAGACAAGATATACATGATAGACGACCACATCGGCATAACCATAGCCGGCTCCGTGGGGGACGCGCAGATGCTGATAAGGTGGCTCAGGGTGGAGATGGTCAAGTACAGGCAGGAGAACGAGAAGAGGATTTCCGTGGAGGCGGCGGCGACGCTGCTTGCCAACATACTGTCAAGCAACAAGTACTTCCCGTTCTGGATACAGATAATAATGGGCGGATGCGACGAGAAGCCCAGGCTGTTCAGCATAGACATGGTCGGCGGCGTGACGGAAGAGTCAAAAACGTCAACAGGGTCCGGCTCTCCGGTTGCGTTCGGTGTGATAGACACCTCATTCAGGAAGGGCATGAAGACGGATGACCTTATCCCGATTGCGGTCAAGTCCGTATGGGCGGCGATGGGAAGGGACTCGGCGACAGGCGAATCCATAGACGTGACAACGATAACAAAAGACGGCCATAGGAAGGTTCCCAAGGACGAAATAGAAAAGTTAATAAAGCTTTTTTAGCATAATAGGCGTATATTTGTTTTTTTACTGATACTCAGCAATCCTCTAATTGAAAAAACACAGACAAAGTGAAAAAAGATGACAGTCCAAAATAGGATAGAAAAGCTCATTCAGGAGCTGGTGCCTCCAGGCATAGAGGTAACCAAGGTCGAGTTTCTCGGGCCTTATGTGGCCATTTACGTCAAGGACATAAAGCAGGTTTACGAAACCAGGGATGTCATAAGGGGGCTTGCCTCTTCGCTCAAGAAGAAGGTCCTGCTTAGGACAGACCAGCGCTTCCTTATGGATATTGAAAAAGCCAAGGCGCGGATAGGCGAGCTTGTGGACCCGCAGGCCGGCATAACGAACATCTGGTTCGATGCGCCGTTCTCAAGGGTAATGATAGAGGCGGTCAAGCCGGGCATCGTGATAGGCAAGCAGGGCCAGAGCCTCAAATCCATAATAATGGAGACCGGATGGGCGCCCGAGGTCGTGCGCACGCCAACAATGCCGTCTTCCATGCTTGACGGCCTCAGGAAGAGCGAGATAGCCAAGGGGGATGACAGGAAGAAATTCCTCCTGAGGATAGGAAAGCAGATAGGCGGCGAGCACCAGGAGGTTACCTGGATAAAGGCAGGCATGCTCGGCGCATTCAGGGAGATAGGCAGGAGCTGCTTCATTGTCCAGACCAAGAACTCAAGGATAATGCTAGACTGCGGCCTCAACACCGCAACATCTGCGCCTGAAGACGCCTACCCAATGATCAACCTTCTGGGGTTCCCGATAAACGAGCTTGATGCTGTTGTGCTGAGCCATGCGCACATGGACCACTGCGGCTTCCTGCCGTTCCTTTTCGAGGCCGGCTACGAGGGGCCTGTGTACATGACGCCGCCAACGAAGGACCTTATGGCGCTGCTCCAAAACGATTACATACAGCTTTCCAAAAAATACCTGGGCACAGAGCCGCCCTATACAAAGAAGGAAATCCAAACCGAGCTGAACAACACCATAACTGTCGATTACAACGAGGTCATAGACATAACCCCGGACATGAAGCTCACGTTCTACAACGCCGGGCACATCCTCGGAAGCGCGGTGACGCACCTGCACATCGGGGAGGGAAAGCACAACCTGATTTACAGCGGGGACATGAAGTTCGGGTTCACCCAGCTTTTCGACCCTGCGCACATAAACTTCCCGAGGGCTGAGACTATTTTCGTGGAATCCACTTACGGCGGAAGGGGCGATTTCATGTCCAACAGGAATGATTCCGAGGAGGGGCTGATGTCGGTCATAAACAAGACCATCCAAAGGAAGGGAAAGGTCCTGATACCTGTTTTCGCAGTCGGAAGGAGCCAGGAGATACTGCTTGTGCTTGAAGATTACAACAGGAGGCATCCGGAATGGAATATCCCTGTCTATATAGACGGCATGATTCTCGAGGCGTCCGCGATACACACCGCATACCCCGATTATCTCAGGGCGTCTGTGCAGAAAAGGATACTGAGCAACGACTCGCCATTCGAGTCCCCGATGATAAAGCTGGCATACGGCAGGGACAAAAAGGAGATTATAGACGGCGAGCCTTGTGTCATAGTCGCGCCCTCAGGCATGCTTTCAGGGGGCCCTGTGATAGAGTACCTGCATATGATGGCGGGAGACCCGCTCAACACGCTGATTTTCGTTGGCTATCAGAGCGCGCTCTCGCTTGGAAGCAAGATACAGCAGGGCGTGCGCGAGATATCCGCGCCAGGCGAGAACGGAAAAACAAAGGTCATGAGCATACAGATGGAAGTCGAAACCGTTGAAGGGTTTTCCGGCCACAGCGACAGGAAGCAGCTCATGGCATGGCTCGGCAACATCTCGCCGAAGCCGCGCAGGGTCTTCACCATGCACGGCGACTACGGAAAAACGGAAGAGTTCGCCCACGACATCTCCAGGACGCTCGGCGTGCACGCAGAGGCGCCGTTCAACATGGAGGTAAGGAGAATAAGATGAAGTACCTGCTTTTCACGTCGAAACAGATAGCAAGCAGAAACATAGCGAGACATCTTATTGAGACCGAATTCTTTGAGACGTCCGGCTCCCTCTGGGAATGGAACGGGTTCACGCTTGTCGGAAAAAGCATAGCGAACCAGATCATTGACCTTGACAGGAAGGGCAGCCCAGGATCCGTATGGGAATGGAACGGGTTCACGCTCGTTGACATGCTGACAGACACTGTGCTGGACATCGTTCCGCCAAAGGACGCCGAGATGGCGATTGTTTTAAGCCCGCACCGTTCCGAGACTGGAAAGCCATGCCTCACAACGCACACAACAGGCAACTGGTGCACAAAGGCCGATTTTGGCGGCGTTCCTAACATGTTGAGCTTCGCCAACGCGTCATTCATGAAGGATTTCATGCTGAAGGCAAGGGGGCTGAACGAAAGCCTGGGCCTGGGCTTTGAGGTTTGCTATGAGGCAGACCACCATGGCCCGACGGTGAATATTCCCTACACTTTCGTTGAGGTTGGCTCGTCCGAGGCGCAATGGAACAACATTGCAGCCTGCTCCATCGTCGCCGATGCTGTGATGGACGTGCTGAAGTCCAACAAAAAATATGATGCATTCTTCGGCATAGGCTATGGCCATTACATGCCTTCTGTGACAAGATATGCCCTTGGTTCGGAGCTCGCAGTAGGCCATATGCTTGCCTCGCATTCGTTTGGCTGCCTTGACAGGAACATGTTCACGCAGGCAATCTCAAGGAACATGGAAGGAAGGGCCAAATGCGTGGCTGTGGAGAAAAAAGCGCTCAGCTCCGTGCAGCGCAAAAAAATCTCGGAGCTTTGCAATGTTGAAGGCCTTGAAATGGAACTTTTTTAGTACCAAACAAAAACAATTAAAAGAGTCGTTTCCAAAACAATACCATGGAATACTCCATTGAGGTTGTCAATAAGGGAAGCAGGCTTTTCGAGATAGGCGCACCCGCATTTCTGGAGTTCTGGAACCCGATAATAGCCGAAAAGGCCTTCATTCTGTCCCAAAAGGAGCTGACGCTCCAGGAGGAGGAAGAATCACTCAGGAAATCCGCGAAATCCATCGACGAGCACAAGAGCATAACCCTGATAGCATGGGGCAAGGAAAGGATAATCGCCATCGCAGAGGCAAAGAAAGGGGAGCAGCAGCCGTTTGAGCACAACCTTGAGTTCGTCCTTTCTGTTACAAAGGATTTCAGGCGCAGGGGCATAGCAAGGGCGCTCCTGCAAAGGTCAATAGAGGAGGGCAGGAAGGCGCTTTCCCCGCGCAAGATGTTCATAGCGTATGTTGAAGGAAACGAGCCTGCAAGGAAGCTTTACGAGAGCCTCGGGTTCAAGGAGATAGGCAGGCTACAAAAGTATTATTGCCATTATGGCGAGTACAAGGACGATGTTGTGATGGAACTTCTTGGAAAGGAGAACATCGGTCTGGACGAGGTTTAAGGAAAGTTAAAAAACAAAAAATCAATTCAGTTAACCTAATTGGGCTAGTCCATGTCGCCCATTCCGCCTGGAGGCATTCCTCCGGGGCCTCCGCCTCCGGACTTGCCCCTTGCGGATATTATGTCGTCAATCCTCAGGATCAGCCTTGCGGTTTCCGTTGCTGACGAAATCGCCTGCCTCTTGACTTTTACAGGCTCAAACACGCCGAGCTTCTTCATGTCCTCAATCTTTCCATGGAGGACGTCTATGCCGAAGTTCCTTCCCTCGGCGTTGGCATGCTTTGCCTTTAGCTCCACAAGTATGTCTATGGAGTCCATTCCGCCGTTTTCCGCGAGCGATATCGGTATTGCCTCAAGCGAGTCGGCGAACGCCTCAATGGCCAGCTGTTCCCTTCCGCCCACGCCTGCCGCGTATTCGCGGAGGCCCCTTGAGATTTCAATCTCAACGCTTCCGCCGCCGGTGACGTACTTTCCATCCTCAAGCGCGCACGAAAGAGAACCCAGCGAGTCCCTTATTGCCCTTTCGACCTCGCTCACGACGTGCTCAGTCCCTCCCCTGACGAATATGCTGACGCTCTTCGGGTCCTTGCACTTTTCCACAAAGACCATGGCCTCGCCGCCAATCTTCTTTTCCTCTATCGCGCCGGCAAGCCCGAGCTCCTTTGGCGAAAGCCCGTCTATCGTTGAAACGACGGTGGCTCCCGTCGCCCTTGCCAGCTTTTCCATGTCGCTCTTCTTCACGCGCCTTACTGCGACAATGCCGCTTTTTGCAAGGTAGTGCTGTGCAACGTCGTCAATCCCTTTTTGGACAAACACGGCATTGGCTCCGGTCGCTTTTATCTTATCCGCCATCTTCCTGAGCGTGTCTTCCTCCTGCTTCAGGAATGCCTCCATCTGGTCAGGGCTTGTTATCTCAATTTTAGCATCCGTCTCCGTCTTTTCTATTTCAAGTGCCGCGTCTATCAGCGCGATTTTCGCGTTTTCGATCTTTTTCGGCATTCCGGAATGCACTATCTCCTTGTCTATTATGATGCCGTTTATCAGCGACGTGTCGATGACCTCGCCGCCCGCCTTTTTCTCTATTTTTATCAGGTCCAGGTCAATGTACTTCTTCCCGTTCCTTTTCTCGCTGATTTGCGTGACTGCCTTAACGACTATGTCCGCTATTGCCGCTTTCTCCCCCTCGCTCCCTATGCCCTTGGAGCCCATGGAAACAAGCGCGATTTTCTTGAGGATGGATTCGTCCTTTTCCGTCACAGTCTCCGCCACTTTCTCGAATATCTCGTTTGCCTTGCTCTCGGCAAGCTCATATCCCTTTATGATGGTTGTGGGGTGGATGCTCCTGTCAAGTAGCGTTCCCGCGTTCTTCAGAAGGTTCCCGGCTATGACCACGCTTGTCGTGGTTCCGTCGCCTACCTCCTTGTCCTGCGTTTTCGCTATCTCGACCATGAGCTTTGCGGTCGGATGCTCGACATTCATCTCCTCGAGGATCGTGGCGCCGTCATTGGTTATAATGATGTCGCCAAGGTCGCTCACAAGCATCTTGTCCATTCCTTTCGGCCCTAGCGTGGTCTTGATTATCTGCGCCATCGCGTAGCCTATCGCTATGTTCAGCCTCATGGCGTCCCTTCCAAGGATCCTTTGCGTCCCTTCAGCCATCGGCTCATTGCTTATTTTTCCTGCCATATGTGATTACCTCCATTGATACTTCTTTTTAACATTGTAATAAAGCAAACCCTACTTAAGCCAGAAAATTTTAAAAAGCTTGCCTATTGCCCCGTATTTAAACCCCTAGAAAGCCATCGACGCAAGGAGCCCTGCAGCCAGGGGCACGGTTATGTTGTCATTGATGTTTCCGCTCAGGTATTCCATCACCGCCGAGCCGACGGCAACAGCGGCCATCACCGCCGCCTTGTGCGGGTAAAGCACAGACAGGCCGATAAAGGACGCGATTATGAACGCTGCCATGCCCTCAAGGCTTTTTCCCTTTCTGTGCAGCGCCATCCCGACGAGGGAACATATCCCGTCGCCCAAGGCCCACACTATGCTTGCGGCTATTGCTGACTCTACACCGAAAACCCAGTAAACCAGCATTATGGACGCTGAAAACAGCACTGCGGCCTCGCCGGCCATGGCAACATCGTCCCTTTCCAGCACCCCGTTTATTGCGCCGAAAATGCCCTTGAAGAATCTTGACTGGATATGCATCCCCGCCCAATTATACGCAAGTATGGAGAAAATGACTATTGTCTGGCTGGCGTAGAACGCATTATGGCCGTAGCTGGACGCAATGAACGCCACAATAAGGCCGAAGATTATGTGGCTAGCCTTTCTTGTAATTTCCCCCAAACACAACACCTATGGAATAATGTATCAGCATCGCAATGCCCACGGACCTTCCCACCTGTGTCAGGTCGTGCATGCCGAAGTACAGCCTGCTCAGGATTATGGCGGCCGCAAGAACAAGGAAGAATAGGAACTCCTTCTTGTTGTAATATGCAAGCGCGAAAACTGTCGAGACAAGCGCATGGCCGCTCACCATGCCGGAATCACCCGGGCAAAGGAGCGCGCCGTCGCAGGGCCTCTGCTCCCAGAACAGCAGCTTTATCGCCAGCGCGATTATGCTTCCCACTAAGACATAAAGCGCGCCCTTGAACAGGCCCCTCTTGCTTCCGAAGGACGCCCCTATCAGAAGCAGGCCGAGCACGAAAACCAATGAGGACAGAAGCTCGTTTATCATTCAGGGTATATCTTACAGTAGGTTATTAAAATGTGGTCTTCCGCTCATTTGCTGTAGCAGGTTGTCATGACGTTCACATGCGTGTATATGTCATATTTTCCCGCCCTGTTGTCAAGCACGATATACATCTTTTCCGTGGCGTTGCGATAATCTGCGCAATTGGCGTCTTCTTTCTGCAGGCCGCCGCACGTATAGCTGGCCGCCCTGTTGTTCTTGAATTTGTCGTAGTTTTCCTGATTCATCACATACCAGTTTACCGGGCTCGACGATGAAACTGTCATGTTGAACTTGCAATATGCCTCATCCTCGGATATGGGATATTCCCACCAGACAGGATTGGCGGAATTCCATTTTTGCGCAGTCACCGATACGGACTTATCAAGTGTTTCCTTTGGCCCGAACTCGGTCCTGCTGGTCGAGACCTCCATCTTTTCCGCTGTCGCGTTGCAGTCGTATATGGCGAATGACGGAGCTGTCTCGGTTGCATTCAGGCAGGCTTCCGTTGTCGTACCAGGATACCATGCCCCGGCCGTGTCGAAAAGGACCCAATATTCCATCTTCCCGGAAATGTTGCGCGTGAAATAATACAGCGACTCGTTCTCCGCATCCGGATATCTTGACCTTATGGCCTTCATCATCACGTCCTTGTTGCTTTCGTTGCCCACATAGACATATGTGTAGGCGTGGGTGCAGTTCGGGGCTATGCGCAGGCTTGCGCTTCCGCCGACCGCCTCGACCATGGAAACAACGAGCACGGCCTGGTTCTTGCAGTCCCCGGATTTTGTCATCAGCGTCTCGTTAGGGTAGTACGGCTTTCCGAAATCCGGCGGAACGTTCTGGTAGAAAACGTTTTCCTTGACCCAGGCGTATATGTCAAGCAATTGGTTTATCGACACTCCGCCGGGGTGATGGGATATCGCCCCTGCCGCGGCCTTTCTCACCTCAAGGTCTGTGGTCAGGAACTTGTCGCAATACACATTCATGTATATATCGCAGGGCCAGCTGCGGTTGAACTCGTTGCAGCTGTATATCCTGCTTTCGTTCAGCGGCTCCGCGGAGCATTCGGATTCGTTGTCAACAATGGTGCCGTCGCTGCACTTGTATGTTGTCGGGCATTGCGAGGCATCATAGGCCAGGCTTCCGTCCTGGCAAGTGTAATTCTTTGCGGTGTCGCAAGCGCCGTCCTTGTTCTGGTCAGGGCAGCATCCGCCATTTCCATCATCAATATAGGGCGCGGAGCATCCCAGTATGCCGCAGCAGCCTGCGCAGGCCATTATCGCGCATATTAGAACAAGAACCCCAATATTTGCTCCTTCGGCTGCCATCCAAATGCCTTATGGGTGAAACCATTAAAAAGGTGAGCGTGCTGCTCAGAAGATGTGCAGCGACGAGGCGGCAAGGAACGCCGCTATTTTTAAATGTTTGCAAAGTTGCCACATGTACATTTAAAAAGTTGCCACATGTAAACTATTTATGCGGATTTCGAATGAGTCACTATTTCAGAAGCTTTTCGGATCAAAGGTAAAGAGGAAAGTATTACAGTTCCTGTACAATAGCTCGTCCCCTTCGAGCGAGCGAGAGATCTCTCGCGTTATCCATGTCAGCCATACTGCGGTCAACAAGGTCATGAAAGAGCTTTTGGATATCAATGCTGTTGAGTGCTTCTCAGTTGGAAAGGCACTTGTTTGGGGGATCAACAAGGAATCGTTCACGTATCCGCACATTGAGTACCTGTTAAAGGTGCTGAACATCACACCTTTGGATTTCATACGGGTTGAAATCGCTATGGCATTAGGCAAAGGAATAGGCCGCATAGGACAGGGTATGCCATCTAGGATAATCGCGGCATATATCTTTGGATCTGTCGCTAAAGGAACAAGCAGGGCAGACAGCGACATTGATGTTTTAATAATAGTTGAATCAGGCCATCATAAGGACGAACTTGCCCACGAGCTTCAAGAAAGCGTCGGAAATGATATATCTGTTAAAGTAGGCAATTTCGTTTCGTTTAATATCTATTCTAAGAAAGAAGTTGAATCAAACAGTCCCAGCTGGCTGAAAAAAGCCACAGAATCCGGAATAAAGGTGTATGGATGAGCCTATTCAAAATCGTTTCCAAGGAAAAATGGATTGCTTACTGGATTCGCGCAGCCGGTTTCCACAAAGCCATGCAAAAAGAGGAAAGCACCGACGTAGCTGTCAGCAACGCTGTGCATTGCGCCATTTCCGCAATAGACGCCTTATCAATCCTGAAAAATGGGAAGAAGTCTTCGGGGGAGCACTATAATTCTTTATCTCTCATCAAGGAAATAAGAACGAGCGACGACGCCGAAAGATCCCGCATAATCTCAAAACTGCAAGAGCTTATCCCGCTCAAGAACAAGGGTGAATATGGCGACACAAATCCTAGTAAAAAGGATGCAGAAAAGGCACTTGACCTTTCAAGGGACATCTTCAATTTTGTCGAAAAGGAGCTTAGACTTGCTGGTGTATTGTAGCATTAAGCATAAACTCAGAAGATGTGCAGCGACGAGGCGATGAGGAATATTGATATGCTTGCCGCGGCAAGCGCGGAAAAGTAGACAAGCTCCCTGCTCCTGTCGCTTTCAAGGGACGCGCAGAAATCGGATATTATGCCGGCGTTTATGGCAAGGTAGGCCAGAATCAGGCCCTCAGCCATCTGCCCGATGTTTATTTCAACATCGATTATCCCACCCATCTTGCCGGCTATCCCCATCGCCATGGCAAGCACGAGCGGCATTATCAAAATGCCCAATATGACGCTGTATTTCTGCATCGCCATCATGGAGTTCTGCTCGCGCCTGGACTCTTGGAACAGCAAAAGGTCGTCCGCCATTTCCGTTATCCTTTCGTTGACGTTTCCCCCAGCCCTATATACATGGTCCATGGTTTCCATAACCTTGGCAAGCAGCGGGCTCCTGTTCCTTTCAATCATGTCCCTTATCGCAGACTCAGGGCTGATGTTGGCCCTTAGCTGGTTGAGCGTCTTCCTGAATTCCTCGCGCACGCCCTCAAGGTCGGAATTGGCCAGCTTTTCCACCACCTTCTGGAACGTGGACCCCCTTGGAAGGGACGATATGAGCAGAAGCGCGTTCGGCAGGTTGGATTCCAGCTTTCCGAGCTTTGCGTCCTCAACATATCTCTTTATGAAAAGCGAAATTGCAACAACCAGCACGACCGCGAGCACAACAGCCTTTAGCCACATCTCTATCGGAAGTATCAGGACAAGCGCGACAGGGATGGATATCAGGATGCCTTTCGGAAACTGGCCCTTTTGCGAAAAAGAGGTGCGCGGCATCGCCATCCTCCCCATAAGGAGCACAAGGTAGCTTATCGCAGGGAACAGCACAAGCATAATGGGCCCCATCGCGGAGTCAGGCTGGCCCTTTCCATAAAGCACAGGCCCGACTATGCTGGATATCATGTAAAAGGTCGGCCCTATGACCGCGACCATTATGAAGAATATTGCGTATATCGAGCTTTTGGCCGCGTATTCCCTGAGCCGATGCCTCTGTTCGTTCATCAGGTCGTTTCCCATTCGCTTGAGCTCGCTGCCGCCCCCTCCCTGCTCATATGCGCCGATTATCTGGGCAACGGCCCTTTTCACGCCGGCCCTATCGGCCCTTGAGCCCAGGTCAGCAAGCGCGGATGCCGGGCTGGCGCCCTTCAGTATCTCCTTGACCGCCTTTCCGATTTCCCTATTGAGAGTTCCCTGCCTCTGCGACAGCATTGAAAGCGCTGACAAAAACGGTATGCCCATATTTATCAGGGCGCCAAGGTCCCTCAAAAACAGAGGAAGCTCTGCCTCCATCTCGCTTTCCATCCTGCTTCTTTCAAGCCCTGGGAGAAACTGGAAGAATGCCAGTATCACAATCCCTGCAACGGCCGCAATGGAAACGCTCCACGACAAAATGAACGCGGCCACAGCCGCAACAATGCCTGACAGCACAGTGAATGTAAGATATCTTTTTGCGTCAGCCGCAATCCCAAGGCAAAAGAAGGTCTTCCTTGTTTTTGAGACATTGGCGTCAAGCGGCGGAAGCCTTTCTGAAAGCGGAATGACAAGCTCAATCATTTTGCATCTCCATAAAGCTCCTTTTGCACTGTATTGTAAAATTCCATAAAGTCGTCCGGCGCGCGGGAGACCAGCCTTTCCCTGAGCGCGGCCTCCTTTTTGGCTTCGGACTCGCTGAAGCCCATCCTTTCGGCCAGCAGGGCAAGTGCCTTTCCATTGTTGGCGTATTTCCAAGAGTCATTTTGCATATCATACTTGGCAAGCGTAACCGGCTTTCCGTCCTCGACAAGGCTCATCTCGCTTATCTTCCTGACCTCGAGGGTCTGCCTTTTCTTCCTGTCGTATGCCATCATCCTCCTTTGGACCAGGATAAGGTCTATGCTTGAAAGGTCCATGTGTTGCACGCCCATGCTTGCAAGCCTATTGAGAGCCTCCTGCGAGGACTGCGCGTGGAACGTCGCGTAAACGCCCCTTGCCTGGCCCCCCAAAAGGACGTCCACAAGGGCGTTGACCTCCTCCCTGTTTCTTACTTCGCCCACTATTATCCTGTCCGGCCTCATCCTCAGGGAGTCATAAATCAGGTCCATCAGCGATATGCCCATGTCCCTGTTGGCGACCATCCTTATCTGGTGCTCATGAGGTATGCTTATTTCTGGGGTCTCCTCGGTTATCAGCACCCTCTCGTTTTTCGGTATGAACGTGAACAGCGAGTTCAAAGTCGTTGTTTTTCCTCCTGCGGTGTTTCCGGACACTATTATGGAGCTGTCGCTCTGCATGAACATGGAAAGCAGGGCGAAGATTGGCGCGCTGCCGGTCCTGTTCCCTATGAGCTGTTTCGGCGAAAGCGGCCTTGTCCTGAATTTTCTTATGGTCATTTCCCCCGCGGAGACCGGAGATATTGAAGCATGGAGCCTGCTGCCGTCGTGAAGCGAGGCGTCAAGCCTGGGATGCTGGAGCGTTATGCGCCTGCCGATGCCCTTTGCCATCTTGTTTATTATCTCCATCAGGGAGTGCTCGTCCATTATCTCCGCATTCACGGTTTTCCAGCCCTTTCCCGCGACAAAGACATAGACGGGCTTGCACAGGCCTATGACCGCTATTTCCTCTATTTCCTGGTCCTTAAGCAGTTCGTCGAAAAATGCCAGGCCGTATATGTGGCGGAACGCGGCCTCCACAAGGTATTTCTGCTGGCCCTTGTCAAGCGACACGTCGCTTTCCTTTGCCATGTTGACAAGGATGTTAGACAGCATCTCCCTTATCTCAGCCTCGCCCTTGAACTCGGATATCCTTATGTATTCCTTGAAGCGCGAAGCCATGCTTGCGACGAACTCCTCCTCGTCGCTGCTCAGCATCGGCATTGCCACCTTGTAATTGCCCTGCTTCAGTATCCTCCAGCCAAGCGCCATACTGCTGTTTTACGGGATTTGCTTTTTTAAATATGCGGTGCGATACCGCATCCATGAAGTTCAGCGAGCTTGTCTCCTACGCAAAGGAATACCCGAAGGGCAAAAGGAAGGACCTGCTCATAATAATCTCGGCATTCAAGGAGTACGGAAACGTCACCAGGCACCTTGAAATGCTTGCCAAGCAGGATTTCCAGGCATTTGACGTCCTGCTCATCCTTGGTATTCCTTTCGACGACAAAAAGATGCAGGAATACCTCAAAAAGTCAAAATTCAAGTTCAGCGTAATAATGGCGAAGGAGAACGAGAGGAGAGGGTGCTCCGGCGGCTTTTTCACTGGCCAGAAATATGCCTTGGAAAAGGGATACAAGTATGCGATAATGGCGGACGACGACTGCATGCCAGTTGACAAAACGCTTGTGGAGGCGCTTTACGCCAACAGGGAAAAGAGGTTCGTGTCCTGCATAACGAACTACGCTGTTACTAAGGACTTCAAGGTGCAGCAAATAGGCTCGTCACCCACTCAGTACACGCTTTTCGACACGGACGTTTGGAAAAAATACGGGCTTTATTACCTTCCTCTTTTCCATGGCGCTGACGACGCGGAATACGTTGAAAGAATAAAGGAGCCAAGAACCATAATCAAAAAGACAGTCGACCATCCCTACAGCCTTGGCGGGAACTTCATATTTGGGAATCTGGACAGGGCGATGGTTTTCTTCAATGCGGCCCTCATAATAGTAAAGGACATCCACTCCGTGCTTTACAACCTCTGCCTTTTTTCCGTTTATCTCCCGATATACCTGTTTTTCCTTCCAGATTACGGAAGGAAAATATTTGCGACGATGCTGAAACTGCTCTTGACATGCACATACGGCAAAAAGGCGATTGACGCGATGAACTCGGGATTCAGGAAATTTATTTTTGAGAAAAAAGAAGCTGAGTTCAGCGGTTTCGAGAAGGTTTATGACAAAAATCCGGAGCATGTCGCGGATAGGAGAAGGGACAAGATACAGACTGTTCTTTCAGAGTCTATCTCAATGTTCAGGAAGGACGTTGTTGTTCTCAGCACGTTCAGCTACCTCAAGGTCGTTATGACAGCGGTTTTCGCAAAAAGGCTGTACGCAAGGGTTGAGGACGGCAAATACCTCCTTATGGCAGACAATTCCAACCCCCTGCTGCATCTTGCAAGGCTTGTCGGATGGGCGATTTTCACGCCGCTGTTTGCGATTATGATGTTCCTGCTGTTTCTTCCGATAAAGGCGATAAAGCAGCCCAACACAATGGGCTACGGGCTTGATTGATACGGCGGCAACCCGCCTGGACAACAGGGGTTAAAAACCATGCATGGCAAGGTGTAACCATGGAGCTTTTCTTTGTTTACGCAGGCAGGAGGGGCGGCGGGCTTGAGTCCACGCTGACTGTCTACGAAATCGCAAGGAAGCTCGGCATTGACGCAAAGCTCATCCTGTCAAAGGACAACGAAAGGGCGCAGAAAATCAGGGGCATTTTCCCAGAAGCGGAGTTTTACGACTTTTTCTCAATACCCGACCTTTTAAAGCTGAAGAAAAGGCTTGAGTCCGGCGTCTCGTTCTTCGGCATGGTCTCGCCCAAGATGTTTCCACTCTTCCTTTCGCTCAAGTCAAAAAAGATTTTTTACTTCCACGCAACATACGACTATTCTTTTTCCTCGAAGGGCATCAGCGACAGGACCAACGATTTCATGCACGACAAGATAATAAGCAGCTCCACGCTTACTGTTGCGACGCAGTGGCCCCTTGCCTGGCAGATAAGGCATAGGCTCGGCGTCAGGGCCGAGGTGCTTCCGCATCCGCCGTACGCGTCCATAAGGAAGGGCTTTTTCCAGGAGGACAGGCACGTCGACCTTCCCATTGAAAAGTTTTTCCTTAACTTTGGAGGCATAGACAGGTTCTCAAAAGGCACGGACGTCCTGCTTGAGGCGGCAAAGGGCGCGAGATTCAGCACAGTCCTTGCAGGAAGGGCGGCAAGGAATCTCAGCTCAAAAAATATCGTTCACCTTGATAGATGGCTTGACAACGGAGAGATGCACAACCTCATAAAGCGCTCAAAGGCTGTTGTGCTCCCTTATCTTGTCTCTTCCCAGTTTTCCGGATGCATGACGCTTGCCTTCCTTTTTGGCATCCCGGTTATAGCCCCGTTCTCGCCTTCGTTCAAGGACTGGGTGGATGAAGGCAAGACAGGATGGTTCTTCTCATCCGGGGATTCGGATGACCTGAGGGACGTGATGGAAAGAGTCTGGTCCGGCAAGGCCAAGTTCAGCAAGGCCGCGATAGCCAGGAAGGACAAGGAGATGGAGCTCAAAACAAGAGAAAAGCTTAAGGAGATTCTGGACAAAGTCGGAATGTGAGGATGTTAATTTGAAAATACTAGTCACGGGCGCAACGGGATTTTTGGGCACTTCGCTTTGCGCGAAGCTGGAGAAGGACGGCCACAGCCTTGAGAAGGTGAATTCCAAGGCCTGCGACCTCACAAAGCAGGGCGCGCTGGAGTCCGTCTTCAAGAAAAGGAAGGGCGACTTTGACATGGTCGTCCATCTTGCGGCCTGGACACAGGCAGGCGACTTCTGTTTATATCACAGCGGCGAGCAGTGGGTCATAAACCAGAGGATAAACACGAACGTTCTTGACTATTGGTCCAAGGAGCAGCCCCAGGCAAAAATCATCACGATGGGGACCAGTTGTTCTTACGACCCCAAGTACGAGCTCAAAGAGGAAAACTATATGAAGGGCGTGCCCATCGAGAGCCTTTTCACGTATGGGATGACGAAAAGGATGATGTATGCCGGGCTTATCGCCCTGAACAAGCAGTACGGCCTGAAATACCTGCAGTTCGTGCCCTCGACGCTTTACGGCCCGCACTACCACACCGACGGACGGCAGATGCACTTCATATTCGACCTGATAAGAAAGATAATCCGCGGAAAAAGGTTCAACGAGCCCGTAGTCCTTTGGGGCGACGGCCACCAGAAAAGGGAGCTTGTCTACGTGAACGACTTTGCCAACATAATGGCAGAGCTCTCCAAAAAATGCGAGAACGACAACATAAACATAGGCGAAGGCAAGGAGCATTCAATAAGGCAGTTCGCGCAGATGATATGCGACAAGGTCGGATACGACTTCGATAAAATAAAGTTCGACACCACCAAATACGTCGGAGCGCGCTCCAAATGCCTCAATGTCGAGAAAATGAGGAAGCTCACAAAATACAGGATGACGCCGCTCAAGGAAGGCCTTGACAGAACCATAGAGTGGTTCGAGGAGCACGGAAAGGTGTAGGCTGATGGCAGCACAAAAGGCAATGCTTTCAGGCGGTCTTGACATTCTCATCGGCGAGACAAAAAACACGGTGAAAAAGAGGAAAAACATCGTTGTCGCGTGCCCTGTTGGCGATGGAGCCGAGCTGGCGAAATTCGTGGCATGGGCAAGGAAAACCGGGATTTCAGAAATTGCAGACTTTGTTTTCATTTACCGCGCAGGGATGAGGGTACAGGACATCGGCCTTGACTCGTTCCATGCGGTTGAAAAAGTCCCGCTCGGCACCTGCGGCGCGTTCTTTGTTGCGCAGTCGCTCTCTTACAGCCTTGGCTACGAGGTTGTCGTTCTTTCTGACATCAACGCGTTCCTTGACTCGAAGAAGGGGTTTGTTGCGTGCAAGGACCTTGCGCTTTCGTCCAAAAAGGCAGTTCTTCCCATAATCTACCAGGGCGAGGGGAAGATGATAGGCAACAACACCTACAACCCCAACAGCTTCGGGTTTATCCCAAGGAACGTCTTTGAGGAAGTCGGTTTCAGCGTCCCGTACCCCTGGAGGGGCGGGGAGGACTATGAGTTCAGGTCCAGGCTGCTGAAGCATGGAAAGGCCATTTTTACTGATAAGGCGTACGTGAGGCACCCGATGGAGGGGTTCACGATATACCACAAGATGCTGGCAAAAAGGAAATACTATCCGTACGTCGCAGGCCTCATACTTGCGATGCTGCTTGAATCAACATATAGGAAAGCCTCTTACCTGAAGTACATCGCATGGAGGATGTTCTACTCGTTTTTCGCGGATGTTTTTTCCGACGGGCAAATGTCGGAGATTGCGCAGAACTCCGAGAAATTCATCATAAGGGATGAGATAACGGAGGGCGGAGCCCCTGTTGGGATTGAAAAACTGGAAAATGCGCTGGAGTTCAATCCTACTTTCCTTGGCAGAGCGCTCAGCGTTCCTGTTTCGCTGCTTAGCCTGCTGCTATTCAAAAGATATGACACGCTTGATGACAGGATTGTACTAAGAGAATCCAGGCTGAGGCTCCTTCTTGGGATAATTATTGCAACCATACTGATTCCAATAAGGTTTTGCCAGACCCTGCTTAGCTTAATTGGATGGAAAAATGAGCTGGGCAAAATAGTATTTCCGATAATGCCAAAAAACCTCAAGGAAGCTGTCCAGGTTTACGCGAGACTGCTGAAGGAAAAAAGGCTTTAGGTGCTCAAAAGAGCTCCTTCCTTCTTGAGTTCAGGTAATACACTACGCCCATCAGCCCGTCATTTGTCAGGCTTATTGCGGATTCGCACGTCCTGCACAATATGCTCACCTTCTCGTTCGACAGACCCTCGATAACGCGCTTCCTTTCAGGGCTGTTCATTACCTCTTCGTAGCTCTGCTTCAAAAGGTTCCCGAACACGTGCCTTTGACCGAAGTCCATGCAGCACATGACAATGTCTCCATTCGGCATGACCACGTTCTGGTTCAGTAGGCTTCCCCCCTTCCTGCACGTTATCAGGCCCTTCCTGGATATGCCGCTTTTCTTGATGTATCCGGCCCTTGTGTTTGGCTGGACAAGGTCCTCGACCCTCATGCTGTTGCCGATTGCGTCCTTCACGCGCTTGTCCACCTCGGCGAAGCAGCAGGCGTGCTTGTCGTGCGTCGCATTTATCTTTAGTTTTGCGACCGCCCTCAGCTTGGCAAGATACTCATCGTTTATCTTTATTGTCATCTCCTTGTCGGGCAGGTGCATCACAAAGTCGTAGAAGCGTATCTTCTCAAGCCTCTTGATGTCGTCCATCGAGGCCCCGACCAGCGTCGTATAGACAGAAACAGGATGCCCCTTTGCATAGGCGTATTCCACCATCTCGATGCATCTTGGGTTGAGGAACGGCTCGGCGAACCCGCTGAAGGCTATCTCCGTTCCCTGCGGGGTCTTGTCCACGCAGGTTCTGAAGTCCTCAAGGCTCATCACCATCTTTGCCCTGTCTTTGTAGCTTTTTATGATGTTTGCCTGCGGGCAGTATGTGCACATGTTCCTGCAGCCGACCACGGTCGTGAATTCAAGATGTATCATGTAAGAACACCGTTATGCTGTTGCTTCTTGCCCTGGCCTGTTTTAAATGCCTTTCGTTCCGTTGGAGAATATTCACAGCAGGCCCTTTTCCTCGAATATGTGGTTGACGGTGTCCAGGAACTGCGTCTCCTTCTTTGAGTTCCTGATATACCATTCCCTGTATGACTGGAATGCCGCATCCGCGTCCTTTTTGCTGTATTTTTCAAGCGCGTCGTTTGTTGCCTTTATCAGGTTCTCAGAGTAAATGGCGGATTTGGAAAAGAACCCGCATGCCTCGAATTTCCTTTTTGTGAACATGGTGGAAACGACCTTGCACCCGTGCCTCAATGCGTCAAAGACCTTGCTCTGCAGGCCTGCGCCGTAAAACACCGGTATCAGGGCTATTTTTGACCTTAAATAATATTCAGATGCGTTGTCCACGAACCCAAGCGGCTCTACGTTCGGAGGAAACTTCAAGGACTTATCCATGTTGATGCCGATTATCTTGACATTCCCCCTTATCCTGCCCAATTTCGGCGCGATTTCCCTCAAGCCATCGCGGTTTGGCGGATGGGTCCAGAACCCGGACAATATGACGTCTATGTCGCGTTTCCTTGCGCCAATGCCCTTGAACGGCTGATCCCTTGCGTGCGGGAATACGAATGCCTTGTTTTCAGGGATTCCATCCTGTTTCCTGTCCTCATCCGTCACATATACGAAAAGGTCGAACTTCTTGGCAAGGTCCGGAAGCACTGCCTTGGAAAACAGGCGGCTTAGGCGCCTTATCGCCTTGTTCTTCGGCGAAGGCATATGCTCTGCCTTTGCGATATAATACAGCTCAGTGGAGTCCAGGGGCTCGGCAATCTTGACAGGCGCAACAAGGTTGCGCAAGGCAACGCAGCAGGACCCCGTGAATAGGACGACGCAGTCGATTTTCTCCCTATTGATGTATTCCTGCACTTGGGGCATCGCCCACGCCATCCTAGACATCTGCTTCATGAAGATTGGATATGCAAGGAACAGCGGGTCGAACCGCTCGCCGTCGCACCTGATTTCACTGAATTTGACCTTCTTTGGCAATTCAAGCAGGTCCTTGTCGACCACTGTGCCTGTCTGCAGCCCGCGCCCGCCTTCGTTAAGGTTGAGCCTTATGAAATGGACGTCGAACTCTGTAGAGAACCTGAGCACGTCATAGTAAAGTATGCGGAAGCCGCTAAGCTTGGAAGGCAGGTGCACCGAAACAAACAGGACTTTTTTCATGCTGGCGAGCTCATCCCCTGATTCCAGAAGAAACGCCCTCTTCCTTGAGGTCCGATTCCACCATCATCCTGACCAATTCCTTGAACCTGATCTTGGGCTCCCACCCCAGGACCCTTTTGGCCTTTGAGTAGTCTCCGACAAGCACGTCCACTTCGCTCGGTCTCAAGTACCTTGGGTCGATTTTTATGTGTTCCTTCCAGTCTAGGCCAGCCAACGAAAACGCCTCCTCGGCAAATTCCTTCACGGAATGCGTCTCTCCAGTGGCGATGACAAAGTCGTCCGGCTCCCGGTTCTGCAAAATCAGATACATTGCGTTCGTGTAATCCCCTGCAAAGCCCCAGTCCCTTTTTGCGTCCATGTTTCCTAAGTATATGAACTTGTCCTTGCCTGCAAGTATGCGGGCGATTCCGCGGGTTATCTTCCTTGTGACGAACGTTTCGCCCCTTCTTGGGGACTCGTGGTTGAACAGGATGCCGTTTGACGCGAACATCCCGTAGCTTTCCCTATAATTGACCGCAACGTGATATGCGTAGACCTTGGCGCACGCATACGGGCTTCTTGGATGGAAGGGCGTCGTCTCCCTTTGCGGCGTTTCAGAAACCTTGCCGAACATTTCCGAAGATGACGCCTGGTAGAATTTGATGTTCTTATCGCTTCTTCTTATGGCCTCAAGGACCCTTGTCGTTCCAAGGCCCGTGACGTCCCCGGTATATTCCGGTATCTCGAAGCTTGTCCTGACATGGGACTGCGCCCCAAGGTGGTATATCTCGTCAGGCTCTACCTCGTTTATGATATGGGCAATGGAGCTTGCGTCTGACAGGTCCCCGTAATGCAGAAAAAACCTTGTTGAAGGGTCGTGAAGGTCCCTGTAGATGGAGTCTATCCTTTTTGTGTTGAACGAGCTTGATCTTCTCCTTATCCCATGGACTTCGTAGCCTTTGCCTAGCAGCTGTTCCGCAAGATAGGATCCGTCCTGCCCGGTGATTCCTGTTATTACCGCCTTTTTACTCATCATTGGGATACACATAAGAGGTTTTAAAAAAGATGGCGATGGCATTTCCTCTCGTCCATCAGCGCGCCGTTTTGAGATATGTGGCGAGCCCCCTTATCCCGTTCTCTAGGCTCCAGGATGGGCTGAAGCCGAGCATCCTCCTGCTTCTCTCAAGGCTTGCCTTTGTGTTGTACTGGTAATTGTTCGGGAATGGATTCGGGACATAGGACGGCTTTGCGTTCTTTATACCCAACGTTTTTGCCATTGTTGCAAAAAGCTCGTTGAACGAAACAGACCTTCCGCTTCCGATGTTGACTATGAAGCTTGCTTTTGAATTTATCGCAAGCTCGTTCGCCCTGATTATGTCGTCTATGTATATGAAGTCGCGGCTCTGCTTCCCGTCCCCGTATATGACCGGCGCGCTTCCGGAAAGGAAGCTTTTCATGAAATGGAACACTATTGAGGCCGGGTTTCCCTTGAACTCCTCGCCTGGCCCGTAGATGTTGAAATACCGCAAACCGATTATTTTGTTGCCTTTCTTCATCAGCGACATTGCATAGTGGTCCAGCTGCAGCTTTGACCTTGCGTATGCGTTGTGCGGCGCCTCGTTGCGGAACTCGATGTTCGGGGCAGGGGAATTTCCGTAGACCGCGGACGAAGACGCGTAGATGAACGGCACCTTGCACGAGGCGCAGAGGCCCATGAGCCTTGTTGACTTGCCGAAGTTGTTCTCCATTATCTCATTGTCATCCTTGAACGTAGGGTCCGATATGGACGCCTCGTGCAAAACAGCATCCAGCCCAGCAATTTCATCCTTTTCAAGCGAGGCGAAATCCCCTGAGATCACCTTTCCTTTGAATCCCTTGAGCGTCTTCATCGAGCCGAAGCGGAAGTTGTCGCACGCGACAACCTCGTTTCCAAGGCCCTCGAAATGCTTGCATAACCTTGCGCCCACAAAGCCGCCGGCGCCCGTGACCAGTATCTTCATTCAGCCCTCCTCCTTGGGGTTCACCGGGAAATAAAATTCCACGCCTTTTTTTATCAGTTCCTTGTTTTTTGCGAGTATCTCCTTCTTGAAGTTCCATGCCAAAACGTAATAAATGTCAGGCTGTTTTGCAAGCTTCTTTTCCAGCACTATAGGTATGTGCATGCCAGGCGAGTACAGCCCTTCGCGCATCGGGTTTATCTCCACCAGATAGTCGATGTACTTCGTGCCGATGCCGAAATAATTGAGAAGCGTGTTGCCCTTCACGGGGGCGCCCATGCCGTAAATGGTCTTTCCGGCCTTCTTCGCCTTTTCCACGTACTCGATGTTCCTGCGCTTTGCCTCATTTATCCTTTTCGCGAATTCCATATATGTTTCTATCTCGTTGGTCTTGGCCTCGCGCTCCTTTTTTACAAGCTCCAGAAGCCTTTCGGATTTCGGCCTTTTTCCGGTATGCGAGACAAAGCCCATGACAGAGCCCCCGTGTATCGGAGAAACGTATGCGTCAAACATGGAAAGCCCGTGCCTGTTGAGCAGCTTCTCTATCGTTTCCAGCGTATAATACAGCAGATGCTCGTGGTATATCTGGTCGAACGCAAGGTTTTCCATCATCCTTTTCATGTATATGAACTGGACAACAAAAACGCCATCCTCCTTCAGGCATTCCTTTATCGCGTCGCAGACTGAATGCAGCTCCTCAAGGTGGAAGAATATGCCGGACGCATTTATGACATCGAATTTCTTCCCCACCTTCCTTTCGGTGTCCAGGTTGAAGAACGCGTGCATCGTGTTTATGCCTGCGTCGTTCGCTATTTTAGCCACCCTTTTCGAGGATTCCACGCCAAGCTCATCATAGCCCAGCGCCTTGTAGTGCTTGAGCTGTGTTCCGTCGTTGGACCCGATGTCCAGGACAGCCTTTCCCTGCTTTGTGCGGAAGAACCTGCTGTCCACCTCTTCCGCGAGCCTCCTGAAATGCTCGTCAAGCGTCTTGGTCATGCCGGAGAGGTATGTGTGGTCGGAAAACATGACCTCCTTTTTCACGGTGTGGTCAAGCTGCGCGGTCCTGCAGTCTTTGCACACAACCACCCGGAGCGGGTAGAAATTCTCCTTTCCGACTTGCTCCTTTGTCAAAAAGTCGTTGCCCCAAGGCTGGTTTCCAAGGTCGATGACAGGCACTAGGTTATGCGAGGAGCATACCCTGCACTCCATCAACCTTCACCCCAGGTTCCGCTCTTGGTGAAGTTCGCGTATTTCCTTATGGAATCCCTGCTTTGCGGGACAGTGACGAACCTGCACACCTTTGATATGTTGATGTTGAACGTTTCCCTGGGCTGCTCGTAAAGCGCCATCTCAAGCTGCTTTCCGGCAATGTCAGCGATTTCCTCGCCGCTCACTATGCCGTCCCCGCAGATGTTGAATGTCTCGTTGTCAATTCCCTGCCCGAGCACGTCGTCCATTATCCTTGCTACGGACGGCGTGTCTATGAATTGGTATTTTGAAAGCGGGGAAACGAACGTCTTTCCCGTATGCACGATGTCATAGACAATGTTCTTTTTCAGCCCCGGCCCCACCATCCTGCCGAGCCTGAATATCAGGTTGCTTTTTGCATACCTTTTTACTAGCTTTTCCGCAATGTGCTTGTTAAAGCCGTAATTGGAAATGAATTTCTCGTCTATCTCCACATCCTCGGCGTTCCGGTCCTGGTCCTCGTGGTCCCCGTAAACCTCTACGCTGGATATGTAGACGTATTTGCGGAACTTGAAATCAGAAAGCGTTTCCATCACGGACCTCACGTTCATCTCAAAATCCGCCTTTGGGTCAGTGTCGGCAAGCCTCTTCAGCGGGCTGCCGTTCGCGTTTATCAGCACGTCAAACTCCTTCGGCGTTTCCGCATAGTTGTCCTTTGATATTCCCATCACGCCGTAGGGGTATTTTGTCCAGAAATACGAGTATATCGCGGACCCAAGGAACCCCTTGTAGCCGATTATGCCTATCTTGAGGTTTTCCACTTTGCTTCCATGAAGGTCTTCCATATAATCATCTCAATAGTTCTTGAACCTGTAGTCCCTAAGTGCCTCGTATCCTTTCACAAGCTCTTCGATGCCCTTTTCCAGGGGGTATTTGAACGCAAACCCGGTTTTCAGAATCCTGTCGTTCGAAACCACGTAGTTCCTCTTGTCCGGGTCGCTCCCTATCTTGGCAAAGAACACATTCAGCCCGGGCACTGTTTTCTTTATCATGTTCGCAAGGTCCTCCTTTGTTATGTTATAGTCCGGATGCCCGAGGTTGTACACCCTGTTTTTCATGGCATCCCAGTTTGCCATGGCCCAGAGGAACGCCCTGCCGGCATCCCTTATGTGCACGAAGTTCCGCTTGAACTCTTTTTCAAAAAGCACGAGCGTTTTGTCCTTGAACGCCCTGTAAACAAAATCGTTGACCAACAGGTCCGTCCTCATCCTTGGCGAGAACCCGAAAAGCGTCGCCAGCCTGAAGCAGACATAATCATTGGATTTCATTATGTCCTGCTCCGCAGCCGCCTTGCTCTTTCCGTACGTTGAAATGGGGTTGAGCGGGCTTTCCTCCGTGCACGCGCTCTTTCCGTCGGTCACCCCGTACCCGCTGTTCGTTGTCGGGAATATTATCTTTGAGCCCTTTTTCCTGTGTTTCAAAATCGTCTTTATGGAGCCGTGGTTTACCATCCACGTTATCTCTGGCTTCTGCTCCGAAACCGGAAATCCCACGACTGCGGCCAGGGGGATTATGAACTCATAGTCCTCCTCCTTGAGGATTTTCTGCATGAAAGCCTCATTTGTGACATCTCCATATATGAACTTCAGGTTGCCGGTGTGGAAAAGGTTGAACAGGGTGTTTTGCGCATAGTTAAGGTTGTCGATTACCGTTACGCGGAAGCCCCTTTCAACAAGCATTTCGCACAGCACAGAGCCAAGGTATCCTGCCCCGCCTGTGACAAGCACACTGCCCTTCTTTGAAACGTCCTTCAGCTTCCTCTCTGTGGCTTCGTCGAAATCCATCTGCAAAAACCCTACTCCCCTATCCCTGCAATCTTTTTTAAAGTGTTGTTTTAACCAATAAAAGGATAATCCTTATGGACGTCATATCCGAGAACGCCAAGAAGACCATCCAAGGCCTTTCGGGGCTAGATTGCGGGCAGATATCCAGCGTGGGAAAGATGATGGCTCAGGCCATGAAATCCGGAAACAAGCTGCTTGTGGCAGGCAACGGCGGTTCGGCTGCCGACGCGCAGCATATGGCCGCCGAACTGGTCTGCAAGTTCCTGAAGGAAAGGAAGGGCTACCCTGCCATCGCGCTCAACACAAACGCCAGCGTGCTGACCGCCTGGTCCAACGACAAAGGCTATGATACCGCATTCGCCAGGCAGATTGAGGCGCTGGGAAGGAAAGGCGACGTTTTCCTTGGCATAACGACAAGCGGGAGCTCGAAGAACATAGTCGAGGCGTTCAAGAAGTGCAAGGACATGGGCATAACGGCCGTTCTTCTTGAGGGAGCGAAAAAGGGCTCCGCAGAGGCATTTGCCGACATAATCATGAAGGTTAATCTCGACGAGACGCCGAGAATTCAGGAGTGCCACATATTCATCATACACAGCCTGTGCCAAATTATAGAAGAGGAAATGGAAAAGGCCTAAACCTAATGTCATTTTTCAATTTTTTTAAGCTCCTTTTCTAAGTTTTTTTTCACCATCTTTAAGTAAACCACATCAGCTTGTGCGTTTGGATCAAATTTATATCTTTTTGTATAATTAATTATTGCGTTAATTCTTCCAATCTGTCTGACAAGATGGTTATATTTATTACGCATATTGGGTTTAGTCATTTTTATCCCCCCTCGGTTCTCCAAGTGACCATTCCGTTGAAGTCAAAGTCGAAATTGACGGGCCTTGCGCCCTCCTTTGCCATCGCGTTTATTATGTTCTTCCTTTCCGCGATGTCGCTCATGAAGAAAAGGAACCCTCCGCCGCCAGCGCCGCAGAGCTTTCCTCCGTATGCGCCGGCATCCATCCCTGTTTGGTAAAGCCTGTCTATCTCCGGGCTGGTTACGCCTGGCAGGTTTTTCTTCTCAATCCAGCTTTCGTGAAGAAGCTCGCCCATTGTCTTAACGTCCCCGTTAATCAGCGCGTCCTTCATGTCATATGCATAATCCCTTATCTTTTTCAGGTATTCCACGCTTTTTCCGCCTTTCCTGATGTCATCATCCTTCCTTTCTTCCACCTTTGACGCGGTCTCGACCCTTGGCATCGGCGTCTCGAAAAGGAGCATTGACGAATGGAGCTCTGAAATCAGGTCCTGTTCCAGCCTTAAAGGGAAAATCCTTATCCTTTCCTTGTGGAATTCTATGAAGTTGAAGCCGCCGAAAACGGCCGCGTACTGGTCCTGGTATCCGCCGGCCCTGCCAAGTATCTCCCTTTCAAGGTGGTATGCCGTCCTTGCCAGCTTGTCCCTGTCCATAAGCGCCTTTCCTGCTGCATTGAATATTGCCGCCATCAGCGAAACCACAAGCCCTGACGAGCCCGCCAGTCCGGAGTTCTTTGGCGCTGCGGAATGCACTATGAGCTTGTACCCGTCTTTTGGGTTGAGCTTGGCATAGTCCATGACCGCCTTCAATATGTCAACATTGTCCTTTTTGTTGTTCTCAAACTCAAGCTTGAGATTGTCTATCTTCCTGTCCACGTCCCAGTCATGCGATATTATCCTCGTGTTTTTCTCGTTGGTCCTGCTGAATGACGTGTAGGAATACAGGTTTATGCCTACGTTAAGCACCGCCCCCCCGTGGTCGCGGAAAAAGCTCGGCAAATCGCTTCCGCCCCCGCCTATGCCTATCCTGGACGGCGAGCGCGCCTTTATCGTGACATCATGGTCCATGATATGCCATTCCAGCACGGTATTTAAAAATTCTGCCTTCGGCGGCTGCGAATAAGTTTTAAACCCAATCCCCAAAAGACCGCATATGCAGATGGCCATCCTGTGCGGCGGGCTTGCGACAAGGCTCGGCGACCTTTCGAAATCAAGGCCGAAATCATTAATGGACATCAATGGCAGGCCCCTGCTTGACCTTTTGCTTGAGCAATACAGGGGCGCTGGCTTTTCGCGCTTCGTGCTTCTTGCGGGATACCTTTCAGAGCATATGAAATCATACGAGTCCAATGACGTGAAAATGGTCGTGGAGCCTGAGCCGCTCGGCACCGGAGGGGCGGTCATAAACGCGCTTCCTTACCTTGAGGAAAGGTTCTGGGTCGCAAACGGCGACAGCTATTTTATGGCTCCGGACCTTAAGGAATTCGCGGAGTTTTCAAAACAAAGGCCGGCTTCACTCTATCTTACATACGAAAACGCCTTTGAGAAGGATATCCCGACAATGGAAAACGGAAAGGTCACTGGCTTCCACAGGACCAGCGAGGGCAAGGACTGGGCGAACGCAGGGCTTTGCTCAATTTCCAAGGACTTGCTGAAGGGATTCGGCAAGGGAAAGCTCACCCTTGAGAAGGACATACTTTCCAAAATCGCATCCGAGGGGGGCCTTTACGGCTTCAGGGGCAAGGGCAGGCTGTTCGACATAGGAAGGCCCGAGCGCCTTGAGCTTTTCAGGAATGTCATGCGGGAAAACGGCAAGAGGAAGGCCGTGCTGGTGGACAGGGACGGGACGCTGATGGAGCATATCCATTACATCAACGACCCCGACGATGTCGCGGTAAAGGAGCTTGTTGCGGAAAAGCTGAAGCTGTTCATGGACGCCGGCTATATGATAATCCTTGTCTCAAACCAGGCCGGCGTGAAAAAGGGGCTCGTGACAATGGAGCAGCACGACGCGGTCATGAAAAGGCTGAATGAGCTACTGATGAGCAAGGGCGTGGAGCTGGACGACGTGTTTTTCTGCTTTTCAGCGGATGAGGACAACGACCCGAGGCGCAAGCCCGGCATCGGCATGATAATGGAGGCTAAGGAAAAGTACGGCCTTGACCTTTCGCAGTGCGTCATGGTCGGCGACAGGGAGGACGTCGACATGGAGGCCGGAAAAAGGGCCGGCGTCGGCAGGCTATTCCTTGTTGACGCTTTCGTCAAAACTGCGAAACCCTAATCTTTATTAACTTTTCAGCCCATTTGTCAGCCATGATAAGGATTTACTACACTGCTTCCGAGAAGTTCAAGGATGTGAAAAAGCTGCTGGAGGAAAACCCGTATGCGGAAGACAGCTTCGCGCATGCCGGCTACATGCTCAAGGATTCCAAGGACTACGGATTCAAGGCCTCCGGATACTATATCTATATCGACGCGGACGAGGCATTCGTCAAGAAGGCGGACGCAAAGCTCAAGGGCCTTGCCGACATCGTGGAAGGCAAGGAGTTCGATGGGGTAAAAGCCAAAATAGATGAGGAGCAGAGCAATGCCATAAGCGGCTTCGGGTCGATTTTCGGTGGCTGAAAGCCAAGAACCTGCAAAAAAGTCGATACCGACAAGGGGCATACCTTCAAATGAGTCCATCTACCTTCCTGCGCACAACAGCCCGGAAATAAGGAGGTTCCAGGACGACAGCGAGAACGGCACGCGGAACGTCTGGCAGCTTGCCGAGCTCGTCAACTTCATCTTTCCGTCAAAATACCAGAAGGTCTACAACAGCATAGCGCTGAAGTTCATCTCAAAAGTCATTGAAAAGCTGGAGCTCAACTCCGAGGACATAAGCGGCTTTGTCAAGGAGAACGGCATTTCAAAGGCCACCTTCTACAATAGGATTCTGCCAAGGCTCAGGCGCGTGGGCATGATAAAGCTTGAAAGGGAGATTGAGAGCGACCTGAAGGCGACAAGGAAAAGAAGGCGCATGAGGATATCATTGAGCAGGACGTTCGGAAACTACTTCTCAAAAATCGGGGAAAGCTGGCTTGCGTTGGTCGACGACGCAAGAAGCGCGTCGGAGCAGGACAAGCAGAGAAAACTGTAATTATTTCTTCCTTTTGAGCCTTTTTTCAAGCTCCTTTGCCTCTGCCTCTATCTTTTTCAGGCGCGCCCTTTTCTCTGAGATTTCATAGTCTATCTTCGCCTTTCCCTCGGACACTTCCTTTGTTTTCCTTTCCATCCTGTCCGCGGTCCTTTCAAGCTCTTCCCTGTATGTTTCCATCGCCTTCGCGCTGGCCTTTTCGTCAATGTCCCGTATTTCCGTTTCGGCCCTTGTGACAAGCGTCCTTATGTCGTCCGTCTCCTCTGAGTAATTTTTGATATAGGTGTCAAGCTTTGCCTCGAGCTTTCCTGTTTCCTCTATCTCGGATTTCAGGGCCTCTATGCTCGCTCTTCTTTCGGCAATCGCCTTTCTTGTTTTCATAATTCTTGCAGCCATCGTATCCCTTTTTTCCTCGATGGCCCTTACGGCCGCGAGCCCGTCCTCCAGCTGTTTGTTGGCGTCTTTCACCCTTTCCCTTATGGCCTCGACCCTTCTTTCCGCATCCTCCTTTGTCCTGTCAATAAGCGCGCATGCATCGTCAAGGGCGGAGAGCCTTGCCTGCCTTTGCGCAGTTTCATCCTCCATCTCCTCTATTTCCTTCGCGAAGTCGTCTTTCCTTCCCTTTCCCTCTTCCTTGAGTCCCTTGAATATTCCGTCCAGCTTAATGTAAACCTCGCTTGCCTCGTCGACAAGCGCCTTTGCCATCTTGCTCCTCTGGTTCACGTTGGACGCCAGCTCCTCCGCGCCCCTCAGGTTCTTTTTGAGACTGTTCATCCTTTTCTGGAGAGCGTCCATCCTTTCCTCTATGCCGGCCGCTTTCTCCCCGCCGTATGCCTCCAGCTGGGGCAGTTCCGCATCAAGCCTGGCCTTCTTTGATTTCAGCTCTTTAATTGAGTTTTGGACGGTCTTTGCCTCGTCAGCGCACTCTGCCATCCTTTCCTGTATCTTCCTGAGCGAGGCGTCTGTCCTTGCCGCGGCCTCCGCCGGCGCCTTCCAGGAGGGCTCATATGCCTTTTTCCTTTCATGGTGCGCCTTCTTCTCCTCTGGAATCTCCACCTCTGCTATGGCCTGGCCAGCGCCCTCCTTCACATCCTCCTCGCTGACATGCTGGAGGCCGAGCGCGCTGCTTCCCAGGTCAAGGGACCACACCGCGAAAATCCTGGTGAGCTTGTATTCTAGCTTGATGTATCCCTCATCCTCAAGCACAAGGAGCCATTTCTTGACTTTCTTCTTGTCTATGCCAAGCTGCTTCGAAAGCTCGTCCAGCTCGACCCTCTTTTTCTGGCTCAGTATGTCTATCAGTTTGTCTATTTCGGTGTTTATTACGACATCATCCATCGCTTTTTTCCTCCACCTTCACCGTCCACGTCCCAGTGAGCTTCCTTGCGGCCCTTTCCAGCGCCTTTCTGATGATTTTGTCATGCTGCTTGTATGAGATTATCTCGAAAAGCGTCTGCCCCTTTGAGACGAGCGCCGCCCTGTGGGTTGGCTTTCCGAACGCGCCCCTCATTCCGCTTGATATCCTGTCTGCTCCAGCGCCGGCGACCATCTTGTTTTCCCTCACTATGTGGTGCGGGTAGATGCGGACCTTTGCGAAGAACCTCTCGAGCAGGTCCTTTTCCAGAACCTTGTTCATCGACTGCCTTGCGGCCTCTATCGCGTTGTCCCTGTGATAAAACTTCTCGTTGGCAAACATCTCGTACTTTACGTCATAGTCCGGCTTCTTGACGCCCATCATGAATTGGTGAAGGTTTGCGTGCGGCATGGACTTCACGAAGCTTTTCCTCGGCTTTCTCCTGCTGAACCTTGTCCATGCGACCTTGTCGGCATCCCTTATTGATCTTGCTGGCCTGATTCCCATATTAAATCACCTGAAGTTGCGAGTATGTCTCTTTTAGCGTAAAGGTTTTAAAATAACGGGTTGGCTGCCTTTCCGGCTAAAACAGCGGCGCAGGAACGCCGCCCAGCATGCCTATGCCAACATACAGCGCAATCCCGACCGTTATGGAGCCGACTATCGTCGGAAGCGCCGGTATGGGCCTTCTCAAAATCCTCAGCGCCTCCATCGTCGCAAGGAAGCCGATGAACGAGAACAGGAGCGCGAACCACACCATGTTGCCGTATTTCATGGCGCAAACGACCATCGCGGAAGCCATGAACAGGTCCCCTGTCCCAAGGTCCAGCCTTTTTGACTTTTCAATGTCCTTGTTCTCCCTGAAATCAGCCTCCGCCCCGGGCCTTGCCACGGTCACCACCATGGACACGTTGTTCGTTATTACAGCCTTGGCTATCTCCATCATGTGCTTTGTCAGGAAAACGGCTATGAAATCATATGCGACCATGAGCGCGCCGAAAAGCAGAATGGCTTCAAGCCCCAGCATTATGCCGAACAGCGCTCCGATGACAGCGGAAACAACCATGCCATACATGTTGTTCCTTTCCATCGGGAACAGGAGCTTCCTTGCCGCAATCACGATGCCTATGAAATAACCGGCGATTTCCGAATATGATATGCCTGCGCCAAGGTATTCCATGATTATTGTTGCGGCTATGGCAAACC
>JBGQMB010000002.1:0-51956 GCA_041500405.1 Candidatus Micrarchaeia archaeon | reverse complement strand
GTGACCATGAGCGGGAAGACCAGCATGAATGATATGAGCACGGCTATGACGCTGTTTGCAAAATACTTGAAAACGGGCAATGGCCTCAGTATCACGGCGAACGCCAGGAGCGAGAACATTATGGGGTTCGTTGCGGGGCTTAGCACCATCTTCATAAGGAACACCTGCGCGGTGTTCGCGGTAAGGGAGGACATTATGGCTATGCTCATTATGGAGCCCAGCATGGCTTTGGCCTTTGCTATTGACGGGTATATGGGCTGGCCCACAAGCGTCGAGGAATAATACCCGAAGCCCATAAACACCGTCGGCTGGGTCTTTGTCGCGCTTATCAGCGTTTCCATGTTGCCGTTCGCCCAAATGGACAGCTTCGCTACGTTCAGCGTATAATTGGTCGCAGACGCAAGGAAAGACATCGCGTTGCCAAAGACGCATTTGGAGCTGTCGAAATACACCGCCTTGGACACGCCGCTGCTGCTGACATTTGCAACGGACGGCACCCATGGGCTTCCCACAGCGCTTGAGCCGAATGCGGAATAAAGGGCAATTATGGCGCCGGCTATGATGAATGTTATTATGATATCGTATATCATGTTGCTGCCCCACAGCTCCATCCTCCTGTTGCCGGTAATCTTCCCGACCATCCTCAATATCACGGAAAGCATGAGCACGGCTACGCAGGATATGACGAGCGTGGCAATGAGGTTGGTCGTTCCGGAAGAGGCATCGCACATCCCGAACTCAATATATGCCATCACATACCACTTATCCTTACTATATTCCCTATTACGAATGGGCTCAGGTCTGATCCCATGACCTTGGCTATCCCGCCGGTCAGCGAAACCACCATCAGCAGGGCAAAGCCCTGCGACAGCAGCATCGCGAACATCAGCGAGCCTGTTGTGGCTATGTTGTTGCCGGCGTTCATCGTTACGCCGGCATCAAGCTGGTTCTTATATCTGTTCATATCATCCTGCAGGTCTCCTTTCGGGTTCTCGTCGCAGTAGCTGCCGCTGCTGAATATGCCGAACCGTCCATAGTGCCCGAGGGTATTTATGTTGCTGTTCAGCGAGCTTACGCTTGTTGAATCCAGCAGGTCCAGCCCCATCGTGCTGAAATACTCTATTGTGTATCCTTCCATGAGTATAAGGAATATGGGATACAGGAAAAGGGCTATGCTGAAGCCTATGAAGAATGCCCCTATCCCCCTCACCACATTGAACGAGCGCAGGATTATGCCCAGCATGAAAAACGGCGCGTAGAGGAACCGCGCGGCAGTAACGAGCATGTCCTGCGCCGACATTATCGTTATGGTCCTTGAGACAAGGGATGCTATCTCGTTGACAAGCGCGGCTATTATGGCGACCGGCTTGCAAAGGTGCGTGGTCAAGGAGCCGGATGCGCCGTTACTGATTCCAACAGGCAGCGGCTGCGAGCCCTCTATGCCCCTGCTTATGTACGCCGAGCTCGCGGATGCCGCGTCGCCGGCAAGCTTGGACGCGCTTATGAATATAGATGTGTATCCGCCGATGATATCTTTCTGCAGATTGTCAGCATTGTCAAAGAAAAATGAATCGTTCGATATCGGCGCTGATGCGCCGGCATACCTGTCGTCAAGGTCCGGCACGAACGACTTTATCGTGTAATACCCGAGCTGCTGCCCCACGTTGAATATGATGAAAGACAGCAAAATCACCATGAACCCGCCTATCAGGACCTCCTGCATCTCGGATTTCGCGACTGCAAGGAGCTTTTGGTTTTCCAGTGCCTGCGCTATCATGTATATTATGGTGTAAATCGCGCCCATCACTATGACAACGGCCGCATAGCCAACGTATTCGGACAGTGAAAGCATCAGCGCAGCCTCTCAAGCCCAGGTATGAACATCTCGCCTTCCAGGCCCATTGAAAGGGCCACAGAGGCGGCAAGGGTTATCGCTATGGAGAAGATGCCGAGCATGACCGCGTATGCCATGAACTTGCCTTCTGCCGTTTTTGCCCCGGCCGTTGTCGTCTGCTCGCTGAAGCACCCGTTGCAGTCGATATATGTCGGAGCGCTCTTCAGGTCATCAGACAGCTTCATGATTTTCAGGCAGTCCGGATGGTTGAGAGGATATATCGGCAGGGATATTACGCTCGCGTTTGCCGTTATGGCCGCGGCGCTTGGACTGGTTTTTCCCAGTTCGGCGGTTATGTTGCCGTATATGCCCTTTGCCTTGGCAGTGGCTTGGGCCAGACTCGTTGTTCCTGTTGCTTTTTGGTAAATGGCTGTGCAGTTGAAATAGTTAGGGTCTGATGCACTGCATCCCGTGCTGCCGTCCGAATAGAATAGCCTGCACGAGCTTGGGCAGTAGTCCAGCGGGCTGTTTTTTGCGGTTATGTTGAGCGGGGTTACCGTAAAACAGGCGCTCTTGTTCAGCGCAAGGCTGAGGTTCATGGGCTGGCCGTCGTAAACAACGGTGTAGTTTAGGTTGGAATAGTCGAAATTCTTCCTGAAGCAGGCTCCTTTTGGCGTTGATGCGGCATAAAGCGCAGCGCATGACCTTTCGGCGTCCCTGCATTCCGCAATGTCATACGGATAAGGTATGCTCCTGCAGTTGGACGGGCAGTCCGTGGTGATGTTTGCCCTGACAAAGTTTATGTTGATGCTTATCGGGCTTGATGAGTACGTGCTTATCATGCTGGCGTTTATGCTCAGGCTCTGGTTTTCGCACGAATTGACTGTGCCAAGCCCGCTTATGGCAAGGCTTAGCTTGCTTCCTGTCACTATACCCCGTCTCTCTGACCATGGACGCGCCGTGTCTGCCTGCGCCTTGTCCATATACTCATTCAGGTCTATCCCGCCGGTTGAGTTCCATGCGACAATTGAAGTCGTGCATGCGTCCGGGCAGTCTGCCTGCTTCATGTATTGCACCCCGGGTATGCTTATCGCCCCGTTCGCCACCAGTATTGCTATTATGGTCAGCGGAAGCACTATGGAGCATCCTATCCCTATGGCAAGCATAGTGGAGCCGAGCCTTCTTGTTATGGAGAAGCACTTCAGCATCATTCCGAAAACGATGAGCATAGGCCCTATATAGTACGCGAAATATAGCAGGAATATCTTCACTATGATAAGGGTCAGGGCGGCGTTCTGCTGGAGCTTTATCATCTCGTCTGCCTCCAGGGTAAGCACCCTGTTCAGGCCCTGCATGTCGTAGACGTAGCCGATGCTAAGCCCTCCCCAGCCGGCGGTTCCCCCGATGTTCGTGCTCGACACCTTTTTCAGGGACTCCTTTTCCAGGCTGACAACCCTGTCCTTTGCCGCGTCAATCAGCCCGTCCATGTAGCTTACGGACGTGTCCACCACGCAGTTTACCGGGGTGTCGCACAGCAGGGGCGCGGCAAGGAGCGCATCAAGGAAAAGCGCGAAGAGCCCGAAAAGGAGTATCAGCACTATGTTGAACACCGCCTCTCTCAGCTCAAGCTTGAATGCGCTCTCCAGGTATGATATCTGGAACGTCCTTGCCAGCATGTATATCAGGGCGTTTATCAGTATGGAAATGACGATAAGCACAAGCGATATCCACACCCAGTTGTACCTCTCCCCGCTTATGACGAAGAGGTTCGCGACCTTTCCTGCGAACGTGCCGCTTGTGCCGATATTCGTGATTCCCTGGCTTGTGTTCAGGGTGTTGGCGCACGCTATTGCGACCAGCGCGCAAAGCGCAAGGCAAGCCAGCATCCTTTTCATTCCACCATCTCGAATACCTTCCTGAAGTTGTTGAGTATTGAAAGGCTCAATCCCAGAATAACTGAAGAAACAAAGCTGCTCAGCACCGCATATTTGCCCAGCGTCATTATTCCGGTCGGCCCGCTGCAGTCATTGAATGGCGGGAGGTCCGCATCATTGCCCAGCCTTGAGCAGATGTCTGCTTCCACATTCACGCTTTGCGCGGCCGCAAGGAACACCGCGTAAAGGAACGGAAAGAAGATGTATGCCACAAGCGACACCAGTATTATCAGGTCGCCGGCCTTCCTTGTCCATGGCGTCATCCTCAATATCACGCCCCCGAAGAACATGTATACCAGGGCGTCGTTTATGAAGAATTTTCCCAGCAGTATCATGAAGACCATGAGATTGAACAAAGGCGACATGATGGAGCCCATCTCCATATCCAGCACGTCAGCGTACGTGCCCTTGAAAGCATCCTGCATTATGGTTAGCGTCTGGAACGAGAATGCGCACTGTATCATGGAGTCCAGAAAGCCGCCTACGTTCCACACCGGCTGGGGTATATATCCCCAGCTCATTAATCCGCATGCCACTATGGTCACGGGATTGGTATATATGGTTGGAAGCATCGTCGGAACGGACGCATCCGCCCTGTACGAGACTATGGTGTTGTATGCCGTGCCCATGGTCTTCTCGGCACTAAGCCTGAACGCGTCAAACGTTTTGCTGTTGTACTCGTTCATGCTTGTTGCGGATGACCCGGTTGCCTGGTTGAACTGGCTTAGGAATATCTGGCTCGCGCCTATGAAAAAGAAATAGGCAAGGACAATGACTGCGATTGAGACAAGAAGCTGGCCGAACTCGCCCTTTGCGTTCATCAGCTCCTTCTCATTTTGCGTCACATATCCGTACATTGTGTATATGATGAGTATCGCTATGTCCAGGGCAAAAAGCAGGTAAATTACGCTGCTGCTGGGGTCGCCGCCCTGGGCGATGTTCATCATGGTATTGTTCGTTATGAGGTCTATTCCAGTCTCGTTTATGGCCTGGGCTGAGCAAACCGCGGAAACCGCAAGCATCGCAAGCAATGCCCTAAATATATTCCTGAAGCCCATATAGGAAAAACTCCCCTCCCAGCAGTATGGCCAATGACCTTATGCTTCCAACCACTGTCAGCACCACGCCGGCTATCAGCAAAATGTGCGTCATGTTGACTATGGTTCCGAAAATCGCGATGTCATACTCCAGGTCCACCGCAGCCTCCATCCCGCCTTTGTTGAGGAAGAAGCTGTTGATGTTGTTTATCAACAGCTGGTGCCAGGTGAAGATTGCGCCAGTAGCCCCATAAGTCATTATGAGGTTCGCTATCATGAAAATGTTCTTAAAAGCGGCCCCAAGAAGGAAGCCCAAGCCAAAAAATGGGATCAGGGCGGTCGCTATCATCGCAGAGATGCCCTTGACGAAAACGTTCATGAAAATGAGCAGGTTGCCGACTATCTCGTATGATATCGCCATCCCTATGATATTGTCTGACCACATTGAGAGGGTCGAGGCAAGCGTGCCTTCCCCTGGATTGAAGCCGTTGCTGAATGTGGCATCTATTGCCGCATGTTGGACGCCGAACATTATGCTTCCCAAAAAGAACAGCGCAATAGGGTATATCAGCGTCAATGTTATGCCTATCGCGACAAGCGTGGAGCCGGCCCTTCTCACATACGGAATCGCCCTCAGGAAGAAGCCGAATGGCAGGAGCAACTGGCAGGACGCAGTCACAAAATACCCCATTATGTTCGCCATCATCGCCTGCTGCCCGCATATGGAGACAACCGTTACGGTCGCCTGGCTCAGCGCATTTGCCAGATTTTCAAGTATGGTTATGGTTGAAACCCTCCCGACATTTGTTGTTATCCTGATGCCGGCCCAAATGTCTACATATCCGGATATGGAGGACGAGCTTGCGCTGACCTGCGAGGCGTCTGAATACACCCCGACCATCTGTTTTGCCACAGGCATGAGATAGTCTATGTTCTCCCCGTACAAGTTTGTTATCGCAGCCGCAATGTTGTTCGCGCTTGGATCCAGCGCAAGCACCCCGAAGAACCTGTCTATTGACACAATCGCCCCCATTACGAAGGCAAACAGCAACAGGTTTATGAGCGTTGATTTTATCTCGCTTATCGCGCCGACTTTGTTCCTTTCATCGTTCATGATGATTGCGGCATAATACGAAAGAACCGCTATGGCGATGCCAACCAAGGTGCCAAGCCCTACGATGATTGCCATATGCGTCACGTTGTCAGCAAGGGTATCGCTTATTGTCCATAGGGGGTTCGCACAATTGCAAATGGCAAGAAGCAGTATGGCTATCAGTGAAAACCGGATTGGACGCATCGCTTTCTTTTATGGTCGTTGCATTTTTATACCTTGCCGCCGTCATAAAACAATCAGGTTTGACCGCTTTTGCAAACAGAAAACGCGATTATTCCAGCACTGCCTTTATCCTGCGTATGCCGGCCGCGCTGCTTTCCTCCTTTACGATCCTGAATTTTCCAAGCTCCGACGTGTTGCCCACGTGCGGCCCCATGCAAATCTCCTTGGAGTATTTTCCAATAGAATAAACAGAGACGATTTCCGGATATTTTACCCCGAACTCAGCCTGCGCGCCAGCAGCCTTGGCATTTTCCAGCTTCATCTCCTCCCTTGAGACCGGCATCTTCTCCCTTATCCTTGCGTTCACCCACTCTTCTGCCTTTTTTATCTCCTCGGGCGTGAGCTTCCTGTCAAAGTTGAAGTCAAACCTCAGCCTTTCGGGCGTTATGTTGCTGCCTTTCTGCCTTATGTCCTTTGAAACAGCCTGCCTCAGCGCCTCGTTCAGCAGATGGGTCGCGGTGTGGAGCTTTGAGGTGGCCTCGCTTGCCTCGCTCAGCCCGCCCTTGAATTTCATTTCCGCCCCAACCCTTGAAAGCGCCTGGTGCTTCTCCAGTTCATCCTTGAATCCCTTTGAGTCAACCTTAACGCCCTTTTCCCTTGCCATCTCCTCTGTCATCTCTATCGGAAATCCGAAGCTCTGGAAAAGCAGGAACGCGTCCTTGCCGCTTATGTCGCCTTTGCACATCCTCTCAAATTCCCTCAGTCCGTTCGCAAGCGTCCTTTGGAACCTGTCCTGCTCCTTCTGCAGCTCCGCGGATATGAAATTCCTTTTCTGTTCCAGCAGCGGATACTCCTTGCCGTACATCGATATTATCGTTTTGGCTATTTCAACTGTTGCGGATGTGTCCTTTTGGCCCATCCCAAGAAGCATAAGGTGCCTGACCACCCTTCTTATGTATCTCCTGAGTATGTATCCCTGGTCAGTGTTGCTTGGCACAACGCCCCTTTCATCCCCAAGTATGAACACGGCCGCCCTCATGTGGTCAGCTATTATCCTGAACGATTTTTTGTTGGACTCATCCATGCGCCTGCCGGTTATTTTCCCAATCTTCTCTATAATAGGTGCGAAAAGCTCGGTCTCGAATATGTTTGACTTGCCCTGGAGCGCCATGGCCACCCTTTCCACGCCAAGGCCAGTGTCAACGTTCCTTTGCTTCAGCGGCTCGAACCTGCCGTCCTTTGTCTTGCTGTACTGCATGAAAACATTATTCCAGATCTCAACCCATTTTTTGTCCTTTGGGTCGTAAACAGCCGGCGCCTTTTCCTTGCCAGACCAGAAAAACATTTCCGTGTCAGGCCCGCACGGTCCTGTTTCGCCTGCAGGCCCCCACCAGTTGTCCTCCTTTGCCAGGAGCGCTATCCTTTGCTTTGGCATGCCGAGCCTTTGCCATATCTCCGCGGCCTCATTGTCCCTTGGCGCGTCCTTGTCGCCGGCGAAGCATGTCACCGCCAGTTTTTCCTTGGGGATTCCAAGCCACTGTTTGCCGGTGAGGAACTCAAAGCTCCATTCTATGGACTCTTTCTTGAAATAATCCCCGAGGCTCCAGTTGCCGAGCATCTCGAAAAATGTGGTATGCGTGTTGTCGCCGACCTCGTCTATGTCCTGCGTCCTAAGGCATTTCTGGACATCAACAAGCCTTTTTCCAAGCGGATGGGGCTGGCCCATGAGATAAGGCACAAGCGGGTGCATTCCCGCGGTCGTAAAAAGCACTGTCGGGTCGTTTTCCGGGACTATTGGCGCAGAGGCGATTATCGCATGGCCCTTCTGCCTGAAGAACTCAAGGTATTTCTGCTTCAGCTCGCTTGCCTTCATAAAATCACCTCTAAGGAGATCCCTCGTTTAAACAAGGAGAGGAATTGCAGTTCTCCTGTTCTTGTGTATATTGATTAATAGTTTCAGTAGAAACACCCTCTGTTGCAATAATATTATATCCAGTAAACCATATAAAATGATAACTAATCCCGTATTCTGCATACGATGATAATTTTTCCACATCGTCTGTTAGAACTATAAGATTATTAAATAGATATATCAATGATGACATATCTATAAAGCAAATCCTGAAAATTCCGTTTGACAAGAGGCTGTCTTTGCAGAGAACGATTGGGGTATATAATAAAGCCTACAATGACATAATCAAAAACCCACTTAATCTTTTAGGTGGTATTTGACATGATTAAGCTTCAACTGTTGTTTTTGTGACAAGCCCTATCCTTAAAAGGCGTGGGCTTCTTCCTTCAATGACGGAATTCTTGTTCCGTCTCCAGAAGCGTTACTTCCCGCCTGCCCGGCGGTAGCTCTTTTGAGTATGTTTATTGATGCGTTCAAATCCCTATCTACAGAAAGACCGCAGAACGGACAGTTATGCGTTCTTTCGTGTAATTCTTTATTTACTATCTGACCGCAGCTGCTGCACTCTTGCGTAGTATTCTCCGGATCCACAAACACAACTTCACAACCAGCACTTTCAGCCTTGTAGCGAATCATGTTCGCGAACATTCCCCATCCGGCGTCATTGATTAACTTTCCCAAATTCTGACCTGCCATTTTCTTGCTGGCAAGCTTCTCCAACGCTATAAGGGAATAATTATTTACCAATTGCGTTGACGTTTTATGCAAGAAATCCTTCCTTGTGTTAGCTATCTTTTCATGCAAGCGTTCAACTTTCAGGTTTGCTTTCCTTCTTTTTCCGCTGCATTTTTCCCTTTTTGAAACCTTCCTTTGGAGAGACGCAAGCTTATTCTCATATCTTTTCAGGTGCCTTGGGTTAGCGATGGTCATTCCATTTGAAAGAGCGGCAAAAGTCTTCAAGCCGAGGTCTATCCCAATCTGTATTCCATTGTTTTCTCTTATTGACTTTTGTTCCTGTTCAGCACAGAAAACTGCAAACCATTTGCCAGACGGCATACGCTTTATCGTGAGAGTTTTGATCTTTCCTTTTATCTCTCTATGCTTCTTTATGCTTATTTCCCCAAATGGGCTTACTTTCAGTTTCTTGCCAAGAGAAAAGCCAGATTGCGGATAAAAGAGACTTTTCATTTTGAAAAAGGATTTGAAGCGCGGGAAGCCGCCTTTTTCTTCCTTCTTTTTCATGCGCATTTTCGCTTTCAAGGCTCTATCCAGCCTATGTGCTACCCCCTGAGCTGTTTGGGAATATAGACCGCTGTTTTTGGTCATGAACTGAAGCTCTGATTTTGAATAGAACTTCTTTTCTAAATTATACTTTTTTATCGTTGCCTCAAGCATCCTGTTCCATAATTCTTTTGCTATCCAAAGGTGCTCACGCATTTTTTCTTCCTGTGTTTTGCTCGGATATCTCCTGAATTTGTAAGATCTCATTTATTGTCCCTTAATTCTTTGGTTTTTTGGCATTTATAAAGAATTGCAGGCCTCATTGCCAAACATGTTTGTGATATATTCTTACCATTAAAGAAGATGTGAGGTTTATCGGCGCATTTTGGATAAAACCTTGCTTTTTTCTACATATTGTTAGCTTTCATCCCACAGCTAAAGCACTTGGGATTTCTTACTCATCATGTCACAAGCGATTGCTGTTGGGATGGGCTTTTACCGGAGAAGGTTTTTGCACGCCTTTTGCAGAAGCGCCAGGAGGTTGAGGTTCTCGTTCTCAAGGCTTTCCTGCTTTTTCATCAGCGTTGCCGAGTTCATCTCAATGGCATTGGGCCCCATCATTATCGGCTCCTTCGCGCTGCGGTCCTCGCGGTTGCCGGACGTGTAGCCAAGGACAACGGCGGTCTCGTGGCCCTGGTTGAACATGGTCATGCGCTCCTTGCTATTCACCATTATCGTGCTTATCGGTCTTTTTGCCCCTTTTCGCACGGAAACGGTCCCGTCCTCCTCATTGTCCTTCCAGACCTCGAAAAGCGGGTTTCCCCAAAGCACCTGGTAATATTCGGAGTAGTTCGCCCTGTGCGGGATTGTCTTGGTATAATATGGGCCGACCTCCTTGTACGGAATCACGAAAATGTCGAAGTTCCTTGAGTTGTATTGTATTGTTGTGACCGAATAGGCGGGCCTGCTTATGCCTTTTGCTTCCTCAATGTAGCTGCCCCAGACATCGGATATGCTGTAGTGCATTATCCCCTTGACAAGCTTCCCGTCGACAAAGGCGAAGTTTCCCCTGACCTCCAGCCTCGGGCTGTCAAGTATTATCATCTACTCATCCTTGAACTTGACTATGTCCCTGTGCTTTATCTCCTTCTTTACCTTGGAGAGCAGGGCAAGCAGCAGAAGGCTCGCAGTGTCGCCCTCGTCCTTTATCCTGTTGATGTTCTGCGCCTTTCCCTCAAGCTTCTCAAGAAAGTTGTCAATCTCCTTCCTGAAAGGCGTATTCTCAAAATGGGGGTTTGACTTGGAATATTCCCGCGCAAGCTGCTTGACGAACCCGATTTGCTTCTCGATTTTCTTGGCCTCATCGCCAAGCTGCATGTTGTTGTGCCTTATCCTGTCAAGCGCGACCTCAACCTTCGGGATGAGCACGCTCCAATCCAGGGAAGACAGCTTTTCCACCTCTTCTTCGCGGGTTTTTTCAAGCATGCTTCTATATAAGCGTCGTCTAATAAAAAGTTTTGCTTTTTGGGCTTTTTCAAAAAAAGCCCAGGGAAAAACCGGCATTTTGCGCGCTGTGGCTATGCCAGTGAATTAGACGGGAATTGCGCAAGCAATGCAGCTCAGAGCTTCTTCTCCTTCTCTATGACCTCGCCCAGGATTTCGGAATGGATATACCTCTTTCCGCCAATCTTTATGAACGGGATCCTGCCCCTGTCCAGCCTCCTTTCAAAGGTGTTCTTCCTTATCTTTATGTTGCTGGAATGCATCTTCTGAATCGCTTCTGCAACGCTGTGGTAGTTCTTGCTCACGTGGATAAGGCTGTCTATCGCTTCCTTGGGTATGTACCTCCTGAAGCCGACCTTTATTGACGGGATTACCCTTTTCTCAATCCGTCCCACGAACGCCCTGAGCTCGACATCCGGCTCGTACTTCCTGTACGCGTCGTAAGCCTCCCTTATGTTGTAGAAGTTGCCCTTTGTTGCAAGGGTCTCCTCCAAAAATTGCATCGGTATGAACCTTTTCTTTCCGAACTTGTATGATGGGATTGTTCCCCTTTCGACCCTTCCGCCAAAGGCCCTGAACATGATGTCGTATCCCCTTGACTTCAGGTATGAGTAAGCCTCTTTTATCGGCAGCAGGCCCATGGACTTGAATTCGCTGCTCTTGGTTCCGGATTGCCTATAGACCTTGTCGGCTTCCTTCGCAATCTTGCCGACAGAAGACATGATTGACGCAAGCCTGTTGCTTTTGTCAGTGTACATCCTTTCGGAGTCAAGGTTGTTGTACCTTTCCACCATTTCATCAGAAATTACCTTGTCAATGACGATCGCCTTTCGCCTTCCCATGGTCCCACCTTTAAATCAATTCCTATATACGTTTAGCTTCGTCTTATTTATAAATGTTTCCATAATCTGTTATTATAACTCACAGTTGTAATCAGTGGTCCTTTTTGAATGTATCTATTTTGGCGTTTTTGCAGCAAAAACGCTACCTGAAAGGCCTCTTTTCCCTTCTTCTGGCCAAATTGGGAAACCTGGACACAATGGCCCTTTCCATCATCACATATTCCTGGCGCCTTATCATGGACCTTATGTCCGCCTCCACAAGCGGGGGCGGATAACCGTATCCGGAAATCAGGCAAAGCGAGTGAATGTCATTCAAAGGCTCCGCGGATTCGGAGAACCATTCTATCCTGAGCGGAATGTCCTTTCCGATTTTGATGTATGAAAACAAAACGTCATTTACGGAATCTGAATGCTGCAGCGGCTTTGTTGCGGAATTTTCAGGAAGCGCCTTTCCAAGCGTGAGCATGTCGCTTGCGTCAATGCCAAGCAGGCTGCAAAGGCGCCTGCTTCTAGAGTCTTTCACAACCCCAACAATGCGCGTTCCGCTCTTTTCCGCAATTTTCCTCGCTTTTTCGCGGATTTCCATGAGCCCGGAAAATTCCCTGTGCAGCGGGCTGCCCTTTGCAGGAATGGATGACGGAAGCGGAACAAGCGAGCCGTCAAAAAGCGCAATGCCGCATTTCTCCTTTTCAACCATCCCGAGAAGCGCGGACCATTCTTCCTTCAGCCTCCTTATGTCCCTCATTGCATATGACTCCGCGTCGTCCGCGGCGTCCAGCACCCAGTACGCCGTTTTGCCTGATTTTGACGGAAAGTATTTGTTGTTTTTCAGCTTTCCGTTTTCATATTCAAAAAAAACGCCTATCGTTTTTGCGAAAAGGAATGACGCGCCGGATAATCCGATTTCCGCGAACCCGCTGTCGGATGCGCAAATGTTAATCGTTGCTTTTGCATTTGGCTCAAGGCGCCTTATGCAATCGCTGCCAAGAACCTGCCTTGCCTTTTGGTGGAATGATTCCGCGGCCTTTTCCGCCTTCCCGAAATGCATGCTGCTTATTTCCGAAACCGCCTTTCCCACGTCAAGCATAGGTCAAACCTTCTTTGTTGGGCGCCTGAACCTGAAAAGCATAATCGCGCCGGCCGCAGTGAACGCGGATGCGTACACGAATGTGTATATGGGGCTTATGGTCCATGCGAACCCTGCAACGCTGCTCCCAATCAGCTTGCTTATGCTCATCTTTGTGTAATACTTTCCGAGCGCGGTCCCTCTTTCGTGGTCTTCGGACATCGATGACACGACAGCAGACTGTTCGGTCTCTATTATCGCGTAAGCCGCGCCGAAAAGCACGAACATGACCGCGCAAAACAATATGGAGTTTGCGAAAACAAGCCCCAGCATCGTGAGGAAAAGCAGCAGATACCCTATGTCGAGCGTCCTTTTCTTTCCGAACCTGTCCGCGAACCTTCCGAACGGTATTGCAAGGGCCGCATACGCCACGTTGAACAGGATATACAGCGCCATCGGGCCGACCACCTTCAGGCCCTCGGGGAATATTTCCTGGGCCTTCAATATCAGGAACATGTAGCTTATGCTTCCCAGCGAGAAAATCGATATTATGTTTATCAGGCCATTAAGCATTTCATTTTCCAGCTTTTTCCCATTTTTGTTCAGCTTGGTTGTTGGTTTTCCCTCCTTCACGAAAAACAGCGGTATGACGGAAACGAAAGCCAGCGCGGACGCTATCAGTATTATAGTGCGGAAGTCCATGCTGGCGTAATACACAAGCCCCAGCGCAATCGCGGAGCCCATCACCGCCCCGAGCGTGTCCATCGTCCTGTGCAATCCGAACCCCCTGCCAAGATGGTCCCTTGAAACGGAGTCTGAGATTAGCGCGTCCCTTGGGGCGTTCCTCACTGCCTTTGACATCCTTTCCAGCGCAGAGCAAAAGAATGCAATCGGCCATGTTGCCGAAAGGAACAGCATGAACTTGAACAGCCCGTTTATGAGATATCCTGCGAACACGAATGGCTTCCTTTTTCCGACCTTGTCGGACAGCCTTCCGAAGTGGATGCTAAGGAGGCTTGACAGGGCGTCCCTCACGCCGCCAAGCACGCCTATTACGAATCCGTCAGCGCCAAGCGAGGCCATGAACAACGGAAGAATGGGCGCCACCATTTCGCTGCCCGCGTCGTTGAGCATGCTAGTTGTTCCCATCAGCTTTATGTTGTTTCCGTCCATTCCGGACTTCGGTTGCTCAGGCATGCAAAAAGTCTGCATCATCATGCTTAAATAACGTGCTGGTTGCGCCCGCAGGCCCCAAGGGTCCTCCCTAGCTTTTCTTTCCGCAGGCGCTTTCTTTAGCAAAAGAAAGGGCCTTGCCTAACAATTTCCGTTTGATTTTTATATGATGCGCATCCAATCATTTCCAGGTGTTATGATGTCTGACGATAATGCATGTAAGGGCGTTTGCTGCGGCTCCAAGCACAATGCGGTAGTCTTCGCCATTATGATAATAGTCGCGGGCGCGCTGCTGTTTTTTGCGATAAATTCAATCGCGGGAACAGGCATGGTGATAAACCTGGCCAACATCACCGGCAGCCAGGCCCCAAACCACATTGACGTCTACGGCGACGCAAAAAGGAGCGTCCAGCCGGACGTGATGGTAATAAGCTTCTCTGTCAGCACGCTCAATGGCACGGCAAAGGCGTCGCAGGCGGAGAACGCGGCAAGGATGTCCGGCGTGAAGGATGCGCTCATCAGTTCCGGAATAAAGGACGGGGACATCGAAACAATCAGCTATAACATTTACCCCGAATATGTCAGCGAATGGGTCTGCCCGGACGACGGCACCTTTTGCGACGACAAAATCAGGTCATACAATCAGACGCTTTCAGGATACAGGACCGTACATAGCGTATCAGCCAGGATATACAACATGAGCAGCGGCGGCGCAATTACGGATTTAATAATCTCGTCGGGCGCCGACACGGTGGACTCCATCCAGTTTTCGCTGAAGGATTCAACAAGGGATTCGGTTGAGCTTGCGCTGATTCAGGATGCGTCCGGCGCCGCAAAGGCAAAGGCCCAGAAGATCGCCTCTGGCCTGGGCGCGACGCTCGGAAAGCCGCTTTCTGCAAGCTCCGGATACTATTATTATCCAACGTATCAGTCCAATTACAGGGACGCGATTGGCGTTTCCAGCGCGCAGGCGACCCCGATTTCGCCGGGCCAGGTTGACGTTTATGCGTCAGTCTCGGTTTCATATGGGATGGACTGAGATGGACGAGGACATAGTGATAAACCGGGCCCTGCTGAAGGCCATAGGAGCAGAAAGCAGGATACTTATCCTCAAGTCCCTTGCCGACGGCAGGAAAACCCAGAGCCAGCTCGCCGCGGAGCTAGGCCTTTCATCCCCCACTATTATAGAGCATATGGACCAGCTGTGTTCCGCAGGCCTTGTGGAAAAGATTGACGAAGGCAGGAAATGGAAATACTACGAGCTTACCGGCACAGGAAGGAAGCTTGCGGCGCCAAAGCCAGGCATCCCTGTCAGGGCGATGCTGTTTCTTGCGATAGGGCTTCTGTTCATGGCATTCTCCTGGTTTTCGCTGCTGCCAACGCAGCTTCCCGGATATTTTGTTGCAGGCGCGCGGGAAAGCGGGGCGACGCCCATGCTCGGCGCAACAATGGAAACTACAAACGAAACGCTCGCAAAGTCAGTTTCCGATGCTGCATCGTCCGCTGTCCAGCAGGAGCCAAGCTCGATGCTGGCATATGCCGTTCTAGGCCTTGGGATAGCGGTTTTCCTTTTGGGCACCTACGAACTGGCGAAGAAGCGGTAATCCTTTTGCCGACGGAGGCCTTTAATCTGACTAACAATTCCGCACACTTTTAAAAACCTTATTATCAAAAGACATGGTATGGCAGGGTTAAATGAATCTATCGTTGCAGGCAGCAGGCCTGCGGTTAGCAAATCGCTCAAAACAGCGTCGAAAAGGGCGCTTCATTATTTCAGGGCAGCCGCCTTAACAGTGTTATCCACAGCATTTGTTGCGACGGCTACAGAGCTTCTTCTGCAGAAGGGCCAGGCCTTCACGACAAGCAAAGGGACTATAGTAAGCCCCGATTCGCTGCTTGCAAGGGAGTCCGGAAAATACGGCGTGCTTCTCAACATCAATCCAAGCGCAGGACCTGACACTGCGATGTCGATGAGGGAAGGCGACTCGACAATAATCGACAACACCAATATCATATTCGTAAAGGCAACGGTCGGAGCCAGGAGCACCTGGTTCACGTTCGACACGGCCGCAATAACCGGCCCGGACACGACATTCAGGCTCACGCAGGGACAGACAAAGGATACGCTCGGCGCCACGATAACGGCGCTTGACTTCTCCAATGTCCAAAATCTGAACGGGAGCTACAGCGCAATACTTTCTGTGCGGACCGCGAGGGGAACGTCCATAATAGAGCTGGGCGCCGGGGAATCAAAGTCTGTTCTGCTGGACACGGTTCCCGGAACTGCAATACTCATAAGGGCTGCGGAGACAAACCCGGCGCTGTCCTCTATCGAGCTTCAGGTTTCGCAGATAAGCACGGTGCAGATAATCAACAGCGAAATGCCGCCTGTCAACATGTATGGATACAGGATATCCATCGACAGCCTAAGCCAGATAACCGATTCAACAGGCACAAGGGATGTCATTCTTGCAACAGTGCGGACTGGAGACAGGAGCCTTGCCCAGGCCCTGGAAATCAACAAGCCAGTGTCAATTATAGACACTTCAACGAACACAGGCATATCAATAACAGCGAAGAGCGCGACGCAGGTTGGCGACTCTGTGTCCGTGGACCTTGTCATAGAAAGAATCCAGAACGCCTCGGTTTTCGCGCTTGGCCAAACAGTCGTGGACTCTGCAATAGGCACGATGAGGCTCATTGGCGCGCACGACTCGGTCGCAGTCTTTGAAATAAACGGGGACACGGTTGAGGCTGTTGTTGGCCAGAGAATCACATTCCTCGGCAGCTCCGGCAGGACGATAAAGTTCACTGTGATGGAGCTTGCCATAGGCAGGGGCTCGGCGTATGCAACAGTCAACACAGAGGGCGAGGAGCCCGTGTCTGTCAAGCCGAGAGGCGGGATTGCCGCGACGCAGATGGACAGGATAATCCCGCTTTCGCAGGGCAGGTACAGCCTCGTGTTTGCAAAGCCGGGCGCGCACACGGTCAGCGTGTACAACATCCAGGGAAGGCTTGTCGCGTCCCTTCCGTGCAACGGAAGCAGGGCGATAGTGGACCTTTCCAGGATAGGTTTGGCCACAGGGAAGTACGTGATATCTGTTGAAGGCATGCACGCCCTTGGCCAGCGCGCAATGCGCTGATTTCAGGCAAAAAGGTGTTTGGCATGAGAAATGAAGTGATGGCTTCGGTGCTTGTCGCAGGAGTCCTGCTCCTTTTGGGGGCGGGCGGCTACATCACGATGTCTGAAATGGCAACTGATGAGACAGCGCAGAACGTGACCGCGAACATCTCGGTCATAACGATTGAGATGAACGACACGAACGTTTCTGCCGAAAACAACGGAACATTGTCAAATCTCAGCGCTTCAAACGACACGGTCCCTGCCAACATAACAACCAATACAACAAGCATTTCAGGCAACGCGACAAACAAAACAACTGTTTCAAACGCAACGAATGCGTCGTCAAGCTCGTCCACAGGAGACCGCGGCGGGGGCTCCGGGAGAGAAAGGAGGACAATCACAGGCACAAACTCAAGCGGCGGGCTCCTGCATTATGGGGACTGCCTTGCGGTTTCGTACGGCAGGGTCTGCCTTGAGGACGTCGCTGTCGAATATCCAAACGAGGCCATATTGGGCGTATACGGCTCGAACAACAGGAAGGTTTCCACAATCATGGTGGAGCCGACGTTCGGTTCGGACAAGACAGTATCGCTTGGCAACGGAAGGGCCATCTATGTCAAGGTGTATGAGACGGCGATAAACGGGACGGATGTCCAGGCCGTCGTATACGTAACCAACTCCAATGTGGATGCGGGCCCGACTATCTCTGACGGCAGGATGTACGCAGGGGACTGCGTTGAGCTGGAATTCACCACAGTGTGCCTTGACAGGATAGACCACGGCGACCCATACCATGCAATATTTCATACATATGACTCGCAGGACAGGCTGATTTACTCATCGCCCGCCTATGCAGGCGACTCCATAACCATAAACGTGGGCAACGGCAAGGCAGTTTCAATCCTGGTTTCGCAGATTGTGAGCTCCAACACTTCGGAATGGGCGATAGCCTCAATAAAGTCAATCAATGCAGACTACAATGCACTGCTTATGTTCTGCGGAGACAGCAGGTTTACCCAACACGGAAGAATATCGCTCGAGGACGTTGCGGCCTCAAGGCCGTATGAGGCCATATTCGAGGTCATGAACAGGGACGACGAGCGCGACAGGACCAACATCATGGTGAAGCCGGGCTCATACGAGACCGCGGAGATTGACGACGGGGCAAAGGCGATCTCCGTCCATGTTTACAAGACCGTGATAAACGGCACGCTGTGCTGGGCCCTGGCCTCGATATCAGAAACAGAGCTGACAAGCAGGACTGCGACAGCGACATTGGGATTTGACGAGTGCGTTGACGCCGGGTTCGCAAAGGCGTGCCTCTCTGATATGGCGATGGATGTTCCGCACGAGGCGATCCTTGCGGTCTATGCCGAGGACGGCAGCTTCGTGTCCAATGTCATGGTTGCGCCGGGCGGCTCTAAACTGGTCAGCGTGGACGATTCAACGGACGCGCGCATCTCTGTCAGCGAAACGAGCTTCATATATGACATGAGCGGATTCAGCACGGCCAGCGCAGTGGTAAGCATCAGCCGCGGCTGAAACGAAAAATTAGGTTTTGCCGCAGGCCGGATTTGAACCAGCGACGCCTCGGTCTTCAGCCGAGTGCTCTACCGGGCTGAGCTACTGCGGCGGCAATACCAATTCTTTTGCAATAGACTTTATAATCCTTGTCCCTGCTGGCCTGCAGGCTCCGCTTCAGGCTCGCCGATGTCGAGGCCCGACACTATGACGGACGCGGAAACGACCTTGTCGCCGTCCTCCAAGTCCATGAGCCTGACGCCGCTCGCATACCGCGACACTTCCCTTATCTCGGATATCTTGCTGGCTATGCTCTTGCCCTTGGACGACACAAGGAATATGGTGTTTTCCTTTTCAGCCGAACGCAGCGCCATCGCGCTTCCGGTCTTCTCATTGACCTTCATGCCTATTACGCCCATTCCGCCCCTGTGCTGGGCCCTGAATTCCGAAACGTCTATTATCTTGCCGAACCCGTTTTCGGAGACGATGACCATGAACGGCTTCTTTACGACCTCTATGCCGATGACCTCGTCCTTTTCCCTGAGCCTTATGCCCCTTACGCCGTAAGCCGCCCTTCCAATCTCCCTCATGTCGCTGGACTGGAACCTTATCGCGTATCCGTTCCGCGTCGCCACCATCACGTCGCCCTCGCCTTCCATGCTTTTGACTTCAAGCAGCGCGTCATGCTCCGGAAGCTTTATTGCGATGATTCCGCCCTTTCTGGGGTTCGAGAAGCTGGACATCTCAACCTTCTTTATAGTCCCCTTGCGCGTGAGGAAAACCAAGTGCCCTTTCTCAAGGCTGCTGACAGGAAGGATTGAAACGATGCTTTCGCCCTGCTCAAGCGGTATTATGTTGGCAATGTGCGTCCCCTTCGAGTACCTTTCCGCCTTCGGGACGTTGTAAGCCTTTATCCACCTGGCGATGCCCTTGTCCGAGAAAACCAGCATCGTGGTCTTGTTTGTCGTCACTATCGTGTCCTCCATCTCCTCCTCGCCCCCGGATATCCTGACCCCCTTTCCGCCCCTTCTCTGGGACTTGAACTCCGTGAGCAGGATTCTCTTGAGGTATCCTTTTTTGGACATCGTTATGACGACATCGTTGTCCTGTATCATGCTTTCGTAGTCTATTTCGCCTTCGCCTTCCCTTATCTCCGTCCTTCTTTGGTCCCCGTATTTCTGCCTTATCTCCTCAAGCTCCTTCTTTATGAGCGACATCAGCTTCTGCCTGTTTGAAAGTATTTCATTGTAATCTGTTATGCTGACAAGGAGCCCGTTATGCTCCTTCTTCAGCTTGTCAGTCTCAAGCCCGGTTAGCGTCTGTATTTTCATCTCAAGTATGGACTTTGCCTGCCTTTCGCTTATGCCGAGCGCGCTTATCAATTTGCCCTGCGCCTCCATCTGGTCCTTGGATTTTTTTGCTATCTCAATGACCGCGTCTATCCTGTCAAGCGCCTTCAGCAGGCCTATGACTATATGGTCCCTTTCCTCCGCCTTCCTTAGCAGGAACGAGGTCCTTCTTTTGACAACCTCTTCCCTGAATTTCAAAAACGCATTCAGCATTTCGTACAGCGTGAGCACTTTCGGCCTTCCCTCAACAAGGGCTATGTTTATTATGCCGAAGCTTGACTGGAGCGCGCTGTGCTCGTAAAGCTTGTTGAGCACGATTTCCGGGTTGTGGCCCTTCTTGACCCTTATCTCCACAGTTAGGCCGTCCTTGTCGCTCCTGTCGTTGATGTCCGCGATGCCCTCAATAATACCGTCCTTGACCTTTTCCGCTATCTCCTCAATGAGCTTTGCCTTGTTGGTCTGGTAAGGCAGTTCCGTTATCAGTATCTTGTCGTCTTCTGTCGTCGCCCTTCCCCTTACCTGGATAATGCCCCTGCCCTCCCTCTTCGCCCTTTCAACCTCATCCCTGCCTATTATTATTCCGCCGGTCGGGAAGTCCGGCCCCTTTATCGTTTCGCATATCTCATTCTCGCCCTTGCCTTCTATCATCTGCAAAAGGCCGTCAACGACCTCGTTCAGGTTGTGGGGCGGTATGTTGGACGCCATGCCGACCGCGATTCCGGCCGTTCCGTTGAGCACCAGGTTAGGCACCCTTGACGGAAGCACAATCGGCTCCTTGAGCGTGTCGTCAAAATTAGGCATGAAGTCAACAGTTTCGGAGTCAAGGTCGGCAAGCATTTCCTCTGCCATCCTCCCCATCCTGGCCTCCGTGTATCTCATTGCCGCAGGCGGGTCCCCGTCAACGCTGCCGAAGTTTCCCTGCCCGTTCACCAAAGGGTATCTCAATGAGAATGGCTGCGCCATCCTGACCAACGAATCGTAAATGGCAACGTCCCCGTGCGGGTGGTATTTTCCCAAAACCTCTCCCACAATCCTTGCGGATTTCTTGAACGGCTTGTTGCTTGCCATGCCCAGCTCGTTCATGGCATACAATATCCTCCTGTGGACGGGCTTTAGGCCGTCCCTCACGTCCGGAATAGCCCTTGAGACTATCACGCTCATGGCGTAAGCCAGGTATGCATCCTTAAGGCTCTTTTCTATGGGTTCAAGCAGCAGTTGCTCCATAATGACCATCGTCTCATTTTCAATATAATTATTGAATGGAAATTAGGGCGGAACTCTTTAAAAAATATGGCAAAAACACCCACATAGCACTATATACAACAACAATATGCTTTTTAAACTCAACGATTGAAATCCCTCAAATGCTGATAGCCCAAATTGATACAAAAAAGCAAGGTGAAATCACATGGCAAAGAAAGAGATAAATGCTATAATCGAAGGCGGAAAGGCGACCGCAGGGCCGCCTATTGGGCCTGCGCTGGGGCCGCTTGGCATAAATGCGGGACAGGTAGTCGCAAAGATAAACGAGATGACAAAGGCATTTTCAGGCATGAAGGTGCCGGTCAGGATCATTGCGGACCCTGCCTCAAAAAGCTTCGAGATAGAGGTCGGCTCGCCAACAACATCAGAGCTCCTCAAGAAGAGCGCAAAGGTGGAAAAGGGCCACAAGATGGCGTGGAAGGAGCCTCCGGTCGGTGACATATCTTTCGAGAAGGCGGTTGAGCTTGCGAAAAGCACGCAGGGCAAGGGAAACGCCTCCTCGCTGAAGTCAAGGGTCAAGGAAGTGCTCGGGACGTCGATGAGCATGGGCATAACAGTGGAGAAAAAGAAGCCCAAGGATGTCCAGCAATCCATTGACAAGGGAGAGTACGACTCGAAGATGGTGTAAATGAGGCCACAAAACCTCCTTTCCATATTATTCCTTTTATTGTTCACAACCGCCTTTTCCTGGGACGCCCAGCTGGGCGAGCCGATGAAGGGCATGTTCACCCTTTCCAGCGGCAAAGTCCTTGCATACGGCAACAACAACGTCTATATCTTGGATCCTGCAAAGGGCACATTCAACTATTTCGCAGCCAATTTCAATTTTTCCAGCGCGCCGGCTTACGCGGAGCAGATAAATTACATTGCGGGGTACAGCAACGACTCGTTTGTCTCAGTCAATATGCTCAGCGGAAAGAAAACCGAGACCGCGCTTGGCAAGGCAAACAAGATATCTGCAATGTGCTACGGGGGACAGAGCATGTTCTATGCGGTCTCTCCGGGAGATGACGAATCCACGATAACCGCGCTCAAGCTCGAATTCAACGGCAGTTTCTCAGCCTTGGGCAGTTCCTCCGTTTCCGGGACAGTGGCATCCTGCGCATCCGCGCCAGCAGGATTCAACAAGCCCATTTTCTTTTCGGACAAGGGAATATTGATTCCTGGCGATGCGACGCTCAGCTCGATGGCGGCAATCCCGATGCAGGCCGTTTCATCCAACATAATAATCATTGACGGCAGGCTCTATGCGGGCGCATCAAGCGGCCTCATTGCCTCTTTCAACGGGGACGGAAGGATTTATGACACGCTTTCCCTTCCGGACAACGCCATGTACCTTTACAGCGAGGGAAGCAGCATAATCGCATACGGCAGCTCGGGGGTAGCATACAGGATTTCAAAGAATTTGACAATAATCAACTCGACAAAAATACCAAAGGGCATCGCAATCGGCATCTATCCGAACATCAATGGATATGCCGTGCTCATGGGCGAAAGGCTCGTGCTGCTTGACAGCATGCTCAGGGCAGTCGGCGATTTTGAGTTCAGCGGATACACGCCGGCATTCTCAGGCGGCATGCTGCTCCTTGGGCGCGGCGCGCTTGTGCAGGGCACGCAGTTCAGCTCCGGATGCGCAATGGCGTCGCCCGATGATTACGCGGAAGTCGGATACCTTCCCTTCGCTGTTTCCGGAAACGCGTTCTCATCCGCCAATTTCAAGGTCGAGACAAGCGTGAACGGCGGGCCATGGAAGGCCGCGTCCGGCTCCACGAGCTGGAAGGCGGAGATAGACCCAACAGCGTATCCATTTGGCATCATGACAGTCAGGTGCAGGACATCGTCCCAGACAAGCAACGCGTTCATCCCCACGCTCAGCCTTTACCGCGCGCAGGATGCGCAGAAGAACATATTTTCAGTGAGCGCGCCAAAGGGCATGGAATCCGGAAAGGAATACGCGATACTCATTTACGACTCGCTGAACATCTCCGTGAAGGACTTCAACGTCAGCGTCAACGGCGGGCAGAACAGCACGATAACGTCGAACAGGTTCTCGTTTACGCCCTCCTCGCCGGGGGACTACACGATGATATTGACAAAGGACGGGTTTGAGCCGTACACGTTTATTGTTAACGTCGGCGGAATATCGCTTGCGCTTATGGTGACACTTGCGGCGATAGCGATATTGGTTGCGCTGTACATTTTCTTCTCGTTCTATCGGAAATAAAATTAATTTAGGGCGCCGCGCACGGCGCCTTAGGCATTCACATCAGTCTTCCCATTTCCTCTGCTCTTATCTCGGAAACGCCCTTCAGGGACGAGACCTTTGCCTCGAGCTTGTCAATCTGCCCTTCCCCGTCCGGGATTATGAAAACCGCCCTTATGGTCTTTATGCCGAAGCCGACCTCCTCATCCTTCATGCTCTTTGCCCCGGCCTTTTCCAGCTCCTTCTTTACAGCATCGAATACCGACATATCCTCAACGAAAACCTTGAACGTCACTGCGACTTCTCCCATCAAAAACACCTGAAAGAGATAGAGGGCATATGTTTTAATATCTTGTGAGGCGCCGGCGCAAAATGCGCGTCTGGTGGCATTTAAAACCTCTTTGTTGCACAAATGCAATAGCCCCCGTAGTTCAACCTGGATCAGAATGCGGGCTTGCGGAGCCTGAGATGCGGGTTCAAATCCCGACGGGGGCGAGCTTTTCAACTGCTTACTGCAAGTTATCGACATTTGATTATTTATCAGAGGGGTTTGAACACGCAGGGTTCAAATCCCGACGGGGGCGCATCCTTATAACCTCTTCGCCGCCTAATATGGTAATGCAGAAGCGAGAGCCGTTGCTGAAAAGAATATTTAAGGGGCTAAAACCAGCCAAGCACAAGCCACTACCGAGCGAGAAGCCGAAACTGACTGAAAAAAGGCAGGACCAGCTCAATTACAACATCAGGCGTCAAGCATATTATGGCAACAATGCGCAAATAGCGCGTCTCATCAAGAAAGGTGCCGACATCGCTGCACCGAGCGAGTTCGGTCAGACAACCCTACACCGTGCCGCAGGGAACGGACGCATCCAACCCTGCGCATTTCTTCTGGAGGAATACGCAAAAGCCGGCGGAGACGTAAAGGCGTTTATCTCCGCAAAAGACAGTTGGGACAAGACCGCCATTCGCATGGCCTCAGAGAAAGGACACACCGAAACCGCGCAGTTCCTTGCAACCAGGCTGTTCAGGGAAATGTTCGGCATCGAAACAGCAGCAGCCTTCCTAAAATCGTTCAATGAGTGCACAGCCTGATTTTTAACCCCTTTGCCGCATAATAAAGCCATGGCACAGCGCCAGAGAGAAAAGAAGCCGGACCGTTTCAGGAAAACAATGATGCGCCTGATGAAGTCAAGCACAAGGTCCGTTAGAAGGATGCTGATATCAAAACAGAGGCGCGAGGAGTTGGATAAAACACTCATCAGCGCCGCATGGAGGGGCGACAACGAAAAGGTATTGCGGCTCATCAAGGCCGGTGCGAACATCGCCGCAAAGGAAATGTATGGCTACACAGCCCTGCACAATGCCGCAGAGAATGGAAATACCAAAACTTGTGCTTTTTTATTGAATGAATATGCAAAGTTAGGCGGGAACGTAAAGAAACTTATAATTGCAAAGGACAATGATGGCAATGCTGCCTTATACCGTGCCGAATTGAACAAACACAATGAAACTGCATTGTTTCTCAGATCTATGGAATGGCTTGTGGGCGCAACGGGAAACGCATTCATGAAATCCTTCAGCGACTGCGTTGCAGCCTGATTTTTAACCCCTTCGAGGGAGGAAGTATCCTCCCTTACGCTAACCCACCTCTAATTTTGGCACTGCTGTGCTATTTTTAATCTGTTTGCCGCACAATAAAGGCATGCAGCGCCAGAAGGAAAAAGAGCAAGGCCGTTTCAGGAAAAAGGCAATGCACAGATTCGTATCAGGCACAAGGTCCGTTAGAAGGATGATGATGTCAAAACAGAAGCGCGAGGAGGTGGATCTTGCGCTTATGAACGCTGCATTCGCTAATAATGCTGCAGAGATTAGGCGGCTCATCAAGAAGGGCGCAGACATCGCCGCAAAGAGCCCTATAGGCTGGACAGCTTTGTATGTGGCAGCATGGGAAGGTTATACAGAAATTTGCATCTTACTTATTAAGGAATATGCCAGGGCAGGCGGAAATGTAAAAGAACTGATTGCCGCAAAGGACAATGAGAATTTGACTGCCATGCACAAGGCAGCGGCGGACAGACGTGTGGAAACCTGCGCCATGCTCATAGAAAGATATGCCAAGGCAGGCGGCGATTTAACGAAATTGTTAGTTTCATCACAGGAAAAGTGGAAAAACAGCCTTACGGTCGGAGGCTATTCCACATATCGGGTCCATCTTAAAATCGTGCCATTCCTCAACGTTGCGAATCTGATAGGCACGGAAACGTTGCGCTTATTCATGAAGTCATTCAGCGATTGCGTCGCCGCCTGATTTTTAACACCTTTGCCGCAACATTATCCTTGCCCCCGTAGTTCAACCTGGATCAGAATGCGGGCTTCCGGAGCCTGAGATGCGGGTTCAAATCCCGACGGGGGCGAGCAACGTTTCACTCGTTCTCCTTCAGCAGGGCTGAAATGTCAACGCTGGATATGTCCTTTTCCGCGGGGAAAATCCCCTTTGCCAGGGTCGGATGGATTTCATTAAGCGGCTTGCGCGCATTGCTTTCGTAGAAAACGCCGACAGGCAATTTCTCAAAGCCGTTCCTGTACGGCTCAAGCGCCTTTGCGAACGCCGCGTCAAAATCGGACGCGTTGTGCCCCGCCTTCTGGATGTCATAGCACCTTTGCATGTACCATTGGTACGTGTTCACACTGTTCCAAGTGACGCAAGGCTGGTAGACAAGGAGGAACGAGAATCCCTTATGCTCAATCGCCTTTTTCATCATGTCCGCAGTATGCCTCATGTTGCCTGCAAAGGATGACGCAACGAATGTCGCGCCATTGACAAGCGCCGAGGCGATTGGTTTGTACTCCTCGTACAATTGCTCCGTTGGCGACGTCTTTGTCGGCAGGTTCTTCGGGGTTGTCGGCGACGCCTGTCCGGTTGTCAATGCATAAATGTGGTTGTCCTGCACGATATAGGTATAGTCAAGGTTTTTCCTTGGCGCGTGCACGAAGTGGTTCCCTCCTTCCGAAAATCCGTCCCCGTCCCCGCCGATTCCAATCACGGTGAGCTTCGGGTTCGCGGCCTTTATGCCCTCCGCAAGCGGCAGTATCCTGCCGTGCAGGCCCTCATACCCGTACGCGCGGACATAGTGCGCTATCTTGCTTCCGCACCCGATTCCGGTCACAAGCACGACCCTGTGCGGGTCAAGCCCGAGTTCGGTTATCGCGGTCTTGAATGCGCCCAATATGCTGTAGTCCCCGCATCCAGGGCACCATTGCGGCTTCTCATTCGCGTCAAAAACGTTAACGTTTGCCATTTTGAAAACCTCAGTATCTCCATGGGGAGTAGAACTCGAAATTGTCATATTCCTCATTCTTTATCAGGCAATCCTTTCCTGTCTTTCTCACGGTTTCCATTGCCTTCACCAGCTGGTGGGGCAGCAGGGGCCTGCCGTTGTATTTCCTTATGGACGCAACGGGCCTTATCCCTGTTTCCTGCAGCATGACCTTTTCGAACACGCCGGTCCTGTTGTTCTCCGCAAAATAAACGGCCTTGTAGTTCGAGAACGCCTTGATTATCTTCTCTTTGCTGAGCGGGTATATCCAGCTGAAATGTATGACGTCCATCTTCGCCTCTTCCGCGGCCTTGAGCGCCGGCCCGAGCTGGGAGCCCCAGACAACAAGGGCGTCGTCCCCCTTGAATGAGTATATTTTCGGCTCGTATGAGCGCGCCAGCATCTTTTCCAGCTTCCTAAGCCTCTTGTCGACCTGCGCGGTCCTCATGTCAAACGATTCTGTTGAATATCCGTCCTCCTGGTGCTCGTAGCTTGAGGCAACGTGCTGGCCGTTCGGAACGCCCGGAACGCTTCTTGGCGATATGCCGTCCTGCGTTATCTCGTATCTCTTGAACTTCTGCCCTGGCTTGAGCTCCGGAAGCCCCCTGTCGGCGAGCTTTCCCCTATTGACCTTGAAGTGCGCCATGTCAAGCCCGTCTATCGTATAATAGTTCTCCGAAAGGTACTTGTCTGAAAGCACGAAAACCGGAACCTGGAACTCCTCGGCTATGTTGAGCGAGTCTGCGCCTATCTGCACCATCTCCTTTGCGTCTGCCGGCGCAAGGATGACCCTTGGGAATTCGCCCTGCCCCGCCCCAAGCACCTGGAACAGGTCAGCCTGCTCGGTCCAGGTCGGCATGCCTGTTGAAGGCCCGGACCTTTGCGCAAGGAAGAAAACGACCGGCGTTTCCGCCATTGCCGCCATGCTGACAGTCTCGGTTTTCAGCGCGAATCCGCCCCCGCTGGTCCCTGTGGCGGCCCTTGCCCCTGCGAAAGCCGCGCCGACCGCCATGTTCGCGGCGGCTATCTCGTCCTCTGCCTGCAGGACCACTATACCGGCCTTCTCCTGGTTCTTGATAAGGTAATGCAGGATTGTTGTTGCCGGCGTCATGGGGTATGACGCGTAGAACGTGAGCCCTCCCCTTATGAATCCTATGGCAAGCGCATCATTGCCTGTCATATACGGCCTTGGCCCGCCTATCGGCTTTATGGCCGCGCTTGGCTTGAACTGCGATTTGACATAGTCATATCCGGCCTTTGCGACCCTGACATTCATGTCAACAACATCCTTTCCCTTCCTTGAAAACTGGTCCTCAAGCGCCTTTGTCAAATACTCAAGGGGATAATCCACTGTTGCGAGCATCGCCCCCAGATAGGCGGTGTTTTTCATCTTCGGGTCCGCCTTCTGCTCGCTTATTATGCTTGCGACAGGCACGCCCACCTTCTTCACATCCTCCCTTATGCTCATGCCGCTTACATCCAGCTCCGAATCGTAGAGCAGGAGCCCTCCCTTCTTTATGGAGTCGGCATGGAACTTTATCGCGTCCTTGTTCACTGCTATGACAACGTCGCTTTCCATCAGCGGGGCGTCAAGCTTCCTGTCAGAGACGATTATCTGGTATGAGTTGTGCCCTCCCCTTATCAGGGACGGGTATTCGGGATACCCGAAAACGTGGTATCCTCCCCTTGCGAACAGCCTGCCTGCAGTGGCGCCCATAACAAAGGCCCCTTCCCCGGCGGCAGCGCCTATCTTTATCACGATGTCCATCAAAACCACTTGATACATCTCCGCTCAAAAACGTTAAAAAGGCATAAGCCCCGGACTTCGGCATTTGCCAAAGTTCGCTAATTTTTAGTATTAGGCGGGTACACGCATTTTGGCTGTTGCTGGCTGCGGCGCTGTGCTTTCAATAAGCACAAGTTCCAACTTTTTTATCTGCTGTACGACGGGGCTCTGCTCGTTTATCCTGTACAGCTTCGTTTTTCCGAATGAGCGGGTGGCCTTAACTATCCCAATCTCCACTATCCTCCCCCAATATTTGTAAAATGTGGCCTTAGCAAGTCCTGTTTCATCTATTATCTGCTTTTTTGAATAATCAAACAGCCTGTTCTCAAGAAGAAAGTCTGTTATCCTAATTATAGGGGTATTACCTAGATATTCTATTAATACTGTTTCTTCTCCCATATCCCATCCACCCATGTTCCCATAATCCCAATTCCCGTAATCCTTATGTCTCTGTTTACTATAATCAATCCACAATACAATTCTATTGTTGATATTTTTGATAAATAAGTTTATAAATCTATCCCTTTGAAAGGTAACATAAGTGAACTTCATGGAATCAGATGAAGAACTAGAAGCCATGATATTGCACAAGCTTGCCCGCCGGAGAAAATGGGGTGAGAGCCACACAGCTTTCGAGAATACAGCAAAGGGAGTGCCGCCGCATCTGAAAGGAAGGATTAAGGATTTGACAGAGGGGTTGATTAAGAAAAGGTTCATACTCCAAAAGCCTACGAATTATGGCCTTCAAATTTCTCTAAATGTCGAAAAGAGCTATGAGATAAAGGCGATAATCCATAGATACTTTGCGGACGATATATTATAGATTATTAGCCATTTGCCAAACATTTCGCCATGTTTTTTAAAATGTGCACACCAACCTCTTGCCATGGATTCGGTCGACATTCTGGTTTTTTTGGCATCCCTGCTGTTCATGTATGTGATAATAACGGCCGGATTCCTTCCAAATCTCGCAAAAGTCGTTATCGTTATCATTGAGATGGTGGCAATCTCGCGTTTCTATGCAAAAAGGCACTTCATGCAGACGGAACTGGGCATGCTCTTGGTGCGCAGCAGGTATTTTGTGACGTTCATAGACAGGATGGGGCGGAAATACGCCTCCTTTTTCAGGCTCTGGGCAGACATGATGCTGTTCGTCAGCTTCGGCGCAATAATGCTGTTCCTCATGAAATGGAGGCCGCCGCTGCACAGGGCCGCGCTTTACATTTTTTCAATGGCGTTCCTTTTCGCGCTCATGGCAGTCTATCCGTTCGGCGTGTCATACGCGATGACTGCGATGGGCAACCCGCCTTCTGCCGATTCCAGCTCTTCCGTTGTTTCAGCATCAATCCTGGTTTCGGGGGCACTGCTCCTGCTCGGCTTTGGGGGCGCGACCATAGCATCGCTTTATGTCGCCGCAGCCAACGTGCTTTACAATTTTTATGCAATATTTGTCCTTGGGCAGACAATCTCCCTTAAGGCAGGCGCAACGCTCGTCCTTCCAGGCATAAACCTTCCTTTTATGGAAGGCATAATTGCGATTGCAGTGCTTTTGGTGGTGCATGAGATGGCGCACGGCTTCCTTTCAAGGGCCGAGCGCGTGAGCATAAACTCGACCGGCATCGTGCTCTTTGGCAGCCTTCCGGTCGGCGCGTTCGTTGAGCCGAGCGACAGGGAGCTTGAGAGGGCCGGGCCCATGGTCAGGAGCAGGATACTTGTCGCAGGAAGCGCGTCCAACATAACGTTCGGGTTCCTTTTCGGGCTCCTGTATCTGGCGTTCTTCTATTTTGCGCTCAACAATTACGCCTATACGTGCATGGCCTCCTCCGTTTCCAGCAGCGGCAGCTTCGTCCTTTCAGAGTCCACAGCAGGATGCTCGGAGTCCACGATACTCCCGTTTGTCGTGTTCCAGGACCCGATAATAAAGTTCATGATGAACGTGCTTGGGCTGACGTGCGGGCTCAACTTCGCCATAGGCATGATAAACCTGCTTCCAATCCCGCTTTTTGACGGCTATCACCTGGTGAGGTCCTTTGTCAAGGACGCGCGGCTAATGGAATTGGTTTCCTACTCCGCGCTGGCGTGCTTCATACTGCTGATACTGCCGGGCCTTTTCTGATTCAGAATATCGTCTTGTGCGGCTCCGCGCTCATCTCATACCTTATCCTGTATGCGTCAACGACCTCTATGGCCTTGACAATGTCGCCGTTCCTTGCCTCCACGGCCTTGCCCTGCTCTATGAGTATGAGCTTGTCGATGTAAATCCCGAAATCAGACAGGTTCTTGCTCCCGTCCTTCACCAGGATTTCCATCACGCGCGCGACCATGGACTTGCCCATGTCGTCTGACCCCCAGACCGAAAGCGCAAGCGCGACCTGGTTTATGAAATGCTCCTTGTCCTCCTGCCTCATGAATTTCCAGAGGTCGATTATCCTTTTCTTGGCCTCGAATGACACCTTTTCGAACGGCTTGAACTCCTTCTTCTGGATTGGCATCATGCCCACCTCTCCAATGAGCCCTTGTCAAGGCAGTCTCCGAGCCTTCTGGCGCATGCCATTGGCAGGCGCATGTCCCTGCCTGCTATATTCGGGGTCTGGGTTTTTATTATCTTGATGTCACCCTGCTTCTTGGCCTGGGCATCCTCCATTTTCTGCCTTATCAGTTCCGCTATCTTGTCAATAGTGTTTTTTTCCTTCTTAAATTTCTCGGTGGTTGCGCCCATATCAAAACCCCATTCGCCTATTATTGGCAACTGTTTTTAATCCTGATGCTTCTCTTTCATATGCGTCTAAATTCCGAGGAGCTTGTTGATTCTGTCCCTCAAGTCAGGGCGGCTGATGCCGTAGACCAAGGCAAGCTTCACGACGGTCATCAAGGTCGCCCACGCCTCAAGAGCCCCATATGCCAGGAAATCTCCCGCCATCGCCACGACCGGCGAAACCAGATACAGCGCCGCAAACAGATATGCCGCATTATCGAGCTTCTTACCCCATATATGGTAGAGGATGATGAAGCCGAAGACAAAGTGCGACAGAAGATAAATGATGGCATCTGCAGTAGCAATGGAGTAAAAGAAGTAGGATAGGATATACTGCCCTTCCGCAACACGAATCACCATCGGAAGAATTGAAATAATATACAGTATCAATGAAAAAACGGCAGCCGGGACCGCCATCTTCCTGGCCTTTTGCATGTCTGGCGCAGATATTGCCAGCATCCAGAGATACGCCATAGCGGTGCCGACTAGAGCGCCAGCCAAGAATGTTATGCTTGTCTGCATAAGATATAATATTACCTCTGTGGGATGATAGGATATTATGTTGTCTAGAATGCCCAGTCCGCCCAATATGGCCACGCCCAGCATGACAAGGAGAAAAGCCCCTGCAAGGGAACGGCATAAGGCGGCGTCTTTCTTCATCTTGAACATGCCAACGGCAATGGCAATTGCAGCAAAAGCGAAAACCACAGGGAAGAATACGCCCGCTACACCAAACAGTAATGCGATCTCCGGAGACACGTTGCCGTTCTCATCGCTAAAAACATGCAGCGCTACGGCTGAAGCAATGTCCAAGATTGCGAAAACGAGCATCACGCCAACAATTGCGAAAATGTGATTCCATCCAACATTTATCTCTCTTTCAAGCACATTGAATTTCATAGTCTAACTTATGCCGGATTATGTATAAAAACATTTGGAAACGCCTGAGAATGAACTATTGTCCGATATCTAACTCAACGGTTTTCTCCTTTTTGTCAATCGTCGCCTTCCTTTTGCTTAAAAACGCGTCCGTTTCCATGTTCTTTGCGTGCGCGAGCGCCTTTTCAGTTTCCTCGTAGTTGGCGTATATGAAATCCCCTTTTTCCTTGAATTCCCTTGCCTTTTCCGCGTATTTTTCCGTTGTTTCAATAATCCTTCGCTTCGAATTTTTCAGCTTCTCAAGCTCCGGGTTGGCGCTTTCCGCGCTTTCAATGCATTGTTTTATCGCCATTGAGAGCGTTTCCTGCCCCTGCGCGTTTTCAAAGACCGGAAGCACGGCATAATCCGAGAAATCCGGCTTGGCATACGGCCTTGCAGATGCTAGCCATTTTTTTGCCAGCGCATCCAGCTTCCTGGCGTCATAGTCCATTGAGCTTTCGGCAATTCCCTCCTTTTCCAGGATGTGTTTCGAGTAAACCTTCCCGATCATCCTTGCCAGTATCGCGCCGACAGGCTTCTGTTCCCCCGTTTTGACAACCGCCTTGGCCTCAAGCGGCACTGTTTCAGGGATTTTGTAGTCCTGGCCTATCTCCAGCCTTTCCTTGTTGTCCTTGACAAAGAACCCGATTGTCTTTCCATCGCTGTCCACAAGAACAGCCTTGGACCTGCCGAACATCTCAACATAAAGCGTTGCTGTCCTGAATTTCATCCTCAGCAGCCTGTCGCCGTTGACAAAGCCAATCTCCTCAAGGTACTGGTTGTCCAGCTCCTTCCTCATAAGGTCGGAAAAGGGATTCTCCCTAGGCTCCGACTCCGGCTTGTCCGCCATAACCCATTTCCCAAGTTCGAACGTGACGTTTCCCTTGTTGGTCTTTATCCTGAATATGTTGTCCCCGTGCCAGAACGCCTTGTTGAAGAACGAGCCCTCCAGTCTCTTTAGCTCCTTATCCAGCACAAGGGCATCAAGCCTGCACATCTCGTGCATTGCCATCAGTATTGCCTCGCGACATACGCATAGACGTGCGCCTCCTTGTTGCAAACAACGCACTTCTTGCCTTTCGGCGCTTCCTTTTCCCCTATCAAAACGCCCCTGACTTCCGCCTTGAGGCTTTCCTTTATCTTTTCGTGGCACGGCTTTCCATCCATTCCAATCGAGCAGAACGGCACCTTCGCGATTTTTCCGCTTTCAAGAAGCTTGCCAAGCGCATCCATCCTATCCGCGCTTGCGATGTTTTCATCCATCTTCTGCCTGGCTGCCTTTGCCATCCTTTGGAACACCGCCTTGCCTGTCCTTTCCACTGTTTTAGGAACTTCCGCAATCCCGACTGCGGTTTTTTCCCTTGTGTCCCTTGCCACGACCACGGCCTTGTTCGCGTCAATCTCCCTTTCGCCGATTTCAATCCTCACCGGCACGCCCTTGAGCTCCCATTTGTTGTATTTGAAGCCAGGCGTGCTCTCCGTAGTGTCGTAATGCGCCCTTATTCCGGCCTTTTCCAGCTGCCCAAAAAGCGCGTTTGCGTACTTGTCTATCTTTCCCCTGTTTTCCCCCTTGTATATGGGGACTATGACCGCCTGTATCGGCGAAAGATGGTATGGATAAATCAGCCCCTTGTCGTCGCTGTGCAATGATATCATAGCGGCGTACAGCCTTGAGATGCCCGGGCCGCAGCAGGTTGTCCAGACGTATTTCACCTGGCTGTCGTCATCAGTGAATTTTATCCCGAACGGCTTTGAGAAGTTCTGTCCGAGCATGTGCGTGGTCACTATCTGCAGGACTTTTCCGTCCGGCATCAGCGTGTCCGCGGCATAAGTGTTGTCAGCGCCTGGGAACTTGTCCCATTGCGGCCTTTCAAAGAACAGGAACGGAATCCCGAACTGCCCCTTTATGATTTTTTCCGCCATTGCCACGTCTTCCTTGACCTGCCTCTCCGCGTCCTGCTTTGCGGCGAACGCGCAGTGCGTCTCTATCCAGATTATCTCCCTTGCCCTGAGCAGGGGCCTTGTGGCCTTTGTCTCGTATCTCCAGACCATTCCGCTCTGGTACATCTTTATCGGGAGGTCGCTTCTGCCGTTTATCCAAAGCGCGAACATCGGGTATACCGCGGTCTCGCTTGTGGGCCTCAGCGCCAGCCTTTCCTCAAGCACCGTCTTTCCGCCCTTTTCTATCCAGAAAATCTCGTTCTCGAAGCCCTTTACGTGCTCTTCCTCCTTCTTGAGGTTCGCCTCCGGTATAACGACGGGAAACTGGACAGGGCTGTGCCCAAGGCCTTCCATTTCCTCTTCGTAAAGCTGGAACATCCTCTTTATGGCAGAGAACGACCAGGGCCTCATGACCACGAATCCCTTGACGTTGTACCTTATGTCAACAAGCTCTGCCTCCTTGAGTATCCAGGAATACCACTCTGAAAAGTCCTTCTTGTCCATTTTCACCACTTCAGCGGCCTTTGCTGCTTGTTGTTATCTTGAAAGAGAAGGTTAAAAACGCTACTGGTGTGCTGGCGCCCGCTGGCGCAGAAAGGCTTTCGCCCTGGCCGGGATTCGAACCCGGATCGCAAGCGTGACAGGCTCGTATGCTAACCATTACACTACCAGAGCGTGTAACTTAGTTGTTATGGGAATGCTTTTAAACCGTTTCCATGGCCCCGAATAAGGATTTAAAGGGCAAACATCAATCCAATCTGATGGATCCAAACGATATGCTGGAGTCCAGCATGGGCAAGGACGAGCTGGAAGCCAAAATCAAGGAAAAGATGGAGGAGCTTTCCGGGCTCGTTGACAGGGACAAGGCAATAGGCCTGATAGCCGAGGAAAGGGGGCTTACGGGGCCTGGCCTTGCCAGCATAAAGGAACTCAAGGACGGCATGAAAGGATTCAGTTTGAAAGCCACTGTTGACTATGTTTCAGGAATAGTCAACACGCCGAAAACGTCTTTCAGGGACATCGGGATTGTGAATGAAGAGGGAAAAACGGTCTTGAGGCTTTGGAGGACGCAGTATGACAAGTACAGGCTGGTTTACGGGGACGAGATACTGCTTCGCGGGTGCGATTTCTCGTTCGGCGCGGTCCAGCTCGGATACAGCGGAACGCTTGCAGTGCTCAAGAAGGCGGGGTTCAAAGGCGCGGACGCTGTTGAAGAGGAAGGGCTGTACAACATAAGCGGGAAAATCGCGAAAAAAGAAAACGGATACGTGATTTTGGGCAATACAAAGGAGCTTTTGCTTGAGTCCGGGCAAAACGGCTTTGAGGGGGACGTTCTTCTTGAAAGGTTCCTCTGGAACGGCAAAACCCTCAGTCGGACTGAGCACAGCAGGATTTTTAAAAAGTTGCCCAGCGTAAGGGATAGTGCAAAAAGCCCCGTAGTCTAGCGGTTAAGGATACCAGGCTCTGGACCTGGGGACCCCGGTTCGAATCCGGGCGGGGCTAAATCGCAAAACGGGGTTGAAGCATATGAAAAAGCGGGTTTTTGTCATACATGGCTGGGAAGGGTCTCCCAAAGAAGGATGGAGGCCGTGGCTAAAGGATGAGCTGGAAAAGAGAGGATTCAACGTGTCCGTTCCGGCAATGCCGGACACAAAACACCCGAAAATGAATCCCTGGTTAAGCCATTTGGCAAAAATTGTCAAAACCCCGGACAAGGATTGCTATCTTACGGGCCACAGCCTGGGCTGCATAACGATATTGAGATATCTTGAGACGCTTAAGCGCAACGAAAAAGTCGGCGGGGTTGTGCTGGTCGCGGGATTCACATCGAACCTTGGCTTCGAGGAATTGGGCAGCTTCTTCACGAAACCGATAGATTGGAAAAAGATAAGGTCCCATTGCAGGAAATTTGTTGCAATCCATTCCGACAATGACCCTTATGTTTCGCCCCATTATGCCGACTTCTTCAAAAATAACCTGAACGCCAAAGTGTTAGTCAAGCACAACATGGGGCACTTCAGCGGCGATGACGGCATAAAGAAGCTGCCGGTTTTGCTAAAAAGCATTCTGGGCCTTTCAAAATAGAAAATTAACGGCATTCGCTGCCGTTTTCATTGCGCTCTGATATCTACTCTGCGCACGTCCACCCGTCCACGTTGCACTGCTGGCTTGGGCATGCGCTCTGCTTGCACGAACATCCTCCGTTTGCGTTTGTTGCGCACTCATAGAACAGCACGCCGTTCTTGCAGTAGCTTTCAGGGCACGCCTGCTTGTCGCATGCGGTTCCGCTTTCAGTGCATCTGCCTGTGCTGCATATGGATTCGCCGCTGCAGCTGCATCCGTTGTACATGAAGTTGAACGCGCAGTTGGTGTAGAACACCCCGTTTTCGCAGTAGGATGCGTCGCATTTCGGGTATGCGGCGCATGTTCCGGCAGTCGTGTTGCAGTATTTTGAGCAGCAGTCGCTGCTGGACTGGCAGTCCTTCCTGTTCTCGGTGCATGCGGTGTTCTCAACACATCCAGTTCCGTCGCTTGTGCACTGCTGGCTGTCGCACGCCGCTTGGTTGCACGCGCACCTTGATATGTCACTGTCCCAGTGGCACGACGTGTACAATGTTCCGCTGGCGCAGTATTGCGACGTGCACTGGTAACTTACGTTCTTGTTGTCGCATTTCTTTGTTGCGTCATTGCAGTATCCTGAGCAGCACGCGGTGTCCTTGTCGCACGCAATGCCTATCGCCTTGCACTGTTCCTCGCAAGCCCCGGTGTTGGGGTTGCAGGAAAGCCCGCTGCAGCAGCTCAGCGCGTTGCCGGCTGTCGCAGATGCTGTGCACATCTCCCCGACTCCGTAGCAGGACGGCATCACGCCGCACCTTCCTGCGCTTGTGTTGCAGTATCCTGAGCAGCATTCCTTGCTGTAGCTGCACCTTTCGTTGTTGCTAAAGCAAGACGGCGTTTCCTGGGTCTGGTTCGCGTTCGTTGTATTTGCGCAAGTGTCAACAGTCTCCGGGCACGTTTCGCACTTCTGGCAGCTTGCCACAGAGGCGTTCGCGCAGGCCACGGCCTTTATGACTGAAATGTTGTTTGCGCTGGCGCTAAGCAGTTTGCCGCTGTCCAGCCTGTAAGTCCCGTCCGGAAGCTTCGTTGCCACGCCGACCGCGGTCGAATTGCCGTCCGAATAGCTCACGATGTAGGTCTGCGCCTGGCTTCCTCCCCTGAGGAAATCCGAAACCAGCAGCGTTGCCCCGCTGACAATCACAATCCCTGCAAGTATTATTATCAATCTTTCATAATCAATGCTATTCATGCAAAACACCAGTTTAATTCGTTTTGCCCGTTTTTCATTATAAAGGGAATGTTTTTTCAACCACAAAAACATATTTTTTGAAACAAAACCTCAGGGCTTTCCCATCTCGCTTATCCATCCTTTCGGCACATCAAACCCCGAATCCCAGAAAGATTTCTTGGTTATGTCAAAGCCCAGGTCCAGCAGGACATCAGCAGGCGCCCTGCTTGAGCCGCTTGAGAGCACTTTCTCTATGCTTGGCACGAAATCCTTGCCCTCTTTTTTATACCTTGAATAAAGCGCGAACGAAAGCAAATCCCCGAAGCTGTACGAATAGCAGTAGAACGGGGAATGGAAGATGTGCGCTATGTATGCCCATTCATGGCTGAACTCCTTGCCGAAATTCACGCTGTTCCCGAACTGCGGCAGAGTGGTGTCATAATAAAGCTTGCTGAGCTCCTCCTCGCTTATGTTTTCGTCGTATATTCTCCTATGTGCCTCCTTCTCAAAAACCGTGAACCAGCACTGCCGCGTTATCGTTGCCCAGCTTTCCCCGGCCTTGTTTGACAGCAGCCCTGCCCGGTTTTCGCCTTCCGCCTTTTCCAGCAGCTTGTCGAAAAGCACCAGCTCACTCAGGGTTGATGCGGTCTCTGCAAGCGGAAGCGAAGCGTGCATCGCGCCTATCGGCAGCCGCGACGAATATATGTCGTGCACCGCATGGCCCAGCTCGTGCGCAAGTATGAAAACGTCCCTTCTCCTGCCAGTGAAGTTCAGCAAAACATACGGATTGATTTTCGGGGTTATTGCCGCGCAGAATGCGCCGTGCCTCTTGTTTTCCCTTGGGTAAACGTCAACATGGCCTTCATTTATGGCCATTTCCGCCTTTTCCCTGAACCTTGGGCTGAACTCGCCAAGGCACGAAAGCACTGTCTTCATTGCGCCGCTGTATGAGTAGTTTTCCTTTTTTTCGTTGATCAGCGGCGCATAAACGTCATGCCTTTCCAGCTTTTCAAGCCCAAGCATCCGCGCCTTTTCACGAAAATACTGGTGGAAAACCGGCGCGTTGGCAACGCATGATTCGAGCAGCGCATCCACAGCGCCATCCGGAACCTGGTTGGCGAAGTTCCTTGAGGATATCGGCGACGCAAACCCCCTCATGTCGCAGTCTATCCTCCAGTCCTTTGCGATTGCCGAATAGATGCAGAACAGCTTTTCCCTGTTTTCCCTGTAAGTCCCAAGCAGGGCGGAATACGCCGCCTTCCTTGTCTCCCTGTCCGGGCTTGTGAAAAGGCTGGAGACCTTTTCAACGTTGTTTATCCTCTTTTTCCTTCCGCGGATTTCCAATATGAACGAGAAGTCGTTGGTTATCTGATTGTACAATTCAGAGACCACGTCTATCCCGTTTGTCTCCTTCTTGTGTATTATGCTTTCCTCTTTTTCAGAAAGCGTGTGCCTTGCAGCAAGCCTGCCGTAGTTCATGTTGTATTCCAGTTCAGGGACTGCGGCAAAAAGCCTTTTTGCGTTTCCGTCATCCAGCTTCTCAATCCCTTCAACGTCCTTTCCCTTCATCCAGTGCGAAACGAACCTTACCGCGTCAGCAATCTCTATGGAAAGGGTGTCAAGCAAAGAGCCGTATTTCATTGCCTGCTGGGATTTCACGTCAGCGCTTGACATAAGGCCTGCATATGACGAAAGCCGCGCAATCTTCTCATGCAGGCTTTCCTCAAGCATTACTATTTCTTTGAACTTCTCTATCGGCATGCGCGGGGAAAGGCTGGAGCGGAACGATTGTATCTTCTTTACATCCTCCCTTGCGGCTTCCACAAGGGCATGGAATTCGCTGTCGTCCTTGATTATCCCTTCAATGCCCCACCTGATTTCCTTTGCGGCCATGCTGGGCTATGGCTCAATAAGTTTAAAACATTGGGCTATTGCTGGCTCATTGAGGCGGATTTTCTTGCGTGGGCTGGGCAGATTCGGCTGCCTTTGTCTCTGCCCCGGCGGCGCTTTCTGCGCCTGCCGTTTCACTCTTGGGCTGCTCCTGCTGCGCCTCTGCCGGCTTCCCGGCCGCCTGCGCAACCTTTTCAGGCACCTTGCCCGTCGTTTTCAGCGAGGTGCTCCTGCCTATCCTGATTTCATTGACAAATCCCTTTTCCACAAGGCTCCTGATGTGGTCGTAAACCCCGCTTCCCATGGCCTTTGCCATCTGGCTCTTCAGTATTCCGTTGTGCTTGCTTATTATCGCGAGCATCTTGAGCTCATAAGGCGTGAGCTCCGCCTCCCTTATGTATTTGCGGAGGAAGGGCGCGATTTCCCTCCTTATCATCATCGCGCATTTGTTGTTTATGCTCTCTATGACAATGACGCCGTTCCTTGCCGCGTATTCCGCAATTATCTCCTCCAGCGCCTTCCTGACATCCCCAGTTTTCCTTCCGGTCTTGAATGCCAAATCCTCTGCGCTGAACGGCTCCGGAACGGAGAACAGTATCGCTTCCACAAGCTCCTTTGTGCTAAGGCCGTGCATTTGCAACCACATCTTTGTATCTTATGATTATCTCGCCGAATATCTTGTCCTGCTTGAGGTCAAGCAGGCCCTCGTTTGCCAGGAAAAGAACGGGCAAAAGGGAATAAACAACGCCCCTTTCGTCCACTATGCTGGAGAAAAGAGCTATGCCCTCGCTGTCCCTGGCCTTCTTTATCTTTTCCGTTATCGCCTCAAGCCTTGAGGACATGTCATCCTCGTTATATTCATAGCTGTAATCCGCCTCCATAAGCTCGTCAATGGTGTGCTTTATGTCATTCCCGGGCTGCGTTGCCATCGCGGTCTCTATCTTTGGCTCGTACTTCATGGCCTTTTCCATGGCCTTCATCAGCTCAACGATGGTTATGGGCCTTTTCCTTGCGGGCCTTGCTGAAAGCTCCTTGACATCGTTTATGTCAAAGGAGACGTCAATGGGCTGCTCCTCGTCTTCGCCTATCCTCAGCATAAGGGTCTTGAACTTGTACAGGATGGAGCATGCGAGTATGACGTTTCCAGGAACAGTGAACTTGTCGTTTTTCATCTCCTTTATGCGCTTCATGAAATGTTCCGCAAGCACGTCAATGTCTATGTCCCATGGGTCGAGCTTGTGCCTTATTATGAGCTCCGCAAGCATGGAGCGCCACGTGGGCTCCTCGACCATCCTCTCTATCTGCTCGGAATAATCCACGCAATCATTCTTCCCCGACCATTTTAAAATCGTATCGGGCTTTCACTGCGCCAGCTCGCATCCGCCGTGTGCGGCATATGTAGTATTGACACCATTGATTGTGGCATGCACAGGTCCGAAACTTGCGCAGTAGCATGTATAAGGTATGCCTATCGCGCCAGGCTCTTTTTCATAGACCTGCCAGCCTTTTGGCGCGCTCGTGCAGTTGAATGACCCAAGCTCCTTGACATAGACGCAGCCGAAGCACCCCATCGCGGCTCCGTTGGTCATAAGCTTGCAGCCGCAATCCTTTATGCACTTCCCGCCTGCATCCGGATAAGTTCCGTCCAATTTGCAGTGCAAGCCTTTCTGGCACGGTATCGCGGCTATCCCGCCGCAGAACTGGCCCTCTGCCCTTGGCTCCAGCCCTGTAGCATTGATTGCGACGATTTGGCACTCGCCCCTGTAAAACGCCCATTCTTCGCATTCACTGTATCCGTCCTTCCAGCAAATGCCATACTGCCCGCCTTCGGCATCAGTCCTTATCGTAAGATTGTATCCCTTATTCACGCAATTGACCGACGCGGGGTTGGCGATGCCGGTTCCGTTGCCGGCAGTGCAGTTCTCCTCCCAAACGCGTATGCACTTCTGCAATGATTCGCACCACGAGTATCCGGCGGAACCCTTGCAGCCGTGAATGTCGCTGTCGTTTCCCACAAGCACCCCATCTCCCGACTGGATGCACCCAAAAAGCGCTATCGCAGCTATAAACAAAATCGCAATCATCCATTTCATGTTTGGCACCTGCTGGATAGTTGTGATGCGGCATTTAAATGCGTAGCGCTTTGGCTAGGCGCTTGGCTAACAAATGTCCGGTCAAGGCTCCTCTATACTGTAATTATTCCTCTTGAGTATGTCAGCGGCCTTCTTGGGCTTGTCCGGCTTTATCGCGATGATCGTGTTCTTTGAGTCCTTAGAGACCATGTACAGGTTCTGCAGGTTTATGTTGTTGTCCTTGAGCAGCTTCGCAAGCGTCGCAAGCTCCCCTGGCCTGTCCTTCAGGGAAACCATGAGCATGTCCTCTTCTATGATGTGGAATCCGTTCTTCAGCAGGGTCTTCTTTGCCCCATTCCCGTCCCTGACGGTCAAGGTGATGATGGCCTTTCCGCCAACGGAGTTTGCCGTTATGCTCTCGATGTTTATCTTTTCCTTTCCCAGGATGTAGGAAATGTCCATAAGCAGCCCCACCCTGTCCTCCTCGACTATGGTTATGGTTTTCATTCTCATCACCGATATTCTTTTATTCCAGCCGTGTTTAAAATGGTTGTGGTGGGCTTATGGCATTCGTTGGAGAGATATGCGTTTCAACAAAGGAAAGGGAAGAGATGATTGACATAACAAAGGACGTTGCGGCAATAGTCCGCAAATCCGGGGCAAAGGACGGCATATGCCTGGTGCATGCGATGCACGCAACCGCCGCGATACTTGTGAACGAGAATTATGACCCGTCATTGAAGGAGGATTTCATCGCTTTCCTGAAGAAGCAGGTGCCGTCAGGAGTCTGGAAACATGACAAGATAGATGGAAATGCGGACGCGCACATAAGGTCCATGATAATCGGCCAGGGCCAATCAATTCCAGTGAAGGGCGGAGCGCTTGCGCTTGGAAGGTGGCAGGGCATCTGCCTTGTGGAGCTTGACGGGCCAAGGGAAAGGACAGTGCTTGTCACTGTTGTTTGACAAATCCGAACATTTCTTTTATGCCTGCGTTCCTGCTGACAACAGAGTTCGGGGCTATCCACGCATCGGTTCCAATCAGCCTTCCCGGAAGCACGGAGGAGTTCATGCCAATCTTGGCGTTGTCTCCCACAACGGCGCCGAAGTTTCCAGGCGCGGTCTTTGGCCCCTTCCTGGTCTCTATTGTCACAGGCCCCTTGTCCAGCTTCTGGCTGGAGAACTTGGCGGATGCGCCGATGTCAACACTGTTCCCCATCACGCTGTCGCTGATAATGCATCCTGCGCCAATATTGTTTTCCCTTCCCATCAGGGTGCTTGTGATTGCGCAGTTTTCCATTATGGAGGTGTTGTTGCCTATGCAGACATTGCCCCTAATCGTCGAGAACGGGCCCATGCGCGCGTTCTTTCCCAGATAGAGGTTTCCCTCTATGGCAGATTCCTCGACAACAGCGCCCTCCTCCAATATTATCCTGCCGCTCCCTGTTTCTGTCTTGCGCATCTCGCCGTCCATGCGGGGCTTTTCAATTGAGAACAAAAAGTCCATCGCCTCAAGCAGCATCCATGGCATGCCAACGTCAAGCCAGTATTTTTCTGTCACAAACGCCCTCTTTCCCTTAAGGATATCGGTTATCTCATACTCATTCCTTACAGAAAGCCTCACGCCCCGCAGCTCCTTGAATATGTTTTCGTTGAAAATGTAGATTCCCACGTTCGCCAAGTCCGTTTTCGGCTGCTGGGGCTTTTCTATCATCCCTGTTATTACGCCGTTTTCAACCTCAGCTACGCCGTATGCGTACGGGTTCCTCACCCTTTTGAGCACAACCAGGCTTTCTCCGCTAAATGCATTCACCGCGCCCTTGTAGATGTCCATGTCAAGCACGTGGTCCCCCGACGCAACGATGAACGGCCCGTTTATGGCGCCCTCAACGCTTTTTACCGCATCCGCGGTCCCAAGCCTGCTCTTCTGGTGAATGAAAAACGGGCTTATGCCGAGCCTTTCGCAGTCAACCCTCGCCTCTGCAATGACCTTTTCCTCCAAATGGCTTGTGACAAAATGGGCGTTGCGTATGCCCGCGTCCTTTAGGCCTTCCAGTATCCTGAAAAGCAGGCTCTTGCCAAGCAGCTTGACCATGGGCTTTGCCACGGTTTCGGTTATGGGCCAAAGGCCGAAGCCGTTGCCTGCGCACATCACAACCGCGTCCCTTATCGCCATCATGACCACATCTCGAAGTACTCCGCGTCCCTGAATGTTATCCTTGCGTTGCACACGTATCTGTTGAAGTCCCTTTTTGCGTTTATCTTGGGTATGTCCATGACAATAAGGTCCAGCGCGTGCCATATCAGGAACCAGGACGGTATGAGCAGGTACTGCCTTGCGATGTAGAGGTCGTTTCCGATTACCCCGCCCGCAACATATATCGCAAGGCCGAGCAGCAGGTAGAATATTCCGGAGTTCCTTGTGTCTTTCGCCTTTCCGCTCCAGTATTTGGCCGCGCTTTCCAAGTGCTCCCTGAGCCTCTTCTCTATCGCGCGCTCATGGTTCCTGTTCCTTGACTTTTTCGGCATCGTGAGGATGAGCGTCATCTCCCTTGCGAAGTCCACCTTTTTCACCCTTTCGTTGAGCACGTTGATGAAGTCAGCCGAAAGCGAGCGCTCCTTGTACGGCCTTATGTCGAAGTCGTCGAACACGTCGTCATAGCTGTCAAGGCTTATTATTGCGTCCATCTTGGAACCTTTTTCAAATGAAAACTTTAAATAGCATTGCCAAAGTAGTCCTCATCCCTGAATGTTATCTTGGCGCCGTTCAGGGCGTCGTAGAACCTTTTCTTTGCCGCTATCTTGGGCTTTCCCACCAGGAACTCGTCCAGTCCGTTGAAGGTCAGGAACCATGCCGGTATTATTATGAACTCGTCATAGAAGTGCGCGTAGTTGTGGATTATAAACTGGCCAATGCTGAATATCGCAAGGCCCAGCAGCACGAGCCCAAGGGAGTAGTTCCTTTTTTCCGCCTCCTTGTCCGCCCAGTAGCGCGCCATGTTCCAGAAGTGCTCGCCCAGCCTCTCCCTTATCATGCGCTCGTCCTTCATCACCCTCTTGTAGGAGGGAAGCGTAAGCGTTACGCTGACCCTGTCCTTGGGATCCAGCTTCCTCATCCTGTTGCCGAGCGCGTCTATGAAGTCCGCGGAGATGTTGCGCTCTATATACGGCTGCGGGTCGAAGTCGTCGAACATGTCGTCGTACCCGTCCAGCGCGATTATGACATCCATCATTTAGAGGTTCCTAAGAAAGGTTTATAAAAGTCCTTTCTTTTGGGCTTTTTTAGAAAAAGCCCAGGGAAAAACCGACGTCGTTTTTGCTGAAGCTTTTTCCTAAAAAGCTTCTTGGGGAAAGAAAAAGCGTTTAGAGCATCAGCTGGCGCTGGCTTGAATTTAGAAAAAAGAAAATAAAAAAATAAAAGGGTTAAGGTTCAGCTATTCACTGCGCCTTAAGTGCCGCGATGAACTGCGCTGCAGCCGTTATTGTGTCGTCTGCTGTCCATCCTGCAACGATTATCTTGTCCCCAGCCTCCTTCGTTACGACAGGGTTGTCTGCTGACAAGTCAACCGCAGCTCCTTCCATGGCTGCAGCCGTTACAGAGTTGACTGCCGGGCCGCCGACGGTGATTATTGTTCCCGTCGCAGGCGCCTGCGAGTCAAGGTACACAAACTGCGCTGCGTCTATCGCATAGACATCCTTTGCAGTAAGCGTGGACATTGTTGCTCCGGACGAGTCCTTTATGACTGCCGAAACCTTGCTCATGTCCGCTGCGCTTCCCGAGCTCCCTCCGCTGACAGATGCGGACGATTCCACGTCTATGGAGTCAACAGTGACCGTGATGGTTCCACCAACAGTCGCAGAGTCTCCCTCGTGGAGAGGTCCGATTATCTCGGAGTTCCTTGAGGCGTTCACAGATGTCGGCTTGACCGCCATCAGAACGTGCCTCACATATGCAGGCACCTTGTACGTCCTTGTGGTCGTCGATTCAGAGCTGAATTCGGTTCCCCTCGGCGTTACGAATCCTACGTCATACGTATCTCCGTCAGAGTATCCGTATGTTCCGCCAAGCTCAGCAGGTATGCCGAACATCACCTCATCGTCGTTGCCGTCGATTTCCCCAAGCAGCCCGTCTGCCGCAGAGAAGTCAACAAAGAACGACATGTTGCCCGTTATGGAGTCCGTTGCGTTCACGTCTCCCACGTTTTCAACGTAGGTGACTGTGAAGTTCACCAAGTTCGCCGGTACGGACGAATCCCCAGTGTTGTCGAAGTCCTCAGACACTATCAGCGACTGGTCTCCCGCATACTCGTAGAAGATGTCCTCATTCGAGTATGTGTCAACCTGCCATTCGTTGTCGCTGTCCTTCAGCGCCACGACACCGCCGGATTCATTGTAGCCGATAAGGAGCGTGCTTCCCCTCTTCCAGCCCATTCCGTCGACGTCGAACGCCTTGTCCTGCTGAGACGTTATCTTAACGTACTCAGTTATGTTCGCAGTAGCAGCGGTTCCTCCGCTCTTGTACTCGAACTTCAGGCTGTCCATGTTCCAGTCCTCAAGCCCGTTGTTTGTGACTTGGAAGCCCTGGTATCCTTCGCTGTCGATGATGTAGTAAGAGTCTCCCTCAAAGAGGTCGCCCTCGCTCATCGCATCGCTCTCGGTCGTTGCAAAGGTTATTGCCCTTATGCCTGTCGCATTGCTCACGTCCTCGTCAGCTCCGTTCGAGTTGACGTCGACAAGGCCAAAGTAGACATTCCAGTTGGAGTCGTCTCCATCCCAGCCCTCGATTCCATACGTGAACTCCTTGCCCTCGTTGAGTTCAATCTCGTCCGCGTATATGGCAATCTCGGCCCACATGGCTTGCATGGCATAACCAGGCGCTGTCTGGTAGACGTGGACCTTTATGGTCTTTGTCCCGACAACGATCTCCTCGGTTGTTCCCTCGGTAACCTGCTTTTCAGTCACAAGGTTTCCTGCGGTGTCATATATCGAAAGAATTGCCGGGTGCGTGTTCTCGGTTCCGGTTTCCCTCGAAATGTCCGAAAGGCAGATCTTCGCGTCTGTCGTGTTCATGCACTCTCCCTTGTGGAGCGCCGGGTTGTATGAAGCCTCTTTTGCGAGCTTCAGGGTGAATGTCGAGTCCTCAGGCACCGCCATTGCAGTGTCAGAGCCGTACACAGCCCCGTCAGTCGCGTTCAAGACTGCACCATCTCCCTCTACAACGTCGCTTATGACCCAGTCAGATCCAAGAAGCTTTATCTTGTACCTGTTCTTGCCAAGAGCGTCCGTCTCGTCGCAGTCTCCAACCGCTGTTCCGTCGTCACCCGGACAAAGGGAAAGTCCCTCCTCGTCTGGGCCGAACACCATTTGGTAAACTGTTGACTCGGGCACATACTTCACCGCCTCCTCGTTGGAGTCGTACGCTGTGTATCCCATAAGGTATATCTTCTGGGCCTCAGTGTATGTGCTTGTTGCAGTCTTGCTCGCCATCGAGTAGTCCGCAAGCGCGCTCAACTGGCTGCCGTCTATCTTGTAGTACCTGGCCGTGTCCTCGTTTGCGTCAGACTCAGGTATTACGCTCGACAAGAAGACAGCTCCGTCTTGGTCCTGGAACGGGTGAGACTTCTCATCCTCAAGGTCAGACGATACTGACTGGTAGTCCGGTGCCCTGTCGTTCACTTCCCTGTCAAGCGTTTCCGCTATCAGGGGCGCGAACTCATGGATAGCCGTTCCGGTCATTCCCGGGTAGACTATCGAAAGGGTCACGGTCTTGTCCGTCACTGTGCATGCCGCTCCGGCTGCTGCTGCGCCGCATGTAGCTGTTCCCTGGACCGCTGCAGTGTACACCTTCTCGGCGTACGCGCTGTTTGCGATCTTGGTCGCTATCATGGCTGCTGCAACACCGTCAGAGGCTGCCGCATCCTCGCCAACTACGATCTTCGCGACCGGCTGGCCGTTTGCGTTAACCAGTTCTGTGTTCTGGAAAACAAGTCCAGCAAATGCCACAGAGCTAGCCAAAATTGCTCCTCCGGCGACTATTGCGCCCAACTTTCTTAGGTTTATTCCATTCATTTTTTCACCTCTAGTTTGTATCCTCCACGAGGAGGACCAAATCCCATCTCCGAGAGGGCCTTTTTAAATCTTTTGATAGTCTATAAAATAAAGTTTATAAATCATTGTGGGTAGTTTGGCAAATGACGAACCTAACCTTCGTATATTAGCGATGTTCTCTCTATGAAACGCACAACAATATATACCTTGCGCACCCTTATCCACTATAATGGACATCATAAAAAGGATGTACAAGACGCTTTATAACACATACGGACCGCAGCGCTGGTGGCCTGCCGGCACGCCGTGCGAGGTTGCCATCGGCGCAGTTTTGACGCAAAACACGGCCTGGCCCAATGTTGAGAAGGCGATTTCCAATCTCAAAGCCGCGGACGCGCTAAGCCCCAATATAATATTGAGCATGGGTGATGCCCAGCTCAAGGCGTTGATAAGGCCGAGCGGGTTCTACAACCAAAAGGCAAAGCGCCTCAAGTCCCTGATGTCCTGGTTCATCTCAAACTCCAAAAAGGCCAAGGCAATGGACAGGATGGCCCTAAGGGAGGAGCTTCTTGCCATAAACGGCATAGGCAAAGAAACGGCGGATTCAATAGCGCTTTATGCCTTCAACAAGCCCATTTTCGTGATTGACGCGTATACAAGGAGGTTCTGCGCCAGGCATAATATCATGCAGGACGGGGATTACGACGATTACAGGCTCAAGTTTGAGGATTCCCTTGGCCTTGATTCCAAGGTTTTCAACGAGTATCATGCCTTAATCGTTGCCTGGGGAAAGGAAAACCGCTGATTACTTCCTTTTCTTTTTCTTGGATGCCGCGGCATGAAGCCAGGAGGACCAGCTGACCTTTTTGAACAGGCGTTTCCTTCCTTCCATTATCCTCATTGCGTCTTCCGCGCTCCTTGCTGCGCTTTTTCCGCTTGTGTCTATCTCATAGACGTTTTTCTTGTGCTCGACCTTGAGCAAACAATAATCAAGCGCCTCTGCCATCACATTTTCGTTTATCTTTGCCTTGATGTACCTTCTTGCCTTGAGCCTGCTGCCAAGCTCATCGGGATGGGTCCTTAGCACAAACACGTAGTTTGCGTCCATCTCCAGCTCGCACGCCATATGCCCTTCAACAATGAAGTCGCGCTTGCCCTGCGTTTCGCTTGCCACCCATTGCCCAAGCGCAGCAACGTCAACCTCCCTTGTCCTTAGCTTCTTGTTGTACGTTGATTTTACCTTGCCAAGCGCATCGGACAGCTTTATCAGCGGAAAGCCCAGCCTTCTTGACAATACTTCCGCCACCGTGGTCTTTCCCGTGCCTACAGACCCTGTCACCATTATTATCATGTCAACCATCCCTCCCGTATATTGTGTTCCACATCCGCGATGCCAGCCTTCCTGTGCGCACCATCTTTTCCTTTAGCGGCCCTGCCTTTGCCTTATTTTCCTTATGGATTTTCAGGAACGCGTTCAGCTTGTTGACCAAAATCTGCTTAAGCTCTCCTGTCAGCATGTTTCCTGCCCTATATTCCTTCTCTATCCTTGCGATTTCCTTGTCGTCCTCCTCAAACAGCAGGTAGAGCCACTGGAAGCTGACGTCGACGTCCGGGTTCCCGCCCAGCCTCATGTGCTCTTCCACGGTCGCCCTTCCCCCTGAGAACGCGTATTTCATGACCTTGTTTTTAACCGTTTTCTCGTCATCGTCCAGCCATATCGCGGTCTCTGCCCTTGACGCGCTCATCTTTCCTTCCACGCCGGTAAGCGGCGGAAGGAACTTGCAGTGGATTGACGCCGCCCTTTGGTATCCAAGCGACTCGGCCATGTCCCTCTGTATCCTCCAGTACGGGTCCTGGTCAATCGCATTGGGTATGAGGCACCTTTTCTTCTCGAAAAAGGTCGGAACGACCTGGTAGGACGGATAGAATATCATTCCAACGTTCGTTTCATTGGTGAACCCGAAAACCGCCTTTGCGGTTGAAAACGTCGTTTTCCTCGCTATCTGGAGCAGCATGGGATAGACGTTCTTCACGTATTCGCTGTCCTTGAAGATGAATGTCATTTCCGGATTGAAGCCAAGCGCGGCCACATCCAGGATATTGTCATCCGCGTAACTGTCAACCTGCTTGAGCGAAAGCTCCCTGTTGTGCAAGAACTTCTCGTCATCCGTTATCTCAATGTAGACATTGACCTTGAACCTGTCCTGCAGCCACCTTGCAAGCAGGAAGGACGGAAGGTGGCCTATGTGCATCTTGTTGGACGGCCCCCTTCCCGTGTATATGAAAAACCCCTTGCCCTTCTCAAAGTCGTCAAGCACCTTGTCAAGGTCCCTGTGGGAAAAGAAATACCCGCGCCTTATGAAGGCAGGCAGTTTCGCGCCTGCCGCCCTTTCCAGCCTCAGCTTGAGCTTTTCGTCCAGCTCCGATGTGCCGAACTCCTTTATCAGCTTGCTGTAGTCTATTTTCCCCTCAACGTCCCAGGGCGTTACCTTCATGGTTTGCGTTTTGTGTAAACCATTTAAAAAACATTACAGGGCATCGCTGCTTATGGACCAAAAGGACAGGGCAAAGCTGAGCATAGAAAAGACGGAAAACCTTCTCAGGGTCTTTGTGCCGGGCCAGGGCGAGAAGGCCGTCCTGGACAAGGCAAGGCACTACATCTCCGACGCAAGGCACTTTTACGAAAAAGGCGACTACTTCACGTCCTTTGGGGCCAGCGACTATGCCTATGGATTGGTAGAGGCGCTCATCATGGTGAGGGGCGGCAAATGAGGCCGAAAAAGTCCTTCAGCCAGAACTTCCTGCAGGACCAGTCGGTGCTTGACTACATTGCCAAGCGGCTCCAGCCTGGCGAGACCGCGCTTGAGATTGGCGGAGGCACAGGAAGGCTGACAAGCAGGCTTGTTGCGCGGAACCCAAGGATGCTCCATGTTGTGGAGCTTGAGGACGATGCGTTTGCGCGCCTTACCGAGCGGTTTTCCAATTTTCCCAATGTCAGCCTTGCGCACGGGGATTTCCTCGATTTTGGGACATTTCCTGTTGACAGGATTTTCGGCAACATACCCTACGGCATATCCTCCGCCATATTGTTCAGGGTGCGGGACTGGGACTTCAAGACAGCGGTGCTGATGTTCCAGAAGGAGTTTGCGGAAAAAATGGCTGCAAAGCCAAAAGCGTCAAATTTCGGAAGGCTTTCGGTCACATCCCAGCTAAGCTTCAATGTCAAACTCCTGAAAACCGTTTCCAGAAACTGCTTTTTCCCCGTGCCAAGGGTCGATTCCGCCCTTGTTGAGCTTGAAAAGACCGGCTTTGCCCCGACTGCGGAGCAGGACGACATGATAAGGAAGATGTTCTCATTGAAGAACAGGAAAATAAGGCACAGCCTTGGCAAAGCCATTGACGGGACGGAGTTCTCTGACAAAAGGCCAAGGGAGCTTTCAATAGAGGATATAAGGAAACTGTTTATACTTATTCTGTAATATCTTATGATTTCATGTTAATACTTATAAAATTAATACTAATAAGTAATGCGAAAATTAGAAGGCATAGTAAGATACCTACCCCGATTCCGCCCATTTCAATTTTTATATTATTTTCAAGTAATTTCCATGCTAAATTAAATCCAAATGAGAAGATTAGAGAGATAGCGATAGAATAAACTACGATATTATTTGTAACCATATTAAGTTTGTTTTGTATGCTTGAAAATTCGGTTTCAATACTATCTAACTTAATTGTTATAACATCAAGACTTTGATTTATACTTTGTATTTGGTTACCAATTGATGTTAATTGGACATTGATAGTAGTATTTAGTTGTTGTATATCTCCAGATGTTGCCGGTTGTCCATTTTGACTACTTCCAAAACAACCAGAAAGTAGTATGAGTGGAATTATAATAATCCAGACAATATTATTCATTATATCTCGCCCAAAATTATCCGTTCAGTTTCATGCTTAGCCATTTCTAATTCTTCTTTTGCCTCTTTCTGTAACTGCCCTGCGTTTTTCATTCTTGCCTTTACTTCTTCGGCAATTTTGTTTTGAACAGCAAGAAGCGGAACAGGAATTTTAAAATTCTCAATCGTTCCGATTGTAATGTTTCCCTGAATTGCCCCGATTTTCTCCCGTTCAGTAAAAAACTGTTGTAACTTCGTGTTTAACCATATAGAAACATACTCCTTGTTTATTTCTTTGCCTAAACAGAATTTAATCATAAACGAACCAAAAGCATAATCCTTGGCTTCTTTTGGTACAACAGAAACGATTCCAACTGTTCCGCTTCTCGAAATCAATAGATCTCCCTCTCTGACAAAAGCACTTCCTAATTCTTTTCTCATTGTTTCTGGAAGATTAACAACGTTTTCTAGTTCAATCTTATTTGGTTTTAAGTTTAGAATCCTCAATAAAGGGATACCTTTCTCTTCAATATAGTCATTTTTCACAGATGCTCCGTAATGAATTGTTGTAATGAACGCTTTCAGCGCCTTAACCTCATATTTTCCTTTCTTAATTGCCCTCTCGGCTTCCTCAAACTTCGGCTGGTAATAATATGCATCGCACCTATTATTTTCAACTTCTTCAGAACCCACAGCATAGCACAGTTTATCCGTTAATTCTGGCGCATCTATCCCCAATTCTCCTAGGATATAGTCGTTAATTGAATCTAAAAATTGCTGAGCTTTG
>JBGQMB010000001.1:0-84375 GCA_041500405.1 Candidatus Micrarchaeia archaeon | reverse complement strand
TATGGCAATAAGACATAATTAAAAAGGAAGTCACTTAACGCTTATCGGCTTCTTGCCTTCCTCCTTCTTCGCATGCTTTGTCTTCATCGTTATCTCAAGCACGCCGTTGTTGTATTTCGCGTCAATCGTGCTTTCCTGCGGCTCCTCCTCAAGGTCGACGACCTTGTAGTACTGCCTTTCGGGCGTCTTGACCTTTATCTCTATCTTGTCCTTGCCGACCATCGCCAGCCTTATGTCCTCCTTCTTGACGCCCGGCATCTCGGCAATGACCTTTATGGTGTCCTTGTCCGCAATGACGTCCGTGAACGGCACCCTTTCGTTGCCCTTTTCCTGTTTCGGAGACGGCGCCTCGACCATCCTGGGCTGCTTGACGTTGCCGAACTCCTCTATTATGGGCTTGCCGTCGGGCCCTATCTTTATGCTTACGCCGTAGACCTTTGCATTGGGGCCAGGCTTCATGTTCCTCATGCGCTCGAAGTCCTCCATCATGTCCTTTTCCATGCTCGCGAAGATGGAGCTGAAGTCCGAAAAGAACGAATCGCCGAACCCGAAACCGAATTGCCTCCTTTTTTTTGCGTCTGCCATAAACAACACCAACAGATAAATGCGGCAAAAGGGATTTAAGCCTTTTTGCAGCCCCTGGATAAACCTCATTTTTAAACATATATGAACACAGTAAGGAACATGGCCAGCGATGGCAAAAAGAAGGACAAGGACCTGTTTCCGATAGTTCACAGGGAGATTCCGGCCCAAACCGCATTGATGCTTTATAGGAGCGGCGTGCTCTTCGAGCCAAACGGCACAAAGGCGTTTGAGGCCTTGAAAAGGCTGAGAAAGGCAAAATACGACAAGAAGCAAGTCAGCGCCTTGACCAGGGATTTGGAGCCTTGGCAGGTTGAAAGGATAAGGGAAAGCATAGACGCAAGGGAAAAGTGGATTGACATTGGAAAAAGAAATTACAAAATCATCAATGGAAACCTGGACAGGGCATTGAAAGAGTCAGTACATGAAGGATTGAAGGCGCCTGTAAAGTATATCACAATGACTGAAAAGTGCAACAGGGGATGCCTGCACTGCATGGTATCAGCCAATATGGGCGGAAAGGCGATGCCGTTCAGGAATTTTGAAAGATACCTTGGGCTCATTAGGCTGCACCCGGACACGATATTTACCGGCGCAGGGGAGCCGTTCCTTTACTATGACAGCGGAAAGGACCTTGGCGACGCCGTAAAAGCCATGCTGGAACAGTGCGACTACGTATCCATAGGCATAGTCACTTCCGGAATAAGCATGAAAGACGAGAATTCGCTGGAGGCAAGGGCCGCGCGCAAGCTCGCAAGTTTGAATGAAATGGACAAGGAAAGGGTTTCTATATCCCTGAGCGTAAGGAACTTCACGCACAGGATGGACGCCGCAAGGGAAACGCTGAAGTTCTTCATTGAAAACGGCATAAAGGTAGCCCCGTCGCTTGAAGGCGTTACGCTCAGCAAATGTGATGACGGAAAGGCCAGGATAGACGAGCAGGAAAGGAAGTCCGTGATAAAGGACCTGGCAAGCTGCTTTGGCATATCTGATCTCTACAGCATAAAAAGCAACATCCAGTGCGACCCGTGCTTTGCGTTCATGGGAAACATGGTCGCGAATTACATAAGCCTGATAAAGAGCATGAAGATGTATTTCAGCCCTGCAAAATTGGGGGGGATAATCATAAAAAGCTGGGATGACTGCAGCGACCTTCGCAAGGACGTGTGCGAAAGGAAATGGTTCGGCCTGATGCCTGACGGCGAGATTGTTCCAGGATGCTGCAACTTCGCGTTTCCGTTCATGAGGCTCGGCTCCCTTGAGAATATCGGGCAGGATAACCGGGAAAGCGTCGTGAAGCAGATGCTGGAAGACAAATACAGCTTCATCGCGGCGCAAAGGGGCTGGAGAAAAAGCAGGTCCTGCGCCAAGTGCGTAAGCTGGTTTGTGAAAATGGAAAAGAGAATGGGCGGAAGGCTCGGCATAAGGAACCCTGAAAAGCTCATTAGCGTATTGCCGACAGAAAAGGACATCAAGGCACTCAACCGCACGTTCGGCGGAACAGTGATAAGGCGGGCTGTAAACCCGCTGTTGAATACGTGAAAGCAATGAAAAACGCAATATGGAAGGAGATACCGCTCGTTTACAAAGGGCTCAAGGCAAAGACCGCAGTTTCGCTTCTTGAGAGCGGCATAGCTTTCGAGCCAAGGGGCTCTGATGCGCATAAGATGTTCATGGGCATTGCCAATGGCGCCAGCGCCGAAGAGCAGAAAAGGCAGTTCGAAAAGCTGGGGGAATGGCAGAAACTGAAGATGGTGCAGATATACAGGGCATCCGCAAGGCGCAGGAAGAAGGCAGATGCATTTGGCCGCAGGCTCAGGGAGCTGAGGGAAAAGGCGCTTGAGGAAGAAAAATCAGCAGGCGTGCAAAAGCTGCCGATATTGGCAATCGGCATAACCGAAAGGTGCAACAGGGGATGTCTGCACTGCGCCGTGTCAGCGGATATGACGCTGGGGCAGATGCCATTCAAGGACCTGGAACACTATCTCAGCCTAGTGTCTATACGTAGGCATCTCACAATCACGTATGGCGAGCCATTCCTTTACAATGACGGCGGAAAGGATCTCGGTGACGTCGTAAAGACTATCTTTGAAATGTTCCCTCATGTATATTTGTACATAATGACGTCCGGAATCAGGACACATGCCGAGATGGAAGCGGCTGAAAAGCTTGCCAAGCTCTGCGATTTCGACAAGGCAAGGATTGGAATCAGCATCAGCACAAGGAGCTTCATGGACAGCATGGAACCTGCAGGAAAAACGCTCAAGTTCTTCATCGAAAACGGCATAAGGGCAGTTCCGCGCCTTGAGGGCATAAGCCTGATACACCGCAAGGATGGTGAATGGCGGAAGAATATCCAGAACAGGGGCGCTATGCTTGCGGACCTCCTCTCGGGCTTCGGCATAAGGCGCGAAGACGCTATGAAATTCCCAAGCGATATCCATTACAGGGGCGGCATTTGGTGCATAGGTAACGCCGTGAAAAACCATAAAGAAATAATCGAAAGGATGAATAAGTATTTCAGCGGCAAAAAGGCGGACGACGAGGCCTATTTCGTGATGACCCCCTGGTACTCGTTCAAGGACTGCAACAGCGAGGAATTCGGCCTTATGCCTGACGGCACGGTAATTCCGGGCTGCTGCCATTTTGTCTCCCATTTCCTGAAGTTAGGTACATTGGGGAGCGCAGACCGGGATAACATCAGCGAAGTGACAAAACAGATGAAGGAGGACGCGCGCGACATGCTAGTTGCGACCAAAGGAAGGACATGCGAGTCGTGCGTGGACTGGTTCAGGAGAAAAGGCACTGAAAGCCGCATTGGCATAAGGGATGCTGAAAGGCTTATGAGGATAATGCCTAAGGCAAGCGACATTTCAAAGCTCAAGAAGGGGCCGAAGATACCCGCAAGGGTTTTGTGAAGGCGCACCGCACGAGTTTTTAAGCATTTCACATCCCCATAGGCGCATGAAGGAGATAGAGGCCAAGTTCCTTGAGATTGACAAGGACAATATAATAGCCAAGCTGGAATCCCTCGGCGCAAGGAAAACGTTTGAGGGAGAGATTATCGCATCCTATTTTGACACGCGCAAGCGCCACCTGAAAAGGAAGGGCCTTATACTGAGGCTAAGGAGGCGCGGACAGGGCTCGGAGATAACGCTGAAAAGGAGGATAAGCGCAATAGGCGCCAAGGTCATGGAGGAGCATGAAAGCACAGTCAGCGATTTTGAGGAGACGAAGCTGATACTCGGGGCCCTTGGATACGTTGAAACCGTAAAAAGGGCAAAGCACAGGATCACCTATGCGATTGGGGAAACGCATTTTGAGATAGACACGATAGCGGGCATGCCCCCATTCCTTGAGATAGAGGCGCCGGGCGTTGAAGAGATAAGGAAAGCCGCGGAGTCGCTTGGCATTGACATGAAGGGCGCGAAAACATGGTCTGAAGGCGACGTAAGAAGGTATTACGCCAGGAAGTGAAACCATGGCAAAGGAAAGCTGGAGCTCAAACCTTGCGTTCATAATAGCGGCAATAGGCTCCGCGGTTGGATTGGGAAACATTTGGAGGTTTCCGTACCTCGCGAGCGAGAACGGCTATCTTGCGTTTGTGATTGCCTACCTTGTAAGCCTCGCCCTTGTGGGCATTCCGTTTTTGGCTGCGGAGATACTGGCAGGCGAAAGGAAAAGGCAGGACGCCTCGACGTTCCTTAAGGAATTTTTCAAAAGCAGCTATGTCGGCATCCTTGTCGCCATAACGCTCATAGGCATTCTTTCCTATTACCTGATACTGACCGGATGGGCGCTTGCGTACACGCTGGTGTCCCCGTTTGGGGATTATCCAAATGTTGCGGAATTCAAGAATACATGGCTTCCAATCGCGTGCTATTTGGTGGCGCTTGCCATATGCATTTTCACGGTAAACAATGGGATAAGGAAAGGCCTTGAAAGGCTGAACAATGTCATGGTGCCGATGCTGTTTGTTCTTCTTGCAGCACTGTGCGCATACACGGCATTTACATACGGAATCGGTGGCGCCGAAAAGCTCCTGCGGTTTGACGCTTCGTTCCTCATAAGCCCCGCGACATGGATTGCCGCGCTAAGCCAGGTTTTCTTCTCGCTTTCAATAGGCATGGGCGTGATGATAACGTACGCAAGCTACAAGAAAAAGGAGGAAAACCCGGTTTCCGAATCGCTAAGGATAGGCATACCGGACACCATGGTTGCGCTGATGTCTTCCTTCATAATATTCTCGTTCCTGTTCTCAAGCAGCATAGAGATAAATGACGGCGTGACACTTTCGTTCGAAACGCTTCCGGCCATATTCAGCAGCCTGCCCTATGGGAACATTGTTGCATCCATGTTTTACCTTACGCTGTTCACCGCAGCCGCGACTTCCGCTGTTTCAATGCTGCTCATAGCCGTGGAAATCCTGAAGAATGCGCTGGGCATGGGCAAATGGGAAACGATGGCCGTGTCGTCATTGGCAATTCTGGCGCTTTCCATAATGCAGATGGCGGGGATATTCTCAATAGGGTTCATGGACGGGGTGTTCGGGTTCGGCCTTCTGCTGGTATGCGGGATGCTGTTCTCCTACGCGCTCTCGTTCAGCGTTGAAAAGATTAAGGAATATTGTATGCTTGCGCCGCTGCTGAGATATGCTATTCCGGCCTTACTTGCCGCGCTGCTGCTTTCCGCCCTTGCGTGAAAGGACAGCGCCGCGGGCAAGCGCGTTTATCTTTTCAACCAAGTCAGTTTTCGCCTTGTCGCTGACCTCCTGCGAAGGATGGACGAACGCGACGTAGAAAAGCTGGAGAAGCTCCTTTGTCCTTGCCGGCTCTATGTTGTATGCGGTGTGGATATACTCCTTTGACGTTATCGGGTCGTTTATCAAAAGATACGCGATCCCAAGCATGAAATAGTCGTCCGGCATCTTGCTCTTGAGCTCTGAGAAATATGTTATGGCCTCGTCAAGCCTGAACATGGAGAAAAATGAGTATCCGAGCGCCCTTGTCAGTTCGTCGCCCTTTTTGCCGTAGCTTTTTGACTTGAGTATGAACTCTATCGCATTCTCGTACTCGCGCCTTGAAAGGGACAAAAGCCCCTTTGCGAACCACGCATCGGAGTTGGAGACATTGAGCTTTATCGACTCGTCTATTATGGATTCGGCTGCATCGAACTTGCCCTTGTTTATCATGCTTAGCACTCCGGCCGGGTCCATAATGCCTTTTGTCCAGCGAAGGGTTAAAAAGGATTGTTGGTGCCCTTTGGCGCATAGGGCAACTTTAAAAATCATGCATCCGAATATGGAAAAGATATGGACATCCTAAGGCCGCTGATATACGTATCCGCGTTCATCCTGCTTTACCTCACCATAACGTTCATAGTGCTTTTTGCGCTCAAGCGCCATAATGTGCATTTTAAGCCAAGGGAAATGGCAGACAAGGAGCTTCCGATGCTGTCCGTCGTGATGCCGGTTTACAACGAGGGAGAGGCATTAAGGCTCGGGCTGGACGCCGTATTGAAGTCCGACTATCCCAAGGAAAAGCTCGAAGTCATAGTGGTTGACGACTGCTCCAAGGACAACAGCCACGCGATAGCCAAGGAGTACGAAAAATACGGGTTCAGGATAATACATAAAGAGAAAAACACCGGCGCATCCGACTCCAAGAATGTTGGGATAAACGCCGCAGCCGGGGAGCTGGTTGCAACGCTGGACTCCGATTCCGTAGTTGATAGCGGCACATTCAGGAACCTTGCCTCTTATTTTGCTGACAAGTCTGTTGGCGGGGTTGCCGCTGCCATAAGGGTAAGGGAGCCAAAGAACATCCTTGAGAAGGTGCAGGCCTTTGAGTACGACTCGATACTGTTTTTGAGAAGGCTGATGATGGCGGTTGACTCCATATACGTCACGCCAGGCGGATTGAGCATGTTCAGGAGGGACGCCATGCTCAAGATTGGCGGATTTGACCCGGAAAGCCTTACGGAGGACCAGGAGGTCGCGCTCAAGCTCCAGAAAAAGGGGTACAAGATAAAGTGCTCGCTTGACGCGTTCGTGTACACGGCGGCTATGCCGAGGCTTGACCTTTTGGTCAAGCAAAGGGTAAGGTGGGTCAGGGGCGGGATATGGAACAGGATAAAGCACAAGGACCTCTTTAGCCTGGATTACGGGGACTTCCTGTTCTTCGGCATGATGACAGACCTGCTTGTGTTCATCCCTTCCATAATACTGATAAGCAGCATAGTGTACAACGTCATAAAGCCGTCATCCTTCTGGAGCGAGAGGATCGGCACAGGCAGCTTCACGTACGGCTACCTTTCAGACCCCATAATAATAGTCACTGTTTCCATGGTCCTGATAACCGCGGTCTGGCTGATGTACACAGTAAACAATATAAGGTCTTACGCCAAACAGAAGCCTATCAACATAGTCAGGGAGGCGCCGGAGATGTTCGTTTACCTTTTTGTCTTCGGGTACATCTGGCCCTATATATGGGTCACCAGCCTGCTCATGGAGATAATGGGAAAAGAGAAAGCTTGGAGCACAAGGTGAAAATGATGAGGATGTGGACTTGGGAGATATATGCGATAACGTTCGTGCTTACGCTGCTGCTGTTCCTTTCAGGCGTCGCGATAGGGTATTACCTTACTGACAACGCCTCCGACCCGGTCATGGCGCAGATAGAGGCGATGAACGACAACATGATGAACATGCAGCTTCTTCTTGGCTCGGAATCAAACCCCGCGCTGTTCTGCAGCATGTACGGGGAGCTTTCCCCGTCATTTGAAAACGAGACCTGGGGCATAGGCCAGCAATTGGAGTTCATGGAATACAGCAAGAAGCCATTTGACCAAAGCCTGAAATTCAAGTATTACCAGCTGGAGTACAGGGACTTGTTGCTTGCAAGGAACGCGGCCGGGCTCTGCAACGACAGCGTGAAAACAATAATATACATTTACTCTAATAAGGAGGGCGAGTGCGGCAAGTGCAGCGACCAGGGAACCGCACTCTGGCGCGTGAGAAGCTATTTCACGGAAAAGGGCGTGAAGCTGAGGATATACTCGTTTGACGGCTCGTCCACGGAGTCCGCGATAGTGAGCATGCTCAAGAAAATGTACAGCTTCAGCGCTTACCCGACGCTCATAATAGACGACGCCGTTTACGCGGGCTTCAAGGACGAGAATGAGGTTGTTTCCATAATCGAGGGAACCTGAGCCATCACCGCAAGTTTTTTATATTGTTTACACGAAATAACATGTTATGAAACAGCTTTTCAAGGCACGGCCTGAAAATGCGGACTTGAGGACAGCGATCAAGAGGACGGCAAAGGAGTTGCCGTTCGTGCTCTTTCTTCCGCTTGTTGCAGGGCTTACTATAGGCATAAGCTGCGGCAAAAAGCAATTCAGGGAGATAAAGCCCGGACCGGAAGCTAAGGCATTCTACGAATGCCAGAGGGGCTTCAAGACAGAAGGCTTGCTCAAGAACCAGAAATTCAGTTTTGAGATAAGCGATGTAAAGGGCGTGAAGACGCCTTGCGCCAAAGTGGTGCGCGAAGGCAGGCCCGAGAAGGGCGACAACAGCTACGACATGATAGACTTCAACAATGACCTGAAGCCTGACCGCATAGTGTTCTACTGCGTCAAGAACATCGAAGGAACCAATATGCAGGCAAACTTGAACCTGAATGTGCTCCGCAGGAAGGCGAATGCGCTGGGCGACACGATTTTCACGTCGGACAGGGATAACAACAACGGCTTTTCCGAAGCCGAGATGGAGCGTATTTTCGCAGACGCGGAAAAGGCCATGAAAGGGGTTTACGAAGTCCTGGGCGTGAAGGAAAAGCTCAAGACATGGAAAAGCCCGTTCAGGAAATAGCAACCTTTTAGTGCCTTTCCGTGAAAAATATCGAACAGTGGTCATATGGGCAATGGAAAAGTCAGCTTGAAGGAGGCAGTGCCGAAGGAAACGGCGAAAGATGCGGTGGCTAAGGAATTTGAGAGACTGCTCAACAAGCTTGACGACAAGTACGGCGCAATACTGCCGGGCGGAAGCGGGCGCGACGGAAGGCTTGCCGTCCAGGATTTCAAGTCCCACCAGCCGATGATTTTCAAGCTTTTCAACGTCCAGTCCCAGATAGACGCGAATGCCGCTGTTGCGGAGATGAAAAAAGACTTCGGCGCGGCAATCCAGAAGTACGACCCTGGAAGCAGGGGCATCGAATACCTTGAAGTAAGGGAAAGCAGCTACGACCCAAGGTTAAAGGAAGTGGCGTTCTCGCTCGTCCTTAACCTTGACGAGGTTGCGCTCAAGCGGCGCTGGGAAACCCGGGGGCTCGCCAGAAAGTAGTTCTTTTAAGCAAAACTTGGCATATGGTCGCAGTTGCTGAACATTCCTGTATATCCTAAGAAACAAATAAAAGCAAGACAACCCAAACCAGAGCAGGGGGAGATTATGGCATATGCGGGAAATCTTAAGGAAAAGCCGGTGATAACCGGCGTTGGATGCACCAAATTCGGAAGCGTTCTGGAAACCCCTGAGATAAAGGGATTGAGCTTCCAGGAGCTCGCGTGCGAGGCCGCCTTCGAGGCGATGGACGATTCGGGGATAGACCCGAAGGACATAGACGCGTTCTATATAGGCAGCATGCTCAGCCATGCAAGTCATCTTTATTCTCACAATACCCAGATGGCGGACTGGCTTGGGCTGCACCTGAAGCCGGCAATCCATTTTGCGACAGCCTGTTCAACCACCAACACCGGCGTCGGGCTTGCTGCGATGGGGGTTGCGTCCGGAAAGTTCAGGAACGTCCTTGTGGTGGGATGCGAGATACTCTCGTCAACGGCAACCGACGACCCGACAATAAGGAAGCCGCTGGACCCCACGACGCTCTGGTATTGGACAGACTTCGGCGTGGACCAGGCATACGGGTACCACCATTCATATGACATCGCGACCGCATACGGCGGCCTGCCCACGCTCGGATACGCGAAGAAATACGGCGTGAAGATGGAAAAGATGGATGAGGCAATGCGCGAAATCCACAGGACCATCAAGCTGCACTCGTCCAAAAACAGCAAGGCATACGTGCAGACCACGTTCGAGCAGGACGCGAAGAAGGCCGGGTTCAGGGACGACAAGGAATTCTGGAAGAGCGCAAAGAACCCGTTCCTTGCATGGCCCACAAGGGTGAGGAGCGCGCTCAACACAGTCGACGGCGCATCCGCATACATAATAAGCTCGGACGCGCAGGCAAGGGAGTTCTGCAAAAAGGAGCCTATAGGCGTGGAGGGATTCCACTGGAGCGCAAGCAACTACCCGTGGTACGGAAAGGACCCCGCGGAATGGGACATAGACAGGACCGCGTTCAGCACGGCCATGAGGATGGCGGGCATAACGGCCGACGACATAGACTACCTTAGCGTGCACGACTGCATGCAGATATACCACCTGATAGAGTCCGAGATATGCGGGTATTTCGGCAAGGGCGAGGCATGGAAGGCTGTCATGGAGGGAAGGACCAGGTACGACGGCGACAAGCCCATGAACACGTCCGGTGGAAGGCACGGAAAGGGGCACGCTTTCGCGGCGTCCGCAGGCTCGGAGATATACGAGGCCGTGAAGCAGATGAGGGGCGAGGCGAAGGGAAGGCAGATAAAGGACATACCGAGAGTGTCCGTAGTGCACAACCACGGGTACGGCATGCATGCCGCTGTTACGGTGCTTAAGAGGTGAAAAGCATGGAAAGCATGATAAGCAAGTTCTACGCGTCCCTTGCAAAGGGCAAAATCTACGGAGTCAGGTGCAAAAAGTGCGGTCAGTTCACGTTCCCGCCAAAGGCCGGGTGCAAGAACTGCAGCGCGCATGACATGAAATGGGAGGAGATAAGCGGCGACGGGAAGCTGCATTTCTTCTCAAGCGGAAACCTTCCGCCCATGAAGTTCGCGAAATATCATCCGTACGCCTACGGAGTCATAGAGCTCAAGGAGGGGCCCTGCTTCTTCACGCAGATAGAGGGCCTGGATGTCTCAAACGTCGAGGCGATAGAGGCGCAGAATGCGAAGATGCCAATGAAGGTCAAGGCAAAAGTCAAGAAGATGGCCGGCATGAACATCGTCGTGTTCAAGGTGGCGGAATAGGATGGATAGGAAGGAAGTGGAAAAAAAGGTCAAAAGGGTCGTTGCTGACGTGTTCGGCGTCAGCGCGGCCAAGCTTAAGGATTCCACCAGCTTTGTGGACGACCTGCACGCAAAGTCAATGAACATCGTTGAGCTGCTTGCGGCCCTTGAGATGGAGTTCAACACAAGGGTGCCGCAAGGGGACGTCAGGCAGAACAAGACGGTGGGCGAGGCAATCGACTATATGCACAAGAAGGCTAGGAGATGACCGCAAAGGCAATTGCGTAGTCTTCGGCAAACGAAAGCGAAACCAGCACTCTCCTTATTTTCATTTTCTTCGCCATTTTTTCGATTTTTCCATGAAGCCTTATGCTGGGCGTGCCCTCTTCCCTGCTTCTCACAATCTCCACGTCCTTTCCCTCAATCCAGCCTGTGCCAAGGGCCTTGAAGACCGCCTCCTTTGCGGCGAACGAGGTTGCGAGCTTGAAAATGTTCGCCCCGCCTTTCGCGCACCCTATCTCGCGCCTGGTGAAGGTGTTGGAGACGAACTTCGTTCCGGCCTTGCCCTTCAGGATTTTTCTGAGCTTTCTTATGTCAACAATGTCCACGCCGATTCCCCTTGTCTCCATCACAATCCCCCGAGTGCGGCTGCGGCCTCCCTTGCCATCATCAGCTCCTCATCCGTCGGAATCACAAGCATTCTTATTTTCGAGCCTTTTGCGCTTATATCGGCTTCCTTGCCTATGGCCCTCCTGTTTTTTCCGGAATCAAGCTTTGCCCCGATTATGCCGAGGCTGGCGCATATTTCTTTCCTTATCCAGGGGGAGTTCTCGCCAATGCCTGCGGTGAACACGATTGCGTCGACTTTGCCAAGCGCGGCGGCGTATGCGCCGATGTATTTTGAAACTCTATAACTGAACATCTCGAGCGCAAGCCTGCACCTCTCGTTGCCCTTGCCTGCCTTTCCCATTATCACCCTGACGTCCTTGCTTGCGCCGGATATGCCAAGCAGGCCGCTCCTGTTGTTCATGATGTCAAAAAGGTCGTCATAGCTGAAGCCGTATTTCTTCACCAGGTATTGGACTATGGACGGGTCTATGTCCCCTGTCCTTGTTCCCATCATCACGCCTTCCAATGGCGTCATGCCCATGCTTGTGTCGACAGACCTGCCTTCCCTGACCGCGGTTATGCTTGAGCCTGCGCCAAGGTGGCATGTTATGAGGTTGGGCCTTTTCATTTTCAGCATTTCGGCGGCCCTGAGCGAAACGTACTTGTGGGACGTGCCGTGGAACCCGTATCTCCTTACCGCGTATTTGTCGAAGAACGCGTAAGGAAGCCCGTACATGTACGCCTTCCTCGGCATGGTCTGGTGGAACGCCGTGTCGAACACCATGACCTGCGGCACGTTCGGCATGGCCTTCTTCATCTCCTTCATGCCCTCTATGTTATGGGGGTTGTGCAGCGGCGCGAGCATCTCAAACGACCTCAGGTAGTCCAGCGCCGCGCCGGAGACAAGCGATGTTTTCGCCATCTGGCCTCCGTGGACGGCGCGGTGGCCTATGACGGATATCTCCGAAACGCTGCGTATGCCGCCCCATTTCCTGTCATGGAGCATCCTTATCATCAATGCTATTGCCTCCTTGTGGCTGCTTGCTTTTGCGTTTGCCCTAAAGGTTTCCTTGCCCTTGGCATGGACAATCCCAGGCCCCTTTTCCCCTATCCTTTCCACCTTTCCGCTGAGCATTTCCCTGAACTTCGAGTCAAAAAGCCTGTATTTTATGGAGGAGCTTCCGCAGTTGAGCACCAATATCTTGTTCATCTTTTCATCCTCCCTGCCCATGTGCTGAGGATTGCCATTGCGCCGGCTATGTCTTCGGGCTTTGCCCCCCTTGAAAGGTCGCTGACCGGTTTCAGGAAGCCCTGCAGTATCGGGCCGTAGCAGTTCGCCTTTGCGAAGGCCTGCACAAGCTTGTATGATATGTTGCCTGAATCCAAGTCAGGGAATATGAGGACGTTCGCTCTTCCTGCCACATTGCCGATCTTCTTGCCCATCTTCTTCATTGCAGTGCTTTCAACAAGCGCGGAGTCGCCCTGCAGCTCGCCGTCTATGAAAAGCCCCGGCGCCTTCCTGTTCGCAATCTGCGTTGCCTTTATGACCTTGTCCGCCCTTGGATGGATGGCGCTTCCCTTTGTCGAAAAGGACAGCATTGCCACCCTTGGGGTCCAGCCAAGCAGCTCGGCTGCGCTCTGCGCAGTTGTTATTGCCACATCAGCGAGCTGTTCTGCCGTCGGCTCAATATTCACCGATGAATCCGCGAAAAGCACAAGCCCGCCCTCCTTGTTTTCATATCCCGGTATCTCCATTATGAAGAAGCTCGAAGGCACGGATATGCCCTTTTTCAGGCCGATTATGCCTTCTGATGCGGTTATGACGTCGGCAGAGGTGTACACGGCGCCGCCCATCATGGCATCGCACTCCCCCTGCTTAACAAGCAGGGCAGCAAGGAAGATGGGCTCCGAAAGGATGCGCTCGGCAAGCCGCAGAGGCACATGCCTTATTTTCGCATAGGCGTCCACGTATTTCCGCGGAACGCCTTTGGACGTGTCCATTACCTCAATGCCGGCAATGCTGATGCCGAGCTCCGTGGCCTTTGCCTTTATCTTTTTTTTGTCCCCGATCAGGACCGGCGTCGCGAACCCTTTTTTCATTGCCGCCGCGGCCGCCTCCAAAATGCGCCCGTCCTCTGCCTCGGGAAGGGCTATCCTGCAGCCTTTCCAGGCGGTCTTTCCGAAAATGGAGATTACGCCCATGTGCAACGATTGGGCGGCCGATGTTTTTATACCTGACGGTGCATCAGAACTCGTCAAGCAGCACCTTGCCCATCATAACGGGGTTGAACTCTTCCGCCATCTTGAGCGCAAAATCCAGGTTTGCCTCGCTTTCCGCGAAAAGCTCGAAAAGCACGTCGCCCACCTTGATGGTGTCGCCCTTTGCCTTGTGCAGGTAAAGGCCCGCGGCCTTGTCCTGCGGCGCCCCCGTCGCCCTTGCGATGCGGGACACGCACTTGTTGTCTATGTGCTCTATCTTTCCGTCAACCGTGGCCTTGACAATATAAGAGTATTTCGCTGTCGGCAATGAGCTTGATTTCACATTCGGGTCCCCTCCCTGGGCCGCTATGATCTCTTTCATCTTCGCAAGCGCCTTGCCTGATTCAAGGAAGTGCTTTGCCACGTCGTATCCTTCGCCCTTGCTGACCTTGCCGCACAGCTCGAATATCTTTCCGGCCATCAGCAGGCTCTTGTCCCTAAGGTCCGCAGGGCCTTTGCCCTCCAACACCATGAGAACATCTTTTGCCTCAAGGACCGGCCCCATGCCGTCGCCTATGGGCTCAGAGCCGTTTGTCACGATCACGCCGACGTTCATGCCAAGCCTTGCGCCTATTGTCTTGAATTCCTTTGCAAGGTCCTGCGCTGCGCCCATATCGCCTATCTTGACGTTTATGCCGAGCGGCACGTCTATGAGCACATGCTCCGAGCCGACAGCCTTCTTCTTGCTCAGGATGCTTGCAAGAAGGACGCCTTTCGGGTCCATCCTCAGCGAGCGCCTGAGCTGTATCATCTTGTCGTCTGCAGGCGCTATGTTTATGCCGCCTCCCCAGACTATGACGCCGAATGTTTTCTTGACTATTTCCCTCATTTCGTCCATGCTTATGTTGACGGGCGCGAAAACCTCCATGGTGTCCGCTGTCCCGGCAGGGGACGTTATCGCCCTTGAGGATGTTTTCGGTATGAAAATGCCTGCGGACGCGATTATCGGGACGAGCACCATCGTGGTCCTGTTTCCCGCAACCCCGCCTATGCAGTGCTTGTCCACTATGGGAGACTTGCCAAGCTTGAGCGTGTCCCCGGACGCGACCATGGATTCGGTGAGTGAAACAGTCTCGTCGTCATTAAGCCCCCTTACCGAGCACGCGGTCAGCCACGCGGACAGCTCTGCCTCCGAAAGCCTGTTTGCCATGAGGTCCGTTATTATCGCGTCTGTTTCCTCCTTCGTGGTCGGCTGGCCGCCTATTTTCTTTATTATCGTTTCAATGCTTTTCGGCAGCGGCACGTGGTTTATCTCTATGATGTCCCCATTTGATATTGTGAATCCTTTTGAAACATCAGCATAAATGCCAATCTCGCCTTCCTTGACAAGGTGCGTTGAAAGGTTGACAACGACTATGTGCGGCGCGCCCTTTATCTTTATCTCGACCCTCTGGCCCTCGAATACGTCGTTGGCGGTTGCTTCCCTGTCGTTGAGCACGACAATCTTCTTGCCTGTGCTGATGTCTATCAGCTTGGCCTGCGTGATGTATTTCCTGTGCCTGTAGACATCAAGCTCCTTTTTGACATCCTTGAAGGTTCCGTTCATCATACCACTTACATGGTTGGTTGTGTAAACGGTTTATAAAAGATGGCTGGCTGCAGCGGAATATCAACACAAAACTCCGCTTAATGACAATTATTTCTTCGGCACAATCTGACTATAATCCAGGTTCTTCTTGTCTATTTCCTGCTTGACTAATCCGAGGCACATCTCAAGCACCTCATTTGGCTTTGCGTAGCCGAATGCGCCGGACGCCTTGAAATGGCCTCCTCCCGAGCCCTTGAATTTTTTGCCTATCTCCGACATTATGCCGTTCAGCGGAACCGGGAAATGCGAATTTGCCCTTGCGGAAACCATGGTCTTCCTTTCAGTTTCGTTGAACTGCGCGACAAACGCGGCATCCGCAGCATCAGAAAGCATTGATGACGCCTCTCCTATCTTCGCGTTGACGTTGGACAGGGCGATTATGAATCCCTTGTGCTCGAAGAACTCCACCCTTTGAAGCGCCTTGAGGATCGCTATTTTTTCGTCTGTCGGAAGCGGAGGGTATGCGATTGAAAGAAGCTCTGAATAATCCCTCTTCGATTTTTCTATAAGCTTGAACAGGATGCTGAATGTTTCGTTGTTCGCGGACTTGAACCTCGCCGTGTCCATTATTATGGCAGCTGCAAGCATGGCCGCATCCTCCTTGTCCAGCTCCCTTTCCAGTATGCCGGCTATTATTTCAGCAGTGGATTTTGCATTCGGGTCTATATAGTTGAACTCGCCCTCGAACCCATTGTATGCCTTCTGGTGGTGGTCGAAAACCGCGGCTATCTTCATTGACCTGTCAATTTCGAAAAGCCCGTAGTTGGACGCGTCAACCGAAACAACGGCCTCGAAATCCTTGATGTTTACAGTCTCAAGCGTCTCGAACCTTATCCCGAACGTTTCAATGAGCTTTCCTGCGGAATATGTTGTGTCGTTTGGGACCAGCAGGACGCTGTTCCTGAACCTTTTCCTTAGGACGTGCGCGGACGCTATGCTGTCAATGTCCGCCCTTGAATGCGCGACAAACGCGAGCTTCGAGTTCCCGTATTTCCGGAAGAACGCGCCAAAGTCGTCCATTCACTTTGCGCCCTTCATCTCTTCCTCAAGGCTTTTTCCAAGTCTCGTCAGGCTCACCTTGAGCTTCTCCTCCTGCTCCCTGAACATCTTGGACCTGCTTTCAAGCAGCGTTTTCCTTGAGTTGAGCTCCTCAAGCGCAGGAGCCTTTGCCACCTTCACGAAGAAGCCGCCCGTTGACTTGTATATTTCCGCAGATTCCGCAAGCTTGGATATCTCTTCCGTTGCCGCATTCGTCTCCGCAAGCTGCATCTCGAACTGGTACCTTTGCCCCATGTACATCTCGAGCTGCTTCTCCATTTTCTGGAACTCTATTACCTTTTCTTCTATGTCTGCTGATGCCATCAATAATCACCTTTTGAAATATCCTCGACTGATTGCAATATCCTTAGATATGTATTTAAACCTGCCCTCAACGCCGTCGCATCCGGCGATTCAACGGTTATCACAAGCGATTTTTTCAGCGAAACGCTTCCACATATCCTTGCGTCCTTGGACTCGAGCAGCGCGGCCTTCATCGCAGCCAGCGTCTTCATGTCCCCATTTACCCTTATCTCAGCGCTTAGAGAAATGCCCTTCAACCCAAAACACCTCTTTTTTTCCTTCCTTTATTGAAAGTTTTTTTCCAGAATATGACAGAACCCTGTCCGCGTCCGCTGCCGGGCCGGAAAGCCCGAAGGCGCTTTTCAGCTTCTTTGACCTTGAAGCAGCCTCGCCGTTTTTGCGTTCCACGGAAGACTGCGGATGCCTGCTGACAACGAACTCCTCCCTGTCCCACGCCCACCCGTTGTCCAGCGAGGCGAACCTTATCCTTGACGCCTTTCCATTGCCGGAAAACACGAACGCCGCTTTGGCGCATCCTAAAGACGCTGCTTTCCGCATCACGCGCTCAAATGTGGCGCTGCCCCTGTTCATATAGAAGCCAAAAATGGAGTTTGAAAGGCCCCTTGCAAGGGACCTTGCGCCTTTTGTTGGATTAAGGGAGGTTGTTAGAAGAATCAATCCGTGGAGACCTCTTTTGCGACCGGCGGCCTCTCCTTAAGCAGTATCTTTGCGCCGGAAAGCGCCAGGGTGTAGTTCTTTACGTCCTTTATCTCTATCTTCTCTCCTGAAAGCCATACTCTGTAATTGGGCATCTTCATTCACCTTTTTGTTGAGGTCAGGATCCTTTTCATGGTTTCCCCCGCCTCCGTCGTAAGCTGGTACGCCCCTCCTGCGACAACCGCGCCGCAGGACTTGCATTCCCAGACCGAGAACGATTTCTTCTTCATCTTGCCTATTTTTCCGCACTTCGGGCACTCGAACTCTTTCCTGCCCTCGAATGCCTTGTTGTATAAATTCCTTATCTTCCTTCCGAACTTCACTGTGTTTATCATAACCCTCGCCCTGTGATGTATTTCATCAGCGTGTCCCTCTTTTCGAAAGAAATGTTTATTAAGTTAACCACTTCCTCCTTTTTGAGGCCGCCGTTGCCGCCTTTCTGCATCGCGACCACCTTGTCGTCGCAAACCGTTACCGTAAGCCTTGAGTCGGCCGCCCCTTCCTCGTGCATCTCAGGGTCAATCAGTATGTAGTTGCCTATCTTGACGAACGTTGACGATGTCGGGTAGCCGAGCACCTCAAGCGGGCCGGTGTATTCCCCCCTCACTATCGCGCCGTTCTCTATCTTCGGCATTTTCGTGTTCTTCAGTGCCGCGACCGCCGCCAGCGTTCCGGTGTCAAACAGGTTGCCGTCGTAGTCAAGCACATAAAGGTCGATAAAAAGGCCAAGGACCTTGCCTTCCTCGACAAAGAGCTTGCTCATGTCAACTATTTCCGCGCTCCTTATTCCCCTGTCAACCACCCTGCTGAACTCAATGCTCCTTTCGTCAGGGGGCCCGGGCTCGAATGTCGGCGACGCCATCGGCAGAAGCTCCGCCCCAACCATCATGACGCCCTTGTTCGGCTCGTCCGGGAACGGCGTCAGCATCCCGAGCTTGACGCCGGCCAGCACTTTCGTGTTGCCGATCTGCGCAAGCGCCGACCCTTCGGCGCTTCCTATGACATTTGTCGTGACCTTGATGTCCCTGTAGTCGCGGAAGCCCCTTCCGTCAGGTCTAACGCCGCTTTCAAGGACATCTATCTGGAATTCCCTTCTCATCCTTTTCAAAACGCTTTCTTTTACCATGAATATCGCCTCAAAGGTTGAGCTTGTTGGATATCGCGCCTTCATACTTGGCTCCAACCGCTTTCCTTATCATGCCCATTATGGCCTTGGACGCCTCGTTTGTCAGGTCCAGGCCCTCCTTTATTTCCTCCCTTGTCATCTTGCCGTCCATCTGGAGCAGCAAAATGTCGTCAGAGCCTGAGAACACAATAGGCATGTCCGCCTGCCCGAAGTTGTCCTCCTCCTTGTTGAGGTCAACCACAAGCGCCCCGTCCGCCTTTCCGACTGAAACGCCGGCCGCGATGTCATTCATCGGGAATCCGCCGTCTATGAGCGCCGCAACGCCTGCCAGGAACGCGGCTATCCTTGTCCCTGCCGCGGCCTGGAGGACCGTTATGTGCGTGTCAATCATCTTTGTCGGGAACTTCTCTATCATGACCACGTTCTCGAACGCCTCGGCAAGAACCATGGAAATCTCGTTGCTCCTCCTGTTTGGGCCGGCCCTGCCGTGCTCCTCCAAGGACGCAAACGTTGACATTGAGTAGATTGTCCTTACAATGGCCCTGTCCGCCTTTGCGAAGAACTTTGGAAAAACTTCCCTTGGGCCATATACTCCGGCGATGACCTTGTTGTCGCCCCACTCCACATATGCCGAGCCGACCGCGCCCTCAAGGACGCCGACGTCTATGCGTATGTTCCTAAGCTGGTTGGCTGTCCTTCCGTCCAGCCTTTTTCCGTCAGCTGCTATGAGCTTCAGGTTTGGATTATGCGTTCCCATGAGTTTCACCCTGTTCGAGGAATTTTGTTATCTCGTCAGTAAGCCCTTCCATATGGGCCTTGTTGACTATTGTGGTCATTGCCTGGATTGCCTTGTTGAGCTTTCCCTTTGAGCTTATCCAGACGTAGCCGTTTGCGCCTACGAATATGTCCACTCCGGTGTGGCTCTTTATCAGGTTTATCATGCTCGCCTCCTTGCCGATTATCCTCGGTATCTTGGACGGCGGCAGGTCAAGGACCCGGCCAACCTCAAGCTGTTTCGCGTGCGACACTATGATGGTGTCCTCGTCCTCCACCCTGTCGACCTTTCCGCACACGATGTCGCCTATGCTAAGCTCTATCCTTGTCTCCCTTGACAGTATCAGGCCCTCATAAGCCGTTCCGGTGTCCACGAAATAGCCGACGTTCCTCTTGCCTGTCACTATGCCGACTATGGAGTCCCCCTCCTTCGGGATGTACACCATCTCAAACGGCATGAACATCTCGTCGCTGACTGAACCCACGACCGTGGCGTACAGCACGTTGCCCTGCCTCCTGACCGCGTTCTGGTTCAGCCTCGAAACGCGCACGGAAGCCGGCAGCTTGTCGCCCGGCAGATATATCTCCTTCATTCAAATGCACCTCTTTAAGCATCACTGTGATTTTTCAACCTTGATTTGGACCTCTCCGGACGTGGCCTTGTTCAGCTTGTCTATGACTTCCGCCTGCATGCCCGCCGGTATTTCCAGCAATCCTACGAAGTCGCCGGACTGGGTCCATTCCTCCCTTTTTAGACCATAGTGTTTTAAAACGCCATACGCCTTCGACGCATGCGCCGCCGGTATCCTGACGTCCAGCTTCACCTTTTCGAACTTTATGGGTATCTTGAGCCTGAGCTGCTTGACCAAACTGTCCATCTGGTCCTTCGCAGGCACGAACGGGTCCACGTGGAACCTCACTTCCTCCATGGCCAGCTCAATCCTCTTGTCCGGTATCGGCGCCCCTGTCCTTGCGTCGATGGCCTCCCTTGTTATCATTGCGACTATGAGCTGCTTCTTTTCCTCTGCCATCCTGTGCTTCTGTTCCGTCGTTAACTGAACCTCTCCCTTGTCGAAAACTTCCTTCAGTATGACGTAAATGTCCTCTGTCCCAAACGCCTTCTTTATCGCCATCGGCCCCTGCCTGTCGCCTTTTTTCGCGTCCTTGAAGACATCCTCGCTGACCAAGATGTTCTTTAAATCCGGCTTTTTCTTCTCTATGTACGCATAGGCGTTGTCCGGGTCAAGGAAAAGCTCGAACTTCTCGCCGTTCCTGACTATCCTGCCTATTATCGCCTTGTCCATTGATACCGTAAAATCACCTGATGTAGCTTGGCTTGGTCGCGCTTTCGGACATCTGCTTCTTTATCTCGGTTTCAACCTTCTTTATGACGTCCTCGTTTATCTTCACGGCCTTGTCAATCTCCGCCATGTCTATCTTTGTCTCGAAATAGGATGAAATGAACTCCAAAATCTTGCTTGACGCGACCGCGTCGACGAACCCGCCGTGCGTCTCGCCCATCAGGCACACCGCCGGTATCCTCACCGACTTTGCCATCGCCGGAAGCAGGCCGGATATGCCGGCTATCGCCCCGAACGAGTCCCCGAACGATATCCCCTTTTTCTTGAGCGCTTCAACGTACGCCTTTGAGTTGGCTGCGCCGAAAATCCTCGGCTCCTTTATCAGCTTGCCTGTCGCGTATCCGCCTACTGTTATGATCTCCTTGATTTTATGGACTTCGCAGAAATGCAGCATCCTTGAGGCAAACTCATAATGCCCTTCCGTGCTGAGCGCCTGCGTCTCCCCGTAAAGCACGATTACGTCCGCATTCTTGGTCTTGACCAGGTATAATGAGTCCTTTATGAGCCTCAGCACGCCGCTCCGCGCCATTATCGCATGCGGCGGGAAATACGGCGAATAGACATCGGCGAAACGCTCGCCGTTGAGCTTGCTTATCATGTACTTGGCAACAACGCGGCCTATGAATCCCACTCCGGGCAACCCGACAAGAAGCACTGGCTTGTTGAGCTGCTCCGGCAGCTTCTTCCTGACCACTATCATCGTGTGGTTCATTCAATCTCCTTCTCCATCTCCCTATACTTTGCGTATCTGTCAAAAGGCTTAAAAACCGGGCTGTGGGCGTTGGTTGAGAGCATTTTGTGGTGGGTGATGAGCATCGTGTATGCCCCGCATGCCGTGCACCTCCTCAATCTTCCAAGAATTTCACTCATTTTTCATTATCTCGTATTCCATGGACACGCCGGACGCCTTTGCCTTCTTTTCCACCGACGACAAAAGCGCGGTCATCCTCTTGTTGGCCTGCTTGAACGACTCGTCCTCTATTACCGCCATGTACCTCGGCGCGCCCAGGTATTTTATTGAGGCGCCCTCTATCCCGGAAAGCACGGCCCTTATGTCCTCAACGCCTTTGGGCCTGAGGGATGTTGCCTTTATCTCGGCCCTTACGGTGACCTTGGACGGCTTCATTGAGATCTGGACCAGCTCGAAATAGGCCGTTGCGAGCTTTTTCGGCATGCCGGCCTTTTCCGCCACTGCCTCGCCCTTCTCATAAACGTCATATGCGAAATCATAGACCGAGCTGTAGGTTTTCAGTATTTCAGAAACGATGTTTGCAGGAACCTCAATCTTGGTCTTTTTTGAAGCAACCCCTATCATCCTTTCTGCCTTTTGGTTGCTGTCGAAAAACTCCAGCACCTGCTTCCTTTCGTTCTCATTGACGCGCCTTAATGAGACGTCAACCACGTTCTTGCCTGGGTCGACGTTTATTACCTTGATTACGACCCTCTGGTTCTCCCTGACATACTCGCCTATGTTCCTTATCCACTTGCTTGCGACCTCGCTGACGTGCAAAAACCCGTCAACGCCCGGATACTCCAATAATGAGCAGAATGCGCCGTAATTCAGGACCTTCTTCACTTCGCCGACTACAAGCTCGTCCTTCTGCGGAAGCTTGAGATCCTTTATGTCACTCATTGTACTCCTCTAATATCTCCGCGTCAATCAGCAGCGCCTTTCCGCCTCTCGGCTGCATTAGGTGCGCCTTGCACTTGCCGCAGAAGATGTCCTTGTTTGAATGCGAGAAAACCTTCCTTTCCTCGCCGCACTTCGAGCACTTTATCTTCATGAAACTTGTTGCCATAAGCATCACTTTACTGTTTCTTCACGATTTCCACCTTTTTCTTGGTCCTTTTGTGGCAGACCCACTCCTGCTTCTTGCTGCAGGCCGTGCACGTTAAAATTACCTTCTGCTTCTTGCCCTGCTTCTTCACTTCCTTCTGGCCCGCCCTTTTTCCGCCGTGGCCCATGAGCTTCTTTGCGTGCTTCATGGTTCCGAACGAGAACGGGCTTGCCTTGCCCTTTGACACGTTCTTCGCCTTGTGCAAAGTCCTTGCGTTGCAGTGCGGGCAATACCTCATTAGTTCCCCTGGAAATTTCATCGATAAACACCTTTACGGTTATGCTTTTGCCTTATTCCAGTGAAAAATTTAAAAAGGAACCGCACCGCCCGTCTCACGCCTGCTTCTTTTCCTTGACCATTATTGGCGGGTTCGGATTCCTGCTGGACTTTTCAAAGTGGTCAATTTCCTTTAGCGTTTTTCCAAGCTCGCGGCCGGATTTCATGTTTTCTTTTTTCCTTTCCGCCCTGAGCCTTATTATGAGCTCGTGGAATTTCATCGAAAGGTCGTTTCCTGTGTTTCCCATGGCCATCGTGCACAGCTCCAACGCGGTTGCCGCCGAAAGGAAGTTGTCGTCCGCTATCGTCCTTATGGAGTCCAAGTGAAAATAGAGCAGATCCCTGTTCCTTGGCTGGCACGCTATCATTGCAACAGGAACCATGACAAAGCGCGGCGCATCAATGAACCGCTGGCTTCCAAGTAGCCTGTTCAGATAAACGAGGTTAAAGTAGCTCCTGTCGTGCGGCTCGCCGTAGTTGCAGATTGCGTCTACCGTGCTCGCAAGCAGGCCGAGATTTCCCTTTTTGTTGCGGCTTGCAAGCATTGCCGCATAATCCAGTATGTTCTGCCTGTCCTCCTGCGGAAGCCTCGTCATGCGGTCGAAGTTGTCCATCTTGGCGCCGAGGCGCCTGCATATGAGGTTCGCTTTCGGGAACCTGTCCTTGAACTTCTCAAGCTGCGGCTTCTTGTTGTTCGCGGGTTCGCCTTGCTTATTTAACGGTCTTTTCACTGAATCCATCTTATCCGCCTCTTGTGTTGTTGATGCGGAGCGCTATGCTGTAGGCCGGCATGTCCCTTATCTCGTTGCGCAGGCCGGCGAACAGGGCGTCCGACGCCTTGCTGCTTTCCACAAGCAGGGAAAGCGAGCACAGGGAGAGCTCCGTCTCCTTGCTCCATGTCTTCTTGGCCACTTCAAGCACCAGGGCCTCGACGGCAGGCGTGCAGCGCTTGCTTTGGCATATGCTCAGCATGTGCTCCAGCGACATTACCATGTGCGCGCCGTCTGTTTGCTCTGAAATGATGTGCAGGGCCGGCAGAAGCCCGCCACTGAAGTCCGGGCTGTCAATCAAGCTGGCAAGCGACACCAAGATTGAGTCCTTTATGCCGCTGTTCAGCGGGTTGAGCGCCACCTTGTGGACTATGCCGACCGTTTCCTTTGAGAGCTCCTTGAACCTCTCCCCGGAGACCAGCATCGCCAACGTATTGAGCGTGGCCAGCCTTTCTTCATTGTACGAGCAAGAATTGCATATGCGGCTTATTGCGACTGCGAACGAGACAAGGTCGCTGTCCCTTGCAGGGTCCTTTGCAAGCGATTCCACAAAGCCCATTATCGCGTCCTTTTGCTTTTGCGGAAGCGTCAGCTCGTTTGGCAGCGGAATGCCGCGGTCGTCGGAAAAGGAAATGGCGGTCCTTATGGCTTCGACGATGTCCTTCATTGAGACTGCGGACTGCTCAATTATGCCGGCGTGAATCCGCTTCCCTTCCGGCTTTCCCGTTTGGGCCTGGACGCTCTTTTCGGCCATACTGTTATTTTTGATGGATAAATATAAAAATCATTCGGAAAAACGAAAAAAGAAATTAAAAAACAAAATCATTTCTTCTTGAGCTTGGTCCAGAGCCACGCGCATATCTTCCAGAGCACGAACAGCGCTATGGCTATCGGTATCACGAAGCCGGCGCCAATGACGATAAGCGTCACGCCGACAATGAGGCTGCCGATGAACAGGTTCGCAAGCTGCGAAAGCGGGTCCAGAATCGTGGTGTCGACGACCGGAAGCGGCTCGGAAAGAGTTATGCTCACGCTCGCCTTCGCGGACTGCCTCTCGTAGTACAGCTTCTGCTGCGTCGCGGAGTCTATCTGGTACTGCACGTTCTCAATCGCCTGCTCGAGCATCAGTATGTCGCTCAGGTTTCCCGTCGTGTTGTACAGCGCAAGCAGCCTGTCCCTTGAGGCTATCAGGTTGCTGAGCTTCGCGGTCGTGTCGATGTACTCCTGCGTGACGTCGTCCGTGTTGCTGGAGAAGCTCTTGACTGTCCCTATCTCGGAGAGCCTTCCCGTAAACTCGTCAAATTTTTCCGAGTTCACTTTCACGGTGACATACTGCGTCTTGCCGGATTCGCTCTCATAGTAGCTTGAGTACGAGATTGAGCCGCCATATTGGACAGCCATAGCCTTTAGGCTTTCGTACCTTGCCGAAAGCGTGTTCTCAGGCACCTCTATCTGCGCAGAGCCGGTCTTTATGACCATTGCGTCCTGGACAGCGCCGTCTGATGCGCTTGGCGCCGACTTGTAGCTCAAGTCTTCCGAAACGCCTATAGTGGATGACGTGCGCCCGCTGTCGCCGCCAACCAAGCTTTGAGTGTCGCTCATCAGGCTTGTGCACCCGAAAGAGAACAGAAGCAACGCTAACATTGCAAAAGCGATGTGTATTTTTTCCATTTTGACCACAATGGCATTTGGCTCGCTTAATTTATAAATATGAGGCAAAATGCAAGGCGCCCGCCTAAGAAAACGCCTCAGCCGCACCAGACAGCCGGCGCGCAGTTGCCGCTGTTGCAGCACTCCCAGCCGCTGCGGCAGCAGCGCGTCTGGCCGTTTCCGCAGTTGCTGATGTGATATCCGCTTCCGCATGTGTCCGGCGGATTGGGGTTCGGCGTAGGCTCCTCCTCTGTCTGGGTGAACTCCGCAGTGATTTCCTTGTCCCCGTCCATCAGTAGCCTGCATGTCCCTGTTCCGCTGCACGCGCCGCCCCATCCCGTGAACTCGGAATCGCTGTTCGGGGTTGCCGTGAGCGTGAGCGTCACGCCGTACGAAAAGATGTTGTCGTCATTGAAGGGGTTCGAGTAGACCTTGCCTGTGCCGGTGCCAGTTTTCGTAAGATAAAGCGTAACGTTCCGCGAAATAACCCTGACTTCGGCTGTATCGCAGGAGTATGCGCCTATGCTGTCTATTGCGCAAACGCCGACGTCAAACGTCCCCATCTCCGTTGGCGTCCCGCGGATGTTGCCGTTCAGGTCCACGATTGTGCCGAGCGGCGACGCGCCGTTCCTGAGATAGTCGGACCTGAAATAATACGGCGTTATCCCTCCTTGCGCTGTTGCGATGTTCTGGTTGCAGAATTCATTAATAAAGCACTTGGCGATATATGTCGTTATCTCCGGCTTCTGCCCTATTGTCGTTATGCGCAGCTCCAGGTTTTCGCACGAGTTTGCGGAATCGCACATTGCTATTGTGAACGGCTGTGAAATTGACATCGTTGTTCCGCCTGCAAGCAAAGGAACGCCGCCGTAAAGCGTGCAATCGTTTCCAAGCAAGAGCCAATTCGGCAAAGCCGAAACCGTGTTGTCCGCATTCCTTCCTGCCAATGAACACGTGTAAGGGGTAGTTCCCCCTTGTGCAGTTAACTGAAAATTATATTGTGTTTGCGCTATGGCAGCAGGAAGCATTGTTGATGTTATGTAAAATTTCCCTGCCCCGTTTATGCCGAGCTGGACTGGCTGGAGCGGCACTTGGGCATTTGCCTGGTTGGGCGCAAGGTTTGGTGCGACCTGCGCGCTGGCAATGCCGTCCTGCACGCCTTCTGTCCCGGCATTCGCGTCAAGCCTCATTGTCCCGCCTGACAATGACTCCATTGTTATCGGCTCTCCGTTCTCTTTGCCGTCAAGCAGGCCGTCGCTCGCGTCCTTTGCAAGCGCGTCCGCAAAACCCACGGCGTCCATATTGAGGTCTTCCGCCTCTTCTGAGATGCCCGCAATGACAAGAGAATATTGCCGTTCGTCAATGTTCGCGCGCGCGGCCCATTCCTCGTCGTCAACAGGAACAGGCTGGTTTGATATTATGTCAGCAAGGCCATACTGCCGCGCAACGCCAATGTTTGATGACACAACGGCTGTCGACAATGGCGTCCCTCCTGCCGCGAGCGCCCTTGCCCTTGCTGCTGCCATGTGCGTGAGAGGCGTTATTGCTGCCCAAGTGCTGGAGTTTGACGCGGACACTGCTGTTGCCAGGCTTTGCGATGGCTTGAGCGGCCTTGTGTTGGCTGTGTCCTTGGCATACGAGCCGTTTGTTGCCTCAATGAGAAGGAAATCATTGGGCGACGCGTTGATTGCAGTGACATAAATGCCGTCCTCATCCGTTGTTGTGCTGCCTGCAAGCGCGCCCTTGCTCCCGTCGCCATTGAGGATGTAAAAGCTTATCGCGGAATTCAGGAGCGGCGTCCTTCCGCCCATCACAATCTCCCTTGGGCCATGCGCGAAAAATACGTAAGCCACGATTGCGATGATGGACACTAATGCAACGATTGCAAGCGCCGAGCCCCAATTTAGATCGCCCTGCTGGGCCATGCGCTTATTACTGCGGGATAAGATTAAAAGCTATTGACCCATGCCCTGATTTTTTAGGTTTTCGGCTCGGCGTTTGGATGCCGCTCCTTCTCAAGACTGTAAAAATACGCCGCCATCGCAATGCCGTTCAGGTTTTGCATGCCGTCATGCACCTTGGGAAGCTCAGCAACCGAGAATCCCCTGCTGCCTATCAGGGAAGTGAAGCTGTAGAATGGATAAGGCACAGTGTCCGAATCCGGTTTCTGGGCCATGGCGCCGATTATCCTCAATATAATGGCGTAGTTGTCCTGCGTGAGCCATCCTTTGTCAAAATCCGGGTTGCGGAAAAGCGCGCGCACGGATTCGACCGCAAGGTACATGTCATTCTTCCCTTTTTTGCGGAGCATGCAATCAAAGAAAGGCAGCATTGACCTCTCGAATCTTCCGGTTGCGCATATATCCCTGAAACAGTTTATGGAAATCGCGGTATAAAATCCTGAAAGGCGGCCATTCGAGACGAGCCTGTTCATAAAAGGAAGGATTGACGGGTCAAACTTTTCTTCGCCTATCAGCTTCATCAGGGAGTGATTGGCCGATAGCTGGGCACTGCCATCTGCAATTCTGCAAAGCGACCTTGATGTCATGCGGATGCCTGCCGCCGCCCTTTGCTTTTTGTAAGAAGTCATGTCAGGGGAGCAAAACCATTTGTAACTGCTGAAAAATTCATTGCCCTGCCCCGCTGCGCAGCCATTGCAGTTTCTGCTGGCGGCATATGCTAGGGAGCAGGATTTTACCATGTTTTATTGCGCAGCAAACAGTTTAATAATGCTACACTTGCGCTTATATTTAAACACAAAGAGAATAATGCGATTCGGGGCGCCTATGGCTTGCCCTGCATCATCTTTATCATCTGCTTGATGGCATTTTCGCCGGCAGCTGCAGACGGCTCATGGGCAGGGGAATCGGCGTGCGTGTGCACTTGGAACGACATGATTTCAAGATATGCCGCCATGTTGAGCACCTCTATCGGCAAGCTGCTGCCGGGGGAATTGCGGCAGAATGCCGAGACTGCATCATGGATGTCAGAAAGCACGGCTATGGTAATGCTCCCTTGAGGCATGTGCGGGTTGGAAAGCGCGGCATCCGACACCAGGAGGAACGGATAAACCTCGTTCGCATCGGTGCGTATGACAAATGAATCCAGGGTGCCCCCGACGCCTGCGCACGACAGGATTCCCTTCTCCGCCATGTCGCTTATGGTGTTGATGCAAAGGCCTGTGTGCATCTCTGAAGAGCGGAGCGCCGCTGAAAGCAGAAGGGACAGCGAGCCTTCGTCAAGCCTTGGCCCGCAAATCGCCCTGAGCGCGGCCTGTGACGCCATGCTGCCGTGGGGCGGGCTGTCCCTATAGATTTCGGCTATGCGCTTTGCAAGAAGGACCAGGGCGTTTGAGGCGCTTTTGCCTTTGGCCAGCAGCTCATAGTTCGGCATGGCCGGGGTTATGCTTCTTGAAAGGGCGGTTATGAATGAGACTGCCTGGCGGTCTTTTGAAAGCTTGCTGCACAATTGAGCAAAAAAGTTGTGCTCGCCGGTTCCGCTTTCCAATGGCTCATGTGCGGCAGTGCGGCCGGGCTGGGGATCCTTGTGCCCTTGTCCGCTTCCGGTGGCATTTTTGGTATCCATAAATATATATTATTGCTGCTAAGGGTTTTTATTGGTTTGCACTAGTGACAAAAGGTGGAAATAGTTCACTTGAACGAGGGAAGCGCTTCTGCCGTCCAGAGCAGGTCTTCCTTGGAAAACCCTCTGCCAAGCTTCTTGAGCGCGTCAGCAACTGTGCCCTGGCGCATGCCCCCGTGCCTTGCAAGCGACGCATGGTTGGCGATTGCGCACGAAGCCGACAAAAGGTCCCTGTCAAGCCGCCTTATCCCTATCATCTCGTTTTTCAGCATGATGCCAAGCATGTCAAGCGAGTCCGACACTGCGCCCTCTTTCGCCAATGACGCCGCCTTTTCCGCCATGACCGAAAACTTGTTGCTGAACGGGTTGCTGTTGATAAGCGAATAAAGCGAGGCAAGGGCAGGATAAAGGTCCTCCCCCCTTTCCGAAGCGGCCATGTCCAGTACGCGGACCATCCTGCCTTTCATGTTCTTGTGGTTTGCGATTTTGGAAAACAGGCCCAGGCATTCCTCCCTGGTCTTTTCGTCATGCACGCAGCCCAGTATTACGCTGCAAAGCGGGGCCACCATCCTTGGCTTGATGCCTGGATCGCTGCATACTGCATTTGCAATGGAATCCAGGAAGTCTGCAAGGTCCTGGTCCTCTATCGCCGATGCGGCACTCGCTATCGCGGAGCCTACCCTGCCCTGGAACTTTCCTATCTTGAAAAGGCGGGATGCTGCATTATAGGCGCGCATCAGGTGCTTTGGCGGGCACTTGGTTGATATGAAAAATACAGTGCGGCGCGCTTCTTCCGGCAGGTTTTTGTTAATGAAAACAGAGTACATCGCATTGACAGTGTCTGAGGCAAGCATGCGCTCGCCGGTTATTGCAACATTGCGCAGCGCCAGCTCAGCGTGGCGGTCATAGTTCGGGGAATTGATAAGGAGGCCCAGTTCGGAAATCGAGGCCGCGGCCTTTGTGGCGCTTTCCGGGTTCATGGACTTTGCAGCGACGCTGTATCCGATGCCGATGTCGTTGAGCACCATGACCAGCGCCGGGACGGTGTCAGGGCCGAAATTGGGGCTGCCCGCAATCCTCTCTATCCATGCATACAGCTGGCCCGGGTCCTGCCTGCGGTATGCCTTTTTCACTGCCTCTTTTGCGGCATCTGTTATGGAAATGAATGTGTTGTCGAATGCGTTCCTGCTTTCCTTAAGCTTGTCCAGGTTCCTGTTGCCAAGCATCGATTTCAAAATTGAATAGCTGAACATGATGTTGCCGAAATCTGTCCTCATTGTGGCCTTTTCGGCAAGCATTGCGTCTGTCCCGGAAAACTCCGGAGCCTGGGACAGCCTCCTTAGCTGCTTCAGGGCCCAGAACAGCGATGTTGAGACGTTCCTTTTTGACTCCATGAAATTGCGCGCGTAAAAGCATTTGCCTGCCTCAATTGCCGCAGAAATGAGCTTGCTGTGCAGTTCAGCCAGGATTGGCGCAAGGTGCTTTCCGAGCGCGCCGCTTTCCATGAGCAGGGAAAGCTCCTCCAGCGAGTCTATCTTCACCCTGTTGCTGTTGTCGTATCCGTCCTTTTCATTCCCGAACTTGCACTCCAGCTGGATTATGTCGTTGACAATAGGCTGCATCCTTTGGTCATAACGCGGGCTGGACATGACCTTTTGCAGGAGCGCGGATACCCTCTCCTTCAACATGCTTGCAGGGGATTCTATTGCTGGCTCCTGGGTTTGTGCCGGCGGATGGTTGGCTGCGCCTATGGGATGGTGACGCGCGCGGTACAGCAGCCTTTTCATGTGCTTATTTGTGGATAAAGGGGTTTTTTAATGGAACTGCTCTATCCCTTCAGCCTCAGCACAAGGAACTCGTGCTCCTTGTCATACGGCTCCAAATAAAACTTTTCAACTATCTCAAAATCAGAAGAAAGGGACTTTTCAACCATCGCAAACACCTTCTTCGGGTCCATTGTCACGTCTATGCTCTGGCTCTTAACGCACAGCATCGCAATTCCGCCCTTTTTCAGGAACTGCCTTGCGTTTATCGCAAGAATCCTGTCCTGGTCCGGCTGGGCCACGTCCTGGTACACGACGTCAACTTCAGGTATTTCCGCATACTCGTCCGGCTTCCTTGCATCGGCGATTATGGGCACTATGTTCTGCCTTTTTTCAGCCAGTTCCATCAGCCTTTCGCCCATTACCGGCGCCATCTCAACCGCGTAGATTTCCCCTTCTTCCGCAATGTCTGAAAGGTGACTTACAGTCGTTCCGGTTGACGCGCCAAGGTAAAGGACCTTGCTGGTCCTGGAAAACGGGAATGTCTTCAGCCCCTTCCTGAGCGCCCCGCACAGCTTGCTCCTGAAAGGGTCCCACTCGCGGAACTCGACGCTTCCCTGGCGGACGAGCTTTTCCCCGTACACGCTCTTGCCCGGCACTGCGTTTATGGTGAATATCCTCCTTCCGTCCGCAAAGACGCCGGGAAAAATCTCCTTCATGATAGTTTGGGGCAGGGCAACGTTTTAAAACAAAACAGTTCCACAAAAAAACATGGTCCAGCAGGAGAAGGAAAAGGAGGAAAGGCACAAGGCGCTTGCCCCGCCGTCCGCGCTGAAAAGGAGGGCGCTGCTTGAGGACCTGGAAATAGCGAGCAACGAAAGCGCCGAGATAAAGCGCCTTGATGAGGAAGACCTTGAGGAGGTCGTCAAGCTGATGAGAAGCGCCCTTTTCGAGATAGGGACAAGGGAAGTGAAGCAGATAAAGGACATCATTGCCGAAGGCCACAGCTACGGCGCGTGCGTGGAGAAGTTCATAGTCGGGGTTGGCCTTGCGTGGCCCGTGTTTTTCGACAGGTCTGAAAAGACGCTTGACACCGGCCAGGCCGCAAACGCGCTTTACATGGAGGAGACCGCGGTGCTGAACGAGTACCAGGGCAAGGGCATAATAGAGATGCTCATAGAGGAAAGGGAAAGGGAGGCAAAAAGGAACGGGCTTGAGTACGCGGTCGGCATGTGCGGCGAGCTTCCTGAAGGCGACATAAGGGCGAATATAGAAAGCGGCGGAAGCCTTATCCAGAAAAAATACTTAATCCTCAATTACAGGTTTGCAAGGGTCCAGGGCGGGCTCATTGCGTTCAAGCGCGTCTAGGGTTTCGGCGCGCCAAGCATCATCTTCGCCCTTTCGCTCATCCTGTTTTGGTCCCATGGCGGGTCCCAGACAAGCTTGACTATTATGTCCTTCACTGACTTGACTTCGCCGAGCGCCTTTTCGATGTCAGAAAGGATGACGCCCATGAGCGGGCAGGCCGGCGTTGTCATTGTCAAGCGGACCGTTGCCTTGCTGTTCTTTAAATCAACCTCAACGCCGTAAACCAGACCCAGGTTGACGATGTCTATGCCGATTTCCGGGTCTATGACCGTTGAAAGCGCGGCCATTATCTCCTTTTTCACTGGTTCCGGCCCAGCCAAAGGATTCTCTTTCTGCATGCAACCCCAATGCGCCAAAGCAATTAAAAATAGCCTGCAACTTCTAGGAAAACGGCAAAATTTATAAATACAAGTAGCCTACATTTCAGAAGGTGGTAGAATGGGACTGATAGAATGGTTCAAGTCGCTTTTCGGGAAAAAGGAGCCAAGCGAAATCAAGCTCGAGCCCGACGACGTCACTGAATTCGAGAAGAACGAGGATGTTGAGAGGGACATGATTGGCGAGGAAAAGGCGCCCCCGAAGGAGGAACAAAGTGAGGACGTCATCGTTCCCATAAAGCCGGCGGCAAAGCCAAAGGCCAAGAAAAAGCCGAAAAAGGGAAAGAAGTAAAATGCTGATCGGAATAGTGGGCAAGCCCAACTCTGGCAAGTCGACGTTCTTCTCTGCGGCAACCCATGTGGACGTAAAGATAGCAAACTATCCGTTTACCACCATAGAGCCGAACAGGGGCGTGGGTTACCTGAGGAAGGCGTGCCCGTGCTCGGATTTTCACGTTAAATGCAATCCCCAGGACTCGATATGCGTCAGCGGCTCAAGGCTGATACCTGCGCAGCTGCTGGACGTGGCAGGGATTGTGCCTGATGCGCACGCGGGAAAGGGATTAGGATTGCAGTTCCTCGATGATATGAGGCAGGCGGACGGAATCATCATAGTGGTTGACGCGTCCGGCCAGTCTGACCTGGAGGGAAATCCAGGGGACTGCGACCCTTCAAAGGAAGTCGAGCTTATTGAAACGGAGCTAAGGGAATGGATAAAGGGCATAATACTCAGGAACAGGAAGGATTTTGAGAACAGGGACATCGCCAAGCTTATGGACATCCTTTCCTCATTGAAAGTTGATAATGAAATGATGCTCCGCGCCGCGGAAAAGGCGGGCATAGACAAGGGCAAGGTCAGGATGGACGAGAAAATCGCGTGGGCGCTTGCAGACCAAATAGTCAAGGACAAGCCCATACTCGTTTTCGGAAACAAGGCTGACAAGGGAAAGAAGGAAATAATATGCTCAAGGCCGGTAATCTACGGCTCGGGGGTCTATGAGCTTGCGCTTGTAAAGGCGGCAAAGGCAGGGGTAATAAGCTACATGCCGGGGGACAGGACATTCACGATAAACAATGGAACAGATGAACAGAAGGCCGCGCTTGCGAGGATAAAGGAATTCATGGACAGGAACAATGGAACCGGGATAACAGAGGCGCTCAACGCAATGGCGTTCGAGCTTCTTGGGTACATAACGGCCTATCCGGTGGAAGACGAAACAAAGCTTACGGACAAGAAAGGCAACGTCCTGCCAAACGTCAAGCTTCTGGAAAAGGGAAAGACGGCGCACGACCTGGCGGCGACAATCCACACGGACATAGCGAACAACATGCTGTACGGGATAGACGCAAGGACCAAGATGAAAATCGCGAAGGATCACATTATTAAGGATTTGGATGTAATCAAAATCGTTTCAACAGCAAAGAAGTGATTATGATGGGATATAAAATAATTGTTTTGGCAATGGCAATGTGCCTTGTGTTCGGATGCCTGGGCGGAGAATCCAAGGGCAATGCGGCAATGGACGCGTTCAACGCAAGCATCAACAGGTACATATATTTGGTCAACAGCACAGGCGACTATTCCGAAACGATAGTGATGTCAGTGTCCAACAGGACGTCCGATGTAAGCGTCTCAAGGCACGGAAGCGATTATTCCGTTTCATTGGGCTCGGAGTTCTATGCCTGGACAACAATAAAGAAGAACGGCACGGAATACCTTTGCCTGAAATTCGGGAACCAGACATCGTGCACTGCAAACATCTCCGTTTTGGGAACATCGTCCTCAGGCATATCCTCAAGCCTTTCCTCAGTCCTTTTAACGAAAGCGCAGGCAAGCCAGCTTTCCGTGGAATACAATGGCCTGATGGAGCACAACTCGCTCAACATAACCGAATTCAGCAACGACAGCAAAGGAAGCGCCTTTGCAATGAGATTTTCTCTCAAGGACCTTAGCGGGGAGGAGCTTTCAATGCTTTACATCTCGCCAACGTCACCGCTGATAAGCGTGCTTTCATTCAATGAAAGGATGGCTTTCGGAGAATCGGACGGAATGAGGGTTTTTGACAGCCTTGATTACACTTATTTGGGGCAGGGATACTCCGAAAGCACAAACGTCACGTCCTTTGCGAGGTCTTCAAGCGAAATAGAATCCCCCTCTGTTGTCAATGACACGGAGTTCAAGGCGCTTTTCTATTCTTTCTCGCAGTTCTGGAAGGCATACAACAACGTTTCCTCGGACACCGGCATGATAACCCTGGCAATGGAGTACCGCATGCCTGAGCTGTGCAGGAAAACGTCGAACTTCTCACTCTGCATCCTGGACTATATGACAGGGACCAAGAACCCGAACGCGTGCCCGCTGCTTTCAGGAAGCGAAAAGGACCAGTGCTGGTACTATTTCGGCAAGGTAATGGACAAGAAGGACCCGGCATACTGCGAAAGGATAGCTAACGGGACCATGAAAACAGATTGCCTTAGCAATGAGACAGCGATGAACGGAACAGGCTAAAGGCAATCATCTTTTCCTTTTCTTTGCCTTTTTCTTGGCTGAGAATTTAGCCTTTTTCTTCACTGCTTTTTTAACGGCTTTTTTAGCGGCAGCCTTGTGGGCCTTTGCCGTGTGCTTTACAAGGTGCGGCTTTTTTTCGTGCTTCGGCCCGGACGGAACGTGCCTATGCTCATGCACAACCGGGGGCAGCATGACTGTCAGCTTCTTTGGCCTGCCAAAATACCTGTCCAAAACCCCGCTTTCTATAAGCTCCAGCGTGTTTGTGCAGGACGGGCACTTGAACACCAAATCAGCCGCGTCATGGAACGCAAAGCTTGTCCCTATCCCGCATTGCGGGCAGTAATAATGCTCATCCTCAATGAGGTACGCGTACTTTATCCTTGCGTCCTGGTTCCTGAGCGTGCTGTTCACCCAGCCCCTGAACTTGTTCATGTCCACCGACCAGTTGTAGTAGTACCAGCCCGTGTCCTCGTTCTTGGTCCTGTCATAGAAGGCGATGCCTATCTCGTTCAGCCTGTTTAAGACGGAGCGGACGTCGCTGACCTTCAGCTTGAGGACATTGGCGATTTTCTCGTCTTCGGTTTCCTTGCCCAGCAATTTGAGTATGTCTATCGCGTTCTCGCCTGCGCAGTTTATGAGTTCTTTCCTCACGGCGTCGTTGGCCAGGAACTGGCCAATCTCTTCATACCTTTTGGGCATCATGTTTCACCGTAAATTAAACTTTGACAAGCTATTTTTAGCTACAAACATTATAAAAAGGGCGGGGGTGAGCTTGGAATACCACTTAGACGGAAGGGCTGTTTAAAAAGCCCGTTTGGGGGTCAGGAAACGCATTCATTGAAAGCGGAAAGGAATGAGCTGAACGCTTCCTTGCCCATGCTTTCCTGCATGTTTTCCATGGAATCGAACAACTGAACAATTTGGGTGTGTCCGTTCCGTGCGGCCCATTTCGTAGCTGTTCTGCCTTTATTGTCCTTTGCTGCAATCAGTCTCTTTATGTTTCCGTTGGCTTTTGTATATTCTGAGATAAGCAGGGCGCAGGTTTTAGTGTATCCATTCCGTGCGGCCCATAACAGGGCTGTTGTCCTGTCTTCGTTATCCCTTGCTGCGATATTTGCTCCTGCCCTGATTAGCCGCATTACTCCCACGTTGTTGCCATTACATGCGGAGACGATGAGCGCCTCATCCAGCTCCTTGCTCTTCTTTGAGAGCGTGAGTATCCTCTTTACTGACCTTTTGCCTGATTCCAGCAGGTGCATTGCCTTTTTCCTGAAACGGCCATGCTCCTTTTCCTTCTGGCGCTGCTGCATGCCTTTATTGTACGGCGAAGGGGTTAAAAATCAGGCTGCGCCAATCTGATTCATGGCTGCAGTGGACCTTGCCATTGGTCTGGCATTGGTCGTTCTTTTCTCGTTCTTGCCAGGGGTGCATATCTCGCTTATTTTGAGCCTTACGGAGGGCATCCTGCCGCCCGAGGCGCTTATGCTGATGTACGGGTCCTTTTCAGCGCTTGTCATCATCCAGACCATAATCTACGCCTACTCGCCAGGGGAGGCAGGCATAGCCCTTCCGCTTGTGCACAGGTTCCTGAACCAGGGCAGGCTCAGGGAGTATGTTTTCTGCTGGCTTGGCGCAGGGTTCATTGGATTGATTCTTTCTGTGATGATTCCCGGGAGCGTTGTGCAAAGCGCCGCAACCCTGTTAAAGCCCGTTTCGTTTTACCTTGTCCTGCTTGTGCTTTTCCTTAATCTGGTTTTCAACAGGCGCATCGGCTGGGTCATTGGATTGCTTCTTTCAGGCGCAATCGGCTACATCGGCATATCTTTTCATCTGGACAACCCGTTCATGGCGATTTTCACTGGCCTTTTTGCGCTTCCGTTCCTCATCGGAGGAATGCTTGGAAGGACGGAAAAGCCGGTCCAGCAGAGCATCCGCATGCCAAACTCCAAGGAAATGGCGAAGGGTGCAATTCTTGGCGTCCTGCTTGCGCTTGTCTCCTTCGGAATTCCGGCAGTGGGCGCGCCGTCTGCAATGGGCGCGTTTGCATATCCGATGCTGAAGGACATTTCCATGCTGTCCTTCTTTTCCTCGTTCTCCGCGTCCCAGTATTTCATGAGCTTTTCCGGCTTGGATGTCGGGGCCCCGCGCGTGGGCGCGACCATCCAGATTGCGGACATCGTGAAAGGAAACGAAATCTGGTTCGTGATGGGCTATGTCGCAGGCGCGCTGATTGTGGTTGCGGTCGCAGAGAATATTTTCAGGACAATCAGCAGGGGCAGGCTTGGGTATGCCCTGGCTGCCGCGGCAATATCGCTTGTTGTCATTGCGACATCCGGGCTGGCAGGCGCGGCGCTGATGCTGGCGTCTTTTGCAGTGGGAAACAAATTCTACGACGAGAAAACGGCGCTGCTCGGCTCAATAATAATTCCGTACCTTGTTTTCTCGATATGATGCCGCTATTATTCCCTTGCGCCTGCGCCTTTTAGGAAATCAACCAGTTTGCCATAACTCTCCACCATTTCGATGTAATATTCAAGTTCGGAATGGAGGCATGCCTTGCAGAACTCGAGGCTTCCGATAGCATGGCCAAGCACGGACCTGCCGTTGGCGTCCCTTGCATTCATTTCTGCTCTGCTGGCAATAAGCGCCGCGGCGCACTCCGAATCAGAAGCCCACATCATCGGCGTCCTGCCGCAGTTGTCGGTTGCATTGGCATCCGCGCCTTTTTCAAGAATCATGGCAATGATACCAATGCCGTTGCAGTTCTTGATTGCGTGAACCAGGGCAGTCTTGCCTTCATTGTCCTTTATTCTGACGTCCACATCGTATTTCAGTATCAGCCCGGCAACCTCCTTGTTGGAATTTTCCAATGCCAGCATCAACGGGGTTTTGCCTTCGATGTCGATTGCGTTGATGCCCACGCCCCTGCACCTTTCAAGCATCGCCCTCACTATATGGGCGTCATTTTCAGACAACGCATGATGGCATGCATAGGAGAACATCGTCCATAGGCCCTGGTTGATTGCGTCCGGAATGCCATCAAACATCGCATTGGGGTCGGCCCCGTCCGCAATGCACCTGGTTGCAGAATCCAGATTCCTTCTCCATATTGCCAGGCCGAATTTTGTATGAAGCATGCTCTTGGTTGCGGATGCATTTTTTCCGATTTCAGTTGCGTTCTTGAATTTGCAAATGCCCGAGGGCGCCGTGCATGGTCCTGTTGCCGATTCTTTGGTTCTGAGTGCCATTATAAACCACATATTAAGTGGTATTATAACAGTTTTAAAATCCATCGCAGCCCAGGGCCAATATTTCCTACTTTATTTTCTCGCTCTAGCCGAACGCGTCGGACTTTATCTTTTTCCTGTCAACGCCCTTTGCGATGATTGCGTCGCTGAACGACTTAACCATTGCAACAGGCCCGCAGAGGTAATACGAGTATTCCGCAAACGAGGGACCCAGGCTCTCGATTACCTTGTTGATATTAACCCTTTCCTGGCTGAATCCCGGAACCGGTTCCTTGGTGAACCTGAAATCGCCCTTTATGATGCCGGACTTGGAATATGACATAAGCTCTGGAAGGAACGCCGCGTTCTCCCTCTTCCCGCAGAAATAGTAAAGCCTGAAATCGCCCTTTATCTTTTTTGAGGCGATGTGCCTGCATATGGACGCCATGGGCGTTATGCCGACCCCCGCCGCTATCATGACCGCCTTTGTTTCCCCGGAATAGCCGTTGGCGCCAAAAGGCCCCATCAGCCCTATTCTGTCATTGGCCTTAAGGGTGTCAAGATATGACGTGAACTTCCCGCCGATTATCTGGATTGCCAGCTCCATCAGGGGCGAGTCTGGAGAAGAGGCGACAGAATATGCGCGCGTCAATGTCCTTTCGTCCAGCTTAAAGAGGCTAACGAATTGGCCAGGCAGGAACGCAACCGGCTTTCCGTCTTCAGGGAAAAGCCGGAACACCTTTATGTCCCCTATCCTGTCTATGGACCTTATCACATACGGCCTTGATTCCGCCATTGGCATCGGAATGATATCCTATCATAGATTTATAACCCTTAAGCTATCGACGCAAAAAAAGGCAAAGGTTTATATATCAAATCCAAGATATATCCAATTATGGATATACGCATGCCCAAAGGCGGGAAGCTCGGCATAGGCTTCGTGCGGAAAGTCATGCGCATGAAGCACACCATTGTCGTGCTCTGGATAATGGGCAGGGGCTCCGCCCACGGCTACGCAATAATGAAGGACCTGAATGCGATGGGCATGGGATACATAAAGGCGTCAAGGATATATCCGCTCCTGTCTTCAATGTCAAAGGAGGGGCTCATATCAAGGGGCAAAAAAGGCAGGAAGGTCTGCTACACAATAACGTCAAAGGGCGCAAAATGCCTGTCCGCGGCTAAGGGATTCGTGAGCCACGGGATGAGGGGGCAGTTCATGAGGGAGATGGCAGGATGCACAAGCACACGATGAAGCTGGAGAATGTCAACAAGATATACAACAGCACGGTGATAAAGGCGCACGTGCTGAAGGACATTGACCTCGAGGTGCACCCAGGCGAATTGCTGACAATACTTGGGCCCAGCGGAAGCGGAAAGTCAACCTTGCTCCACATGATGGGGCTGCTGGACACGCCGACAACGGGAAAGGTGTTCCTTAACGACAAGGATGTCTCAAAGCTCACTGAGGACGAGGCCGCGGCGGAAAGGGGCAAGGACATAGGGTTCATTTTCCAGGCGTTCAACCTCATACCGTCGCTTACCGCGGTTGAGAACGTCATGCTGCCGATGCAGATTTATGATTTTGACGACGAAGAGGCAAGGGAAACTGCGGAAGAGACGCTAAAAAGGCTCGGCATGGGCGACAGGCTGCAGAACAGGCCCAACCAGCTCAGCGGGGGCCAGCAGCAGCGCGTCGCGATAGCAAGGGCGCTTAGCATGAGGCCGTCCTTCCTGCTTGCGGACGAGCCTACGGGAAACCTGGACTCCAAAAGCGGGGAGGACGTGATAGAGCTGTTCCAGGAGCTCAACGACGAGGGAAAGACAATCGTGATAGTCACGCATGACTCGGACCTTACGGCGCATGCCGACAGGATTATATTCCTAAGGGATGGAAAAATAGAAAAAGAGGTTGAAAAGAAATGAAAAAACTTTGCATGTTGTTTGTGTTGGCGGCGCTCATGGTGGCGTCGTTTGGGATAACGATAACGTCCTGGTCTACTGACAAGGCCAGCTATGAGCCCGGGGACTCTGGATATGCGACATTGAACGTTGCGATGACGACGAACCTAGCGTCCGGCGAGACGCTTTCAGGGTTCAGCGCTGTCACTATAACGTCGTATTCGTCTTTCACGGACTATTACCAGAACCTTGGCACCATAAGCGGCGGAAGCACCATACTGACCGTGCCCATTACGATAGGGGCGAACACGCAGGAGGGCATTTACACTGTGCCGGCAACGGTGTCCGGCGTTGCCAAGATCGACGAGAGCGGGACAAAGAGCGACAAGATTGACAGCGGGGTCGCGGCCGTTATAGTCAAGGTCGTCTCGAAGCCGGTAATTACGCTTGAGGCGAGCCCGAAAAGCATAGGCAAGAGCGGCACGATCGGATTGACGGTCTGCGCCAAGAAGGGAAGCCCGAAGAACATTGAAATTTCGTCGCAGCTTTACCTTAACGGCGGAAGGATATACATCAGCAGCGTGAGCAACTGCACAACAGTGAATGCGGAATACGATTCATCCGGCCTGAATGAGGGGACCGGCAACATAGCGTTCAACCTCAGCTATTCGGACACGCTTGGCGGTAGATATTCCGAAACCGTCTATATACCGATGAGCATCTCCAAGGAGGCTGGCAGGTTCGTCATAAGCCAGACAGGAACAATAACAAACAGGAAGAGCGGCGCCCTGGCATTCACTGTCGAGAACAAGGGAGAAGCGGCGCAGGACATCAGGATAACGCCAGGCTCCAGCATAACCCTGACGAAGAGCAGCGAGATAGAGGCCGGGGACATGGCAAGCGGGCAGAAGGAATCATTCTCGGAAATGACATACACCTCGCTTGATCCCGGAGTGAACGTTGTCAACTTCACCGTGCGCTGGAAGGAAAACGGCCAGGAAAAGAGCGACACCATCGGGGTGCCGATATCCGTCGGGTCTGACGACCCCATAGAAATTTACATGGAGGCGAACCCAAGCCCGCTTACCGCGGGGGGCGAGCATACGCTTTCCGTGGTTGTGGCAAACAAGGCCAGCTATGAGATGGACGGCGTCTCGGTCAGCATAGACTCCAACAGCTTCGACGTCCTGGACGTTGAGAAGAGAAAATTCATAGGCTCAATAAACAACGACGACTTCAGCAGCCAGCAATTCAAGATAAGGGTAGCGGGCAGCCCGCCGGCAAACAGCTCCGTGGAAATAACGGTCAGCTTCAAGGACCCGTCCGGCGTTGAGCATGTGAAGACAACAGAAGTGCCAATAAACATAAAGGCGGCGGAGAGATCGGGCGACGGCGGCATGCTGATGATAATCGGCATAGCCGTTGTTGCGGTTGCCGCATACCTGCTGTTCAGGAAAAGGAAGGAAGCGAAGAAATGAAGCGCGAGTCAATAGGGAAGTTCGCCCTGAAGTCGATGGGCTACTCCAACATAAGGACGCTGCTCACGCTTACGGCGATAGTGATAGGCGTGTTCAGCGTGGCGCTTCTGACAGGCATCTCCAAGGGAACAGAGGAGAGCGTCATGTCAAAGCTGAAGTTCATTGGAACAGACGTCATTACTATAATACCAATCAGCACCCAGAGCATAGCGTCTATTTCAGCGACGCAGTTCAGCGTGCAGACCGACAGGTTCACGGAAAGCGACATAAAGAAAATCCTGATGGTGGAGGGCGTGAAGAAGGCCATCCCGGTGCTGAGCGGGACCTCAAAGATGGAATACAAAGACAAGGAATTCGAGGTCTCTGTTTATGCGATTTCGGAGGATGCCGATGAAATTTTAACTGGAATAATAGTGAATGAGGGCAGGTGGCTCAGCACGGGCAGGTTTGAGATGGTCTTTGGGAGCAACGTCAACGAAAACCTTGGCGGGAAAATAAACATCGGAAAGAAAATCGTGCTCAACAACAGGACGTTCACGCTGGTCGGGATACTCAACGAGACCGGCAATCCGGCCGCAAACCTGGACAACCTTGTTTACATACCGTACGAAACGGGCAGGGAGTTCTACAACAGCACGTACGGAAGCGACCAGATAGGCGCCATTGTGGTGAAGACAAGCCCCGGATACGACTCCAACTCCGTTGGAGCAGAGATAGAGAGAACGCTGATGTTCTACAAAAAAATAACCAGCGAGGACGACAAATGGTTCACTGTGATAACCCCGGCGTTCATAAACAGCCAGATGGACAAGATACTGGGAACCCTTAACCTATTCTTCATTGCGGTCGCCTCAATATCCGTGATAATCGGCCTTGTCGGCGTTGGAAACACGATGTACATGAACGTCATCGACAGGACAAAGGAGATAGCCATAATGAAGTCCATAGGCGCAAAAAGGTCAGAGATACTGGCGATATACCTTCTTGAGGGCGCGGGCCTTGGCTTCATCGGGTCTGTGGTTGGCGCGGCTGTGGGGATTGGGTTGGGAACCCTGATAGCCCCCTGGGTGCCATTTTCAATAGAATATTTGCAGACGGGGCTGGCAATCGTGTTCATAACAATCGGCTCAGGCGTTGCGTCATACGTTCCCGCGAAGATAGCGTCAGGCATAAACGCCGCAGAGGCCCTGAGGTACGAGTAGCATGAGATTGGGCCATATGCTGGGCTTTGTGGTGGATGCGCTCAGAAGAGACAGCCTCAGGAGCATGCTCACGCTGATAGGCATATTCTTGGGCCTTTTCACCGCTGTCATAATCCTCGGGGTCGGCAGGGGGATAATAATGGATGTCCAGTCCCTGATAATGCAAATCGGCACCGACCAGATAATAGTGATGCCGTTCAACATGAACAAGATGGTGGGCAGCGGCGTTGGGGGGGCATTCAGCGCCATAACGGAATTCAGCAACGCTGACATAACCGCAATAAAGGGGCTAACTTGCGTGGAGAGCGTATGCGAGATGGTATACAAAAAGCAGAACATCTATTACGGGGACGAGGAGGCCAGCATACTGGTGATGGGGCTTTCTGACAATTATTTCACGATGTACCCCGATTACCAGCAGGTCGCAAAGGGAAGGGTGTTCAAGGACACGGAAACCACGTCCGCGGTCCTGGCATATGCGGTCGCAAACACCATTTTCAGCGAGGAAATCCTGCCCGGCAAGTCGATAATGATAGGCAACAGGACGTTCAGGGTGGTCGGAACGCTCACCAAGGTCGGGACATCCTACAGCCAGACGGACGACGAACAGATATACATACCGGTACGCGAGGCAGAAACGCTGTTCGACAAGCAGGGCAAGAGGGACGCGGCCATCCTTAAGGTGGGCGAGGGATGCAACATTGACGACACGAAAAGCCAGATAGAGACTCTGCTGGCAAGGAGGATGGGCGTGAGCCTGGACAACGCCGGCTTCAGCGTGATAACGACCAAGTTCATAATAGACATGGCCAACCAGTCGCTCAATATACTGTACATCGGGGCTACCGCAGTCGGCCTCATAGCCAGCCTTGTAAGCGCAGTCGGAATAGGCAACACCATGTTCACGTCCGTTTTCAGGAGAAGAAAGGAGATAGGCATAATGAAGGCGCTTGGCGCAAAAAGGAAGGACATCATCGGCATATTCCTGCTGGAATCTGTCACGCTGTCCATGACCGGCGCCGCGCTTGGCGCACTATTCGGAACGGCCGTTGGATATACTGTGAAGGCAGTCTATGGCATCCCTTTTGAGGTCGATTCTTTTGTCGTCATAATAGCTATTGCCATGGGCGTGCTTGTCGGCGTTGTTGCCGGAATACTCCCTGCAAGGAGCGCCGCGTCCATAAACGCGATAGATGCAATGCGCTGAACTACCAAGGAACTTTCTTGATTCCGAGCCTGTTGGCTATTATGTTGAAAAGCACATGGAAAACATATGTCAGGATGAGGATTGCGGCCATCAGCTCAATCGTGTAATAGCTTCCCAGCACCGGATAGCCAAAGGCCATGGCCAGTATTATGAAAAGCACCTGGTCAAGGAAGAACGGCTTGCCCTCCTCGATTTTGGATTTCCTTTTTATGAAGCTGCCAAGCAGGTCCCCTGCCATTGTTCCAAGCGAGGAAAGAAAACCAAATGCGATGTACGGCGCCACCATGGAGGCCGGAAGCGCCATCGCAACCGCGAATGCCGCCAATGTCCCGAAAACAAGGCCTGAAACAAATCCCCTGATGGTCTTGTTCTTGCCAAATAGCCTGGCTTTCAGCAGCTCGTCAAAGGACTTTCCGCCCCCAAGAACGACGGGAATGGCATTTGCTATGTATGCCGGCAGCACCAGCAGCAGGAAAAGCGCAATTATGTCAAAGCTTTGCATGCGCTGATATGCATCCCAACTGTTTATAAGAATTTTGGAAAGGCCCTACTGGGAGGCTCCGAGGAAGTCCAGGAATCCCCTTGACTTCAGGAACTTGGACTCGTTGTCCCTGTATCTCCAGACAATGTCCGCTTTCCTGTCCTTCTCCGCGTCCCAAAGCTGGATCACGACATAGTCCCCTTCCTTGACCCAGACCCTGTTCTTTATCTTGCCGGGTATCCTGCAAATCCTTTCCTTGCCGTCCTCGCAGACAACGAGCATCCTTGCCCCGCCGAGCGTTGAAACGACAATGCCGAACATCTCCTCGTCCTCTTTCCTTGGCATCCTTACCCTGAAGACAGTGTTCTTCATTGCCGCCGCTTGCTTTTCCCTTTCTTTCCTTCCCATTATTTCACCGGCCTTCTTGCCCCGCAGCTTTCGCAAACGAGCATCTTTGTCCTTTCTATTGTCGCGAGGTTGGTGTCGGGCTTTCCGCACTGCTGGCATATCACGTATTCCTTAACGAAGAAGTCAAGCCTCTTCTGCAGGACCATGCCCATCACCCTCCTGTGTATGATGAGCCGTTCGCCGTCCAAATCGACGGGCGCGCCGACCTCCCTTGAAATGTACCTGGACAGCATCGCCGGGTCCCTCCTTACGGCGTCGCATATCCTTTTGAAGTTTTTAACGATAGTCTTGTTCTTTCCCTCATTGAGAACGTCAAGGGGCGGCATCTCGAACCTTTCCCCGGGTTTTGCCTTTTCGGAGTTGAGCTTTCCATAGACGTTGTCAAGAAGCTTCTCGTAATTTTCCATCAATGCACCTTAGCAGGTGGAATAAGCAGCGTTAAGATTTTAAAGGGTGCGCAAACATTCCGGGACGCGGCGCGGGCGTTCGGAAATTATTTAAACACTCTGTTCGCAAGAGTTCTTTATATTTTGGAAATGGGTGCCGCTATGCCGCTGCTTGACGAAAACACGAAGAACGAGGTAAAGAACTTCCTCAGGGGGATGGAAAACAGGATAAAGCTTGTCTATTTTGACAGCGGGGACAACTGCACATACTGCAATGACATAGCCATGCTGCTTGACGAGATAAAGGGCGCTGGCGACAAGATAGAGGTTGAAAAGCACCTGATAAGCGACAAGGCCGCCGCGGAAAAATACGGCGCAGACCGCGCGCCGCTGGTAATTTTTGATGGCAAGAACAAGGGAAAGGTCAGGTTTTACGGCATACCGTCCGGCCATGAATTCGGCGGTTTCCTTGCAACCATAGTGGAAGTCTCGAAAGGGGAAACCGTAGAATTCCCGGAAGACCTGAAAAAGAAGATTGCGTCCATAAATGTTCCGCTTAGGCTGGATGTTTTCGTGACCCCGCAGTGCCCGTATTGCCCCGGAGCTGTGAGGCTCGCGCACGCCATGGCGATACTGAACAAGAACGTCATGGGATGCGGAGTTGAGGCCGTGGAGTTCAGCGAATGGGCGGACAAGAACGGCGTAAGGCACGTCCCGAGGACTGTTGTCATTGCGAACGGAAAGCCTGTTGACGGCTTTGATGGGACGCTTGCGCCAGACATGCTGCTCACAAGGATTCTTGGGGCGCTTGAATAGTGGCATCCCAGGGCGCAAAGGCAATAACAGAAAACGGGCTTATTTTCCATATTGGAAAAAACGTGTTCTACAACCCCTTCATGGAGCTCAGCAGGACCCTTTCCTCGCTTGCAATCAATGAGATAGATGACAAGCTCAGGGTGCTTGACGCGTTCGCCGCATCAGGCATAAGGGGCATGCGCTATGCGCTTGAATGCAAAAACGTTGAAAGCGTTGACTTTGTTGACGCCGAGCCAAACGCGGTGAAATCGTTGAAGAAAAACCTGAAGAAGCACAAAATAAATGGAAACGTGATTAAGTCTGATGCGATAAGATACATGCTGAATGACGGATACGGAAAATACAATTTCATAGACCTTGACCCATTCGGAAGCCCGGTTCCGTCACTGCATTCCGCAATAAGGGCGATGCGCAGGGAAAAGGTTGCGTACATTTCCGCAACCGCGACCGACACCGCGGTGCTCTGCGGGACTCACCCAAAACCGTGCATAAAAAATTACCATTCAAAGCCCATGCTCAACGAGTTCTGCCACGAAACAGGGTTGAGGATATTGGTCAAAAGGGTTATGGAAAGCGCGCATGAGTTTAATTTCGGGATAGAGCCGCTGCTGTGCTTCTATTACAGGCACCAGATGAAGATAATCCTGAGATTGAGGCGCGGGGCGGAGCATTGCGACGCGAACCTGGAAAATCTCGGGTATGTTTTTGCGCTTGACAAGGATTCCGTTTTTGTGAAAACGTCAAAAAAGCCGATAATCGAAAAAAAATATTACGATTATGCCGGCCCGCTGTGGACGGGAGACCTTGCGGACAGGAACATAGCCAAAAAAGCGCTGAAGAACGCGGACGGGGAGGCAAAGCGCATGCTGGAATTGATAAAGGGCGAACTGGGCTATCCGCCATTCTTCCTTTCGCTTTCAGACGCGTCAAAATACAGGAAAATGAGCCCGCCGAAGACAGAAGATGTCATAAACAGCTTCAAAAAGATGGGCGGAAGCGCGACAAAGGCCCATTTTGACAGGCGCGGGATAAAATACAAAGGAAGCGCGGAAAAGATAATGGAAGCGTTCGACAAGTCATAGTTTCTCTATTATCTGCATGGCAGATTTCAGGTCCCTTACGCACCAGGTCGCGCGCTTGTCCTCCCTTTTTCCAACCAATATGCCCCTGCATCCGTAGGCGTTTGCCATTCTCATGTCAGTTTCCGGATTGTCGCCAATGACAATGATGTCCTCCTTTTTCGCCTTTTCCTTGTGGACTATGAAGTCCAGCATTGTTGTGCCCGGCTTTCCGAGCAGCGTCGGCTTTTGCCCTGAAAGGTACTCGAACGAGCCCACAAGGTAGCCCACGCCAGGCGTCGGCCTGCCGAATATTGGGTAAAAAGAGTCGATGCCGAGCGCATAGAGCCTCGCGCCTTTTCTCAAAAGCCTTGCCGCCTTTGTTATGTTCGCGAATTTCGGGTTCTTGGTGTAGCCTATAAAGACCGCATCCGCCTCCTTGTCGCTTATCCTTGACCCCGAGTTGAGTATGAACTGCTCAAGCACGAAGTTGCCTATATAGAATGCGCTTTTGATATTGTCCCTTTTTATGACATATTCCACCATCGGGAGCGTTGAAAGTATATGCGCCGCATCAACCTTGACCGGATATACTTTCTCTGCTATTTGGATGGACGACTGGGTGGAGTTGTTGGTCATTATGTAGACCGGGCCCTTTTTCTTTAATTTTTCAACAAATTCAACGGCGCCGTCAATCGCCCCGACGCCCTCTATGAAAATGGTCCCGTCTATATCAACAACGTAAATCATGCAATTGGATTGTTCGGGAAAATTTAAAAAAGGGAGTTTATTCCATCTCCCTTACCGCATCGCGGAACTTTGAGCCCTCGAAGTCGAAAGTCGAGAGGTAGTCCGAAGTTGTTTCTGCCCGTCTTATCATCTGGAATTCTCCGTCCTTTTCCCTTAGCAGGAACTCCGCGCACCTGAGCTTGCCATTGTACTGAAAGCCCATCGCATATCCATGAGCGCCCGCGTCGTGGATGACAACGATGTCTCCAGGCACAATCTCCGGCAACGGCCTCTGGATTGCAAACTTGTCATTGTTCTCGCAAAGCGAGCCAGTGACGTCGTAAATGTGGTCCAGCGGCATGTTCTCCTTGCCCATCACGGTTATGTGGTGGTATGACCCATAAAGCGCAGGCCTCATCAGGTTCGCCATGCATGCGTCAAGGCCGACATAGTCCCTGTATATGTGTTTTATGTGCCTGACAGTTGATACAAGGTAGCCGTGCGGCCCAGTAATCATCCTTCCGCATTCCATGAACAGCCTTGGCATGGGATCAACTATGCCTTCAAGCCTGGAAAATTCCTTCCTTATCCCTTCTGAAACAAAGTCAAGATCGACATCATTCTGCTCTGGCCTGTAGGCTATGCCTATTCCGCCGCCCCTGTTGATGAATTCCAGGTTTATTGAAAAGTCCTTTTTCAGCTTTAGCTGTATTTCGACAAGCATCCTTACGTCGTCAATGAACTTTTGCGGGTCCAGCTCGTTGGACGCCACCATCATATGAATGCCGAACCTTTTCACGCCCTTGGCTTTCGCGATTTTGTATGCCTTGAAAAGCTGGTCGGGTGTCAGCCCATATTTCGCCTCTTCCGGCTGCCCTATGATCTTGTTCCCTTGGACAATCTTGCCTGGGTTGAGCCTGAAGCAAAGCAGGTCTGGAAGGCCGCCACAATACTCCTCAAGGAAAGGCAGGTGGCTGATGTCATCCAAATTTATTATCGCTCCAAGCTCCTTTGCATACTGGAACTCCTCGGCAGGCGTGTCGTTGGACGTGAACATTATGTCCTCGCCCTTCATCCCGACCATTTCAGCCATTTGCAGTTCAGACATAGAACTGCAGTCAGCGCCGAGTCCCTGTTTTTTCAGCCTTTCCAGTATGAAGAGGTTTGGGCAGGCCTTGAAAGCAAAATAGTTCCTGAATCCCCTTGGAACCCAAGAAAATGCGCTGTTCAGCCCCCCTGCGGTCTCCTTTATTCCCTTTTCGTGGTAAATGTAGAACGGCGTAGGCTGGCATTGCGCCAGCTTTTCTACCTGGTGCTTTGTGAACGGCAATGTTTTTTGCGACATCATGATCACAGCTTAAGGTTTGACTTTATGCTTTCAACGCCGGCGTTTATGCTGTCCCTCATGCCGAATGCGCTGACCCTGAAATACCCTTCTCCGCTTGGCCCGAAACCTGAGCCCGGAGTGACGACGACATGAGCCTCGTTGAGCATCTTGTCGAAGAACTCCCAGGATTTCATGCCGTTTGGCGTCCTTACCCAAAGGAAAGGCGCGTTTTTCCCGCCATACACTTCAAGACCCAGTTTCTTGAAGCACTCCGCCAATATCGTTGCGTTGTGCATGTAATAGTCAATCAGCCCCTGGCTTTCCGCAAGGCCCTTTTCTGTAAGGACTCCAAGTGCCCCTTCCTGGGCTATGTTTGAAGGCCCGTTGAAGAAGGTGCGCTGTCTCCTGTGCCACAGGCTCCATACAGTATGGACCTCTCCAGGCTTGGAATCAGCGGTAATGAGCGTCTTTGGCACAATGGACCAGCCCCCTCTTACACCGGTGTAGCCTGCCCATTTTGAGAAGCTGCTAATCTCAATCGCGCATTGCCTTGCGCCTTCTATCTCATAAATGCTCTTTGGCAGCAAAGGGTCGCTTATGAACATGAAGTATGCGGAGTCGAACAGTATTATGGCCTTTTCAGCTATTGAATATTCGACAATTGTCTTCAGCTGCTCCTTTGTTGCAGCCGCGCCGGTCGGGTTGTTCGGGCTGCAGATGTATATCAGGTCAACATGCTGTTTCGGGACATCCGGGAAAAACCCGTTTGATGCATTGCACGGCATGTACACTATCCCTGAATAGCATGAAAGGTCAGCGTTGTATTCTTCGGACCTTCCTGATGCCACGTTCGTGTCAACGTAGACCGGGTATGCCGGGTCCTGCACAGCAACGATGTTTTTTATGTCGAAAATGGACTGAATGTTTCCTGAGTCGCATTTCGCCCCGTCGCTTATAAAAAATTCTTCTGATTCAATCTCTACATATCTCGTTTTCCTGTAATAATCAGCCAGCGCTTTCCTCAGCCTGATGTCCCCATGCTCTTCTCCATAGCCAGAATATGTCTCCTGCTTTGAAAGCTTGTCGACGCCCCTGTGCAGGTGCTCTATGACCGTAGCTGTCAAGGGCAAAACAGTGTCGCCTATGCCCAGCCTGATTATCTTTGCGTCCGGATTTTTGGCCGCAAATGCATTCGCTCTTTTCGCTATCTCCGGAAAAAGATAGCCTGCCGCAAGCTTCCTGTAATTCGGATTGAGCTTTGCCCCTGGTGCAACGGTTTGTTCTGCCATAATGATACCTTTTGGATAACTATCCACAAACGGTTTAAAAAGATTGCTTTCTGCCACAAAAAGACACAAAAATGATTGTTCTGCCAAAACCGCAAAGGCAAGCGTGTTAAAAACCTTTTCCTGCACGTTTTCCTACGTTTAAATGCCAATGGGGCTCGTAGCTCAGCCTGGTAGAGCGTTCGACTGATAATCGAAAGGTCCTGGGTCCAACTCCCAGCGGGCCCAAATAATACGGCATGGCTCCCGAGGGCCTGCTGCAAATGGACCAGCAGGGTCATCGCTGCAGCGGGCCCATTGTTGCGCTATGGATTAAAAGCTTATTCTGGAATGCTTAACCATGAAGGCGCTTGAGGCCGCTGTCTCGCTTTTGCTGCTGGTCGCGATGCTGCCAATGGTCCCGATATTCTACGGCGGGGACGACAGGAGGGCGGCGCAGTATGCGATAGCGGAGGACATGCTCTCAACCCTTTATGCCAGGCACGGAACAGGCATGTTCTATTGCTCTGACCCCGTCGGGCTTGAAGCCGATATTGTGAAGATGGCAAAGATGTCAGGCGCCTGCGTGTCCTACGAAACGCCGTTCTGCGCCATTGAGTCCGGATGCGACGGCGCGGAAGCCGAATCGGTTTCAGTGAACCACGATTCGATTGCAGGAAATGTAAGGTTGAGTGTGAAGCGCTAAAAGATTTAAAAACAGCTTGACCCCAAAAGGAAGACGTGGTATTATGCCAAGCTCAAACGAAATTATGGATAAGATGAACTCCAACGGGATAAAGTGGCTGAATCTGCAGTTCATAGACATTTTCGGCTCCGTGAGGGAGGTCAGCGTCAACAGGGAACTCATCGCGGCAAGCGACTTCGAAAAAGGAATCGAGGCTGACAATGTCGGCAGCATCTTCAATGACGACTATTACGAGAAGCTTGTCCTTGTCCCGGATTTGGACACGTACGTTGACATGGGGGACAAGAACGCAAGGCTCATCTGCAGGATACAGAAAACTGACGGGACAAGGCACCTCAAGGACCCTGTTTACGCCGCCGACAGGCTCGGAAAGAACGCGGATGCGCTCGGAATCAGCAAGATCATCGTGAGGCAGAAGGTGGAGTTCTACGTCTTTGACAGGTACGGCGTGGATAGGACCTACAAGGAGGGAGGCTCTGCCGTAACGCTCGGAAGCAAGGAAAGCAAGTGGACCCCGAACGCGCCGATAATGGAAAACATGAATGCCGCATCGTTCCCGAACGACCTTTACAACGGCATAAGGCAGCAGATATGCCAGGTCTATTCGCAATTTGGATACGCGGTTGAAAGGCACATGCACGGCAGGAACAACAGTTCGCACCAGGCCATGTTCATAAAGGACCTGGACTTCATAACATCCGCATTTGCATTCACGTCCTTCAAGCAGGTGGCAAGGACGGTCGGTTTCCTGAACGGCGTAAACGCCACGTTCATGCCCATGCCGATACCGTCTGAAAAGGGAAGCGGCCTTGAGCTTGAGATATCGGCAATCGGAGACAAGGGCGAAAACGTGTTCTACGGCAAAAAGGACGGAATCAGCGACAACGCAAGGTATTTTGTCGGAGGCATACTGGAGCATTTGAAAGCTCTCATGCTTTTCACAAACCCCACGACAAACTCATACAAGAGGTTCTACGAGGATCCGAAATACATGTCCTGGGGCAATGCGGACAAGTCAAACGCGGTTTTCATAGACAATTCCGGAAAGGACGCCAGGATAGTCGCGACCTTCCCGGACCCGACGCTCAACCCGTTCCTGGCCTATTCCGTCATAATGGCCGCAGGCCTTGACGGAGTGAAAAGAAAGACCGAGCCTCCGATGGAGATGCTCACTGAAAGGCCTTCGACAATGCAGTCAAAGGAAAGGAAGAGGCTCAAGGTTGAGGACTTCCCAAGGGACCTGATGACGGCGATAGATGCCATGGAAAACGACGTTGATTTCGTGAAGGGCGTAATAACCCCGGAACTGCTTGTTGATTACCTAGAACAGAAGATAAAGGAGCAGAGGATGGGGAGCATGATACCGAACGCCTACGAGTTCGACCAGTACTTCCACATGTGATGGCAGGCGCGGCGGAAACGGCAGCTGAACCAGCGCCAGCTTTTTAAATTGTTTCAAATAGTAAGTGTATATGGCAGAACCAGGCGAGAGGATGGAGAAAATACAGGCATATTTTCAGGCCCATTTCAGGAAGCCCCAGATGCCGAAATGCGTGAAAAAGCTGGTTGCGGGCCACGAAAAGAAGATGGCGCTCCGCTGCATCGCGAAAGCAAAGGACTGCATGGAGCGGATGGAGAGGCTGGCCCCGAAAAAGGAGCCTCCTAAGACCAAGACAACCACAACCTCTATGAAAATTAAGAACGAAAAGAAAGAGGATAATGCCGAAGCCAAGAATGATGTGGTGCTTTGCGAGAGCCCGATACTGGGCCTTTCGCTGCTCAAGAACAGCATTATGGAAATAAAGCCGGGCAGCGAAACGTTCAGCGGCGATATGACAAAGGTCGGCGAGGCGCTGGACCTTGCGCGCAGGAAGTGCGCGGAGGTATTCAATGCGGTAAATGCGGAAATGGTTGAATCGCTCGGGTCTGCAAGGAGCGACATAGGATATTATGACGGGCTTCCGCTAAAGGCACATAGCAAGAAAAACTGGAAAACCGGGGCCATATGGGGCGGATACCTTGGCGGAATCGTGCTTATGTCCCTGATGATTGAGATGGTAAGGCTTGACAGCGCAGCGCCGCCGGGCATAGAGCCGCTGCCGCAATCTGAGCGCTTGGCCGAGATGCTGATATCCGTTGGGATAGCTGTTGCATCTGGAACAGCCGCGGCAATATCCGTCAAGTTTTCGCGGGATGCGATGCTGAGGAAGGGATCCCAAAGGAGAGTCGGGGAAAGAATGCAGACCGATGCAATGAAAACAGGGCAGAGGACGCTAAGGCTGCTCGAGCGCATAGAAAGGCATATTGAAAGGATAAGGCGGGTTAGCGGCCTTGATGTGAAAACAGAGTTTGTGGAAGAGCCCGCCGAAGGCGCCGCCGAAGGCAGCAGCCAATAGGGTTATTAATTGTTTGCACAACACGGAAAACGCATGATAACCTTCACTATACCGACGTACAATGAGGGAAAGTACATCGGAAAGTGCCTTGACAGCCTTTTTAGGCAAAGCGGTAAAATCGAGGCAATAGTGGTTGACAGCTATAGCAGCGATGGAACTGTTAAAATAGCGGAGGACATCGGCGCCAAGGTCATTTTCGACCCGCGCGGGAGCATAGGCCGCTCAAGGGACAAGGCCATGCGGGCTGGAAGGGGAACAATACTCATAAGCTGTTCAGCGGACGCGATTTACCCCAAGGGCTGGCTTGAAAGGATAACGGAGCCGATAATAGAGAAAAGGGCGGACGCGGTCATGGGGAGCCTTTACATAGACCAGCCCAACTTCCTGGAAGAATGGGGAGGGCACCTGGTGAATAAGGTTTTGCTTCCAGCAACGTCCATGCTCAACCTTGTCTACGCAAACGCGGACAACATAGCGCTTGAAAGGAAGTTCTACCGCAAGATAGGCGGGTTCCCGCACGTGATGACCGGGGAGGACACCATGCTTGTAAGGGCGGCAAAAAGGCATGGAAGGATAATCCACAGCAAGGACGCGTTCGCGTTCACAAGCCCCAGAAGGATGAGGAAATGGGGATACCTGAAATACACGTTTTTCCATGCAAGGAATTTCATAGAGGCGAACCTGCTTAACAAGACGGGGACAGAGTACGAGCCGATAAGGTGAAAACTTGAACATTGCCTTTTTCACGGACAGCTACAAGCCAAACGTTGATGGAGTTGTCAGGTGCATTGAACTTCTTAAGGGCGAGCTTGAAAGGAACGGGCATACTGTCTATGTTTTTGCGCCATCCCCATCAAGGGAAAGCTGGGTTGACAAGGAAGTGCATTATTTCGAGTCCCATCCGTTTGCGCCATATCCGCAGTACAGGATAGCCATGGTGCATGAGGCCACGCTTGGCATAGACGCGCTGGCAAGGAAATGCAGGGAACTGAAGATAGATGCGGTGCATAGCCACGGCATTGCTTTCACCAGCATAGCGGCGTACAGGGTGGCAAAGAGGCTCAATGTCCCGAAAGTTGTTACGTTCCACACGAACGTCGCGGGAGCGACGCATTACATATCCAAATTCAAGATGCTTGACCGCCACTTCGAGGCAATCGCGTGGCACTATCTGAGATGGCTTTACTCGAACTACGACGCTGTTCTTGCGCCGTCGGAGACTGCGGCGAAAATGCTCTCGGACCACGGCATAAAATCCGCTGTTTTCCCGAACGGCATAGAGTTAGGCAGATACCTCAAGGCTATGCGCAAACCCAATAGGGGAATTCCTCTTTTGCTCCACGTTGGCCGCGTCGTAAAGGAGAAAAGGATAGACACGGCAATGTGCATGATGGCCGCGATGAAGGAAAAGGGAAAGAAGGCCAAACTGGTTGTTGCAGGCGGCGGGCCTGGCATCGCGCATTACAGGGAGGAGGCGAAAAGGCTCGGCGTCTCAAGGGACGTGAAATTCCTGGGATTTGTGCCGCACAAAAGGCTGAACGCGCTTTACAGGAAGGCGAACGCGCTGGTCTTTTGCTCGCCGTTTGACACCCAGGGCCTTGTTGTGGTTGAGGCATTGGCGTCCGGAATGCCGGTCATAGCGGCAAAAGGGACGTCTGGGGCGGAAATTGCCGAAGAGGTCGACAAAAGGCTTGTGTTCTCAAACGCGGATGAATTCGGGAAGGCAGTCAGTTTTGCCATGAAACACGGAAACTGCAGGAAGTGCAGGGAAGCGGCTAAGAAATATGACATTGTGAAGCAGACAAAAAGGATTGTTGCGCTTTATGAAAAGATTGGAAAGAACAGGGGAAATGAAAAATAACGCTCCCTTTATTCCATGAAGTGCTGCGCGTTCGGCGGCTGCGGCGGAAGCCCTTTTCTCTTCCTCGTGTCCTCCACAATCTTTGCTTGGAGGTTTACCGGAAGCGGGTCATACCCCGCATACTCCTGGTACCAAATCGCCCTTCCCTGGGACGCGCCCCTGAGCGTGTTCGAGAACCCGAACATCTCAACGACCGGGAGGATTTCCACAATCTTTGTCAGGTCCTCCTCCTGCTCCATGTTGACCATCTGCCCCCTCTTTCCGTTCACGAGGTTGATTATGTCCCCTGCGTAATCATGCGGCACCTGGATAAGCACCTTCTGCTTCGGCTCAAGCAGCACTATGCCGCCGCTTATCATGGAAACGTATATCGCGTTCCTCACTGCCGGCAGAATCTGGGCCGGTCCGCGGTGCACGTTGTCTTCGTGGAGCGAAACGTCGTCAATCGTTATCTTGAGCCCCGAAACCTTTTCCTGGGCAAGGGGCCCCCTGTCCATCGCGTCCTCGAAGGACTGGATGGCAAGCTCCTGCACCTCATTCAGGTACTGGACTCCCTTGGTGGCGTCCACAATTATGTTCCTGTTGTAAACGTCCCATATTCCCTTGGCCTCGTCCCTGTCCCATCCGGCGGCGACAAGCTTGTCCACAACCTCCTGGTTCTTTCCCTTCGGGACGCCTTCCTTGATTTCCCCGTTGTCCAGCATCTGCATGACTTCCTTGGACAGGGGCTCTGCCTTTATGTAGAACTTGTTGTGCTTGTTTGGCGACTTTCCCTCGCTTATCGGGCCGGCCCTTGTCATAGTCTCCCTGTAAACGACAATCGGCGGAGAGGTCTCAATCGGTATCTTCTTCTCTTCCCTTATCTTGTATTCAATGATTTCAAGGTGCAGTTCGCCCATGCCGCTTATGAGGTGCTCCCCGGTTTCCTGGTTCAGCGCGACTTTTAGCGTCGGATCCTCCTTTGATATCCCTCTCAGCGCGTCAATCAGCTTGCCAAGGTCCTTGCTGTTTTTCGCCTCTATGGATTTGGTTACCACTGGCTCCGAGTAGTGCTTTATCTGCTCGAACGGCTCTATCGGCTCCGAGGATATCGTTTCCCCCACATAAAGGTCGCGGAGGCCGATTATTGCGCCGATGTTCCCTGCTGTTACCTTTTCCGTCCCTATCCTGTCAGGGCCCATGTATATCGCGGTCTGCTGGGCCTTGGCGTATGTCATCTTGGATGCGAGATAAAGCTGTGTCCCTTTTTCCACCTTTCCGGCGAAAATCCTCGCCACCCCGACTTCGCCTGCGTGCTCGTCATGGACCACGACGAAAATGATGCCGACAACCGGCGCGTTTCTGTCGCAGTTTAGCATGCTCTGGCCGACCGGCGAGTTAAGGTCCCCTTTCCACAGCACCGGTATCCTGTATTTCTGCGCAACAAAAGGCGTGGGAAGGTGCTTTATTATTATCTCAAGCAGGACTTCGTCAAGCGGGGATTTTTCCACAAGGTATTTGTGGTCCCCTGCCTCAACCTTGGTGTAAATGTCCCCGAGGTTTATCCCGGTTTTCTTCATGGACGTTATGCTGAGCGCCCATTTGTTGAACGCGGACCCTATCACCACCTTGCCATTCTCAACCGAAACCGCCCAGTCTTCCTTGAATTCCGGCGGTGCCGAGGTCTGTATTATCTTGTTGATGTTGATTATCAGCTTCGTTAGCCTTTCAATCATCTGCTCCTTGGTCAGCTTGAGCTCGTTTATCAGCCTGTCGACCTTGTTTATGAATATGACCGGCTTCGCCCTTTCCTTGAGCGCCTGCCTCAGGACCGTTTCAGTCTGCGGCATCACGCCTTCCACTGAGTCAACGACCACAACGACGCCGTCGACCGCCCTCATGGCCCTTGTGACGTGCCCGCCGAAGTCCACGTGGCCTGGCGTGTCAATCAGGTTGATGAGGTAGTCGCTGCCCTCATACGTAAATCCAAGGGATATGTTCGCCGCCTTGATTGTGATGCCCCTTTTCTGCTCCTGCTCATCGTAGTCCATAACCCTCTGGGAGCCTGCCAATTCCTTGGATATCAGGCCGGCCCTTGCGACAAGCGAGTCTGTAAGCGTCGTCTTTCCGTGGTCGACGTGCGCGACTATCGCGACGTTCCTGACGTGTTTAAGGTCGTCCATTATTTTCTGCACTTCTTCTACAACGAATTCTTTCTTTCCCATTATTGACACCTGCTAATCATGAGTTTGCAAAGGATAATTCAGGAGAATATGCTTTTATATGTTGCGGTCCTCCTGGCCGGCCGCCGGAAACCTCATCCAAAAGGTCGTTCCCTTGCCCGGAGCGGAATTCACTTTTATGTCCCCCTTGAATATGCTTATCAGGGAATGCGCAACAGCAAGGCTCAGGCCCATGCCCTTCTGCGATCCCCTGTCCTTGGTGGAGAAATAGGGATCAAATATCTTCCTTTTGGTCTTTTCGTCCATGCCTTTTCCGGTATCCGCCACTGTTATCATTATCGAATCCCTTCCTTGCGCATCGCGCCTTGCCCACCTGCTTGGGCTAAGCGGGTCTCCCGGCGCCCCGGCTGCATCTATGTTCCTTTTGAACACCCTTATGCGCAGGATTCCGCCCTTCCCTTCCATCGCCTCTATGGCGTTTACGGCGAACATCTCAAGCATTTCCAATGTCTTTATCGGGTCCCCAAGGAATGCGCAATCCTTTCCGCCCGTGAAATCGAGATTGACGTTTGCCTTGCCTGCATTGTCCTTTATCTTGTCGAACAGATAGCCCATGATGGGCTCAAGGTCAACGCGCTCGCCCCTCATTACTGTAAAGCCTGAGATGTCATTGAACATTTGCGTGAGCCCCCTTATCGCCATGATTGATTCCATGGCCTTTGACAAGTACGCCAGGCACTTGGCCGGGTTGGCATGGTCCATTCCATGCTGCGGGACATTGCTTTTCGCCAGTTCAACATTGCCCAAAACTGCACCCAACATGTTGTTGATGTCGTGCGCAAGGCCGCTGCCAACTATTGTCGCGCTCTCGGCTTTTTGCTCCATGAGGCTCCTTTCCCTGTCTGTGGTGTCCCAAACTGAAATCACGACGAAAGAGGGCTTGCCTTTATGGTCGTTCACGACCTTTCCGCAAAGCTCCCCAGAAAACGTTGAGCCGTCCTTCCTTATGAATGTGCAAACCCTCTTTGCTATTTGGCCGTGCACCGGCCTTACCTTATCCTCACTTGGAAGGAACACTGATGCGTCCATGCCAATAAGCTCGCCTTTTCCGTACCCGAAGATGCCAGATGCGGAGTCGCTGCAGCTTATTACCTTCTTGTCCATGCCGACAAAGAACAGGGCGTCCGCGGATATCTCCTGTATTGCCGCTATCGTAAGCCTCTCAAAATGCTCCTGCCTTTTAAGGGCCAGCTTGAGCGGCAGCAGCCTTTTTGCGCCCTCCTTTGATTCAAAGAAGAACTTCCCCAGCCTTGCCGCCGGGTGGTCCTTATGTCTTTTTTGCTTATGTGACGTTTCGCTCATTTTGGCACCTATATGAAGAGTAATCTGTGTATATAACTGTTTTTATATGTTTATGGTTCGGCGGAAAATTGAAACCTTTTTAAGCATTATATCAAGAATTGTTGAATATGGACTTCGGAACATCGGGCGTCAGGGGGCTATTCGACGAGATAAACGGCAGGACTGCATACGAGATAGGCAACATTTTCGCGCCCCAGCTGGGCAAGAACATCGTCGTTGCGATGGACCACAGGCTTACATCGCCTTCAATATACCATAGCCTGATTTCCGGCATAATGGACGGCGGAAGCGATGCCATAGAGCTTGGATACTGCCCGAGCCCGGTTGCGGAGTTCTACAACACATTCAAGAGGTATGACGGCCTTTTCATAGTCACGGCGAGCCACAACCCTCCGGAGTACAACGGCATAAAGATAGCCGACAGGAGAGGCGTAATCATAAACAAGGAAACGTCAAACAAAATGGTCGCGAAGGGCACGAGCCTTGCAAACTGGAACTGCGTTGGAAAGGATAGGGACAGGCGCGAGAGCGCATCCGCATTCTACATAGAAAGGGTGCTTGAGCTCATAGACAGGAAAAAGCTGAAGGGAAAGAGGTTTGTGGTTGACTACGGAAACGGCGTCACTGTTGACATATTCTCAAAGATACTCAGGGAGCTTGAGCTGGACACCGTTTGGCTCAACGCCACGATGGACGGAAACTTCCCCGGAAGGGAGTCGGAGCCCTCGCAGGCAAACCTCAAGCTGCTCATGGAAACATGCAGGAGCCAGGGCCTGCCTGGCCTGGCCTTTGACGGGGATGGCGACAGGCTGAGCATGGTTGATGAAAACGGAAATTTCGTAAGCGGGGATGTTGTGTTCTCGCTTGCAGTGAAGAAGATGTACGAGGAGGGGCTGAAGGGGGACGTTGCGACAACGATTGCAAGCTCGAAGCTCGTGAACCACATTGCGGAAAAGGCCGGCTTCAAGGTAAGGTACACGAAGGTCGGGGCTTCCTATGTTGCCGAGAAGATGCTGGAAGACGGCATGATGGCAGGCGGGGAGGAGGTAGGCGGGACAATCTGGAAGGAATTGAGCCTGGCAAAGGACGGCATGTTCACCGCATTGAAGATAATGGAGATGCTTGACGGCAAAAAGCTGAAGAACCTTGTTTCCGTGCTTCCGGTTTGGCACATACACAAGGAAAAGCTTATGATGGACAAGGCAAAATCGGCAAAATTCATGGCAAAGGTGAGGAAAACGTTCGAGAAGGACAATGCAATAAACATGGACAACGAGACCACAAGGGTTGACTACAAGGATTACTGGATTATGGTAAGGGTAAGCGGAACGGAGCCGCTGATAAGGATATGGGCAAGCTCGATGGACGAAAAACTTGCTGCAAAAAACGGAAAGGGATTGTACGCAAGGATGGAGAAACTGTACAAGGAAACGAAATGATCTATTCGTTAAACCCACGCCAGCACGGATGCCAGAACTTACATATGTGCAAAATTGAATAATAGCATTAACAGCACGGCTCCGGCAAGGATAAATGGAGCGGTTATTATCAGCAACGATATTACCACCACGGCCGCTGCCTTGATGCCGCTGAGTCCGTGAAGGCTCTGGATCATCTTGAAATTGAGGTAAAGGGCGAAAATCAATACGGCCAATAATGGTATAGCCGCTATCAATATACCAAATGGAATAATGCACAAAATGTCTGGTATTATCGTGAGCAGGAATACGATGCCTGCTATGGTGCCGAGCATTCCCATCGTCTTGCCGAAGCTTCCCTTTCCGCCGAGTATCTTCGCGACAACAAAATATATGACGGCCGCAATAAACAGTCCAATGGCCAGTAAAAAAGGCAAGATTACGAGCGCACTGGCTGAATTCAAAACTAGGGTTGCGATTGGGCCCATTAATTCTCCGCTGCTATATGTGCTTGCGACGCCTGCTGCTCTGCTGGCAAAAGCTGATATGATGACTGCCGCAAGGAACAAAACTATAACAAAACAAGACTTTGTTATTATGTATAGCCACAACGAAAGTATGGCATCACCAACCCCTTTCAACGCTGAGGCTGAATTTACCTCGGCCTGGATTGCGGAATCAGGGTTGGTTACCATACCAGCGAATTCCTTTTTCCTAATATACGGAAAAAGCATTATGTATTTCCTTGTCCAGTCCTTCAGCGTAATAATCAGGGAATTCTCTGCCATATTCTGTTTTGCGCAGTAAATGTTTAAAAAATGAGGGTCCGACGCAACTTCAAAGCTCGCCGACCCTTCTCTTAAGCTTTCTCTTGAGCCTTTTTCTTCTCTTCTTTATCCATTTCCATCTCATTTTGCCTTTCTTCTTCCATTTTCTTGGTTTTGAGCCCAAATAATCACCCAATTGTCAACGCTAAGTGCAATCCATGCCCGGAAAGACTTTTAAATGTATCCCGGTTCAGCCCGTGGACGGCAATGCCTGCGTGTATGCCGCCATTCCCAGCATGGATGCCATCACCGCTATCACGGCAATGGTAAGCGCAATCGCCAGCAGTATCGGTATTATTACGACCACCGCCGCCTTAATATCATCCAGGCTGTGCAGCGCCTTGACCATCCTGAAGTTAAGGTAAAGGCAGTATATGCTTATTGCCAGCGCCGGTATGGCCGCTATGCATGCAACCAGCGGTATCACGCTCAAAATGTTGGTTATTATGTTGAGCAGGCATATCGGGCCCACTATGGTGCCGAGCATGCCCATCGTCTTCCCGAAACTGCCTTTTCCGCCAAGCACCTTTGCCAGGATGAAATACAGCGCCGCTGTCAGGAACAGCGCAACCGCAAGGAAAATGGGGGCGATGACCAGCGCGATTACGAACTGGATGGCGCTTGATATTACCGTATTCACAATCCCGGCAGCGCCAAGTCCGGCCGCAGACATTGCAATGCTTATCAAAGCGCTGATTACGGACCCTATGATGACGATGAAAAGGTAGGGCACCACTGCATCCTTGAATCCCTTGCCTATCGAGGACGTCTTTATCTCGTTCGGGATCGCGGAATCCGGGTTTATTATTATTTCTGTGAATTCCTTCTTCCTCACGAACGGGAAAATCATAATGTATTTCCTTATCAGGTCCTTAAGACCAACAACCCAAGAATTGTCTGCCATAGCCTACGCTGGATAGGAAAAATTTAAAAATGGAAACGGGCCCGCGCGCCTAGGCGGCGGGCATTATGGACGCAACGATGGAAATTATCCATGACACAAGCGCCATCACAACTGCAATCGCCATCAAAGGCGGAATCGCGACAACCACAACGGACTTGCCCCTTGAAAGGCCGTGGAGCATCCTGACCATCTTGTAGTTGAGGTAAAGCTGGAAGAACGCCAGCGCAGTGCCGCCCAGAATTACCAGTATGTATGCGATTGTGTAAAGGCTTCCCAGGAACGTGTTGACAATCGCCATCAGTATGCCCGAAATCACAAGCAGTGCGATGAGCAGGAGGTTTCTAGGCGCCGATATCGTGCTGAGCATTCCCAAGGTCTTTCCAAATGAGCCCTTGCCGCCCAAGACTTTTGCTATGAGATAATACACGCAGGCAGTCGGAATCAGCTCAAGCACAATGTTTAACAAAATCGTCGCGACAAGCGAAATTGCGTATACGCTTATCACCATGCCAACCACGACCAAGGGCATCGCCGCCAGCGCCGGCAGAAGGGTCCGCATGCTAAATATAATCCAGAAAAGCGACATGACTGTGGAAAAGACGAATGCGGAGATTGCCGCGTCCTTCAGGCCGCGGATTGCCGTCGAGTTTTCTATCTCCTTGGGCATTGCCTTGTTCGGGTTTGCCGCAAGCTCGCCCAGCTCCTTCCTCACGAACGGGAACATCTGAATGTATTTTTTGAGCATTGTGCATACCCCTCCGTTGCCGTCATTGGCCTTTTCGCTTTTTTCTGCCTTTTTTGCAGGCGCCACAAGGGCATTTAAAAATAACTCTTTAAAAAACTTGCCATGTGGGACGATGATTGGTATAGAGTAAAGGGTAAAAAGAGGGATGGAATGGTTATATGAAAGAATATGGGGTCTGGCTAAGCGCCAGCAGAAATTAAAAAAATAAATTAAAAACAAAGGGTTTACTTCTTGGAGGCTTTGGTTCCCTTCATCAGCGACTTCGCGATAAGGAACACCGCAAAGGCGATTATGATGAAGTTTACCAGCGCAGCAAGGAACGGGCCCCAGCCGAAGTTAAACGGCCCTATGGCAAGCACCGCGGTCTGCCAGTCCCCGCCTGGTATGAACGGCGAAACCAGCGGCATTATGATGTTGCTGACCAACGACTGCACGAGCGCCGTTGCCGCAACAGCCATTATGAACGCCACTGCCAGGCCCATTACCTTGTACTCCTGCAGGAAGTCCTTGAACTCAGATATTATTCCCATGAAAAGCTAAATGCCAAGGAGATATAAAAGGTTTATGCGCCGGATCTGTTTTATCTTCCACAAACATTTAAAAAATATAACTAACTAAAGATATGCATGAAAAAAATGATGGCAGCGCGCATGCCGCAGATAATGCTCAGGGGAAACCTTAGGCTGGACGAGGCCCAAAGGAGCAGGGGCATCTTGGCGTTCTGCGCATCAGCAAAAAACAAAATAGAGCGCGCGGAAGGCGCCGTTGGAACGGCCTGTATCTGCGAAGCTGACAATGAAATCAAGGTTGCAAGGGGCGGCGTGTCCGCGCTCGGCGTCGGGGCGTCCAACGACATAGAGGTTGCTGAAAAGAGCGTTTTGGCGGCAGGCATTATGGCAGAGAACAGGATTGGAAAGTGCAGAATCAGCGTGGATACGCTCGGCGCAGGGGTTGCTATAAGCAGCATTGAAAGGACCGAAGGCGCCACCACGATGTCTTTGCTTTTGTCCATCACAGACATAAAGGAGCTGCACAAGGCATTGGTGTCATTTGGAGGCATGTATTCTGTGGCGGACCTGGGCAGGGCCGGGCCCATTGCCGCAGTCATCACGCTTGGGCTTGTGCACTCGCTCAATGTTATAGGAGAAATGAGGGGCTTTGCCGCCTCCATATCCGCAATCGGCGTGAACGAGATAAACTATATGAGGGGCATTGCGCTTGCCACAATCAACAATATTGCCGAGCTTGACGGCTTGGCGATAGGCCTTGTCAACATCTGCAAAAAGCGCCTCCGCGGGGCCCAGATAGGCCTTTTGAACATTGACAAGACGGCAAAGAGGTTCAAGGTTTTGCCTTTTTTCAGGTTCAATTTCGGAAAAAGGGAAAGCATTAAAACCGAGCCTCCGCAACATTGACATATGCTAAGGATAAGCCTCGTTGGGCCAGGCGATGTGAGATACCATTTCCTTGAGCTTCTTGGCATGGACAAGGCGGTTTTTGACTCGCACCTTGACAATATAGCAAAAGCCATAAGCGAGCACGAAATCGTGCTCCTGCCGGACAACGGAATATGCTACGACATTGCAACACGCTACAAGGGCCTAAACGGAAAGAGGGTTTACGGAACTGTCCCGATCGAGGACAAGGAATTCGGCATACTCCACCTTGAGCCTTACCTCAATTCGGAAATGCACGGAAAGAGGGTATTCGACGAAATATTGGACACGCACAGCTGGTACAAGCAGGACCTTGTGCACTGCCTTTTCGGGGATTGCATCCTGATGCTCGGGAACAGCCTTGGCGCGATGGGCGAGGTCGCATACGCGTATTATTTGTATAAGCTTTTCAGCGACGGAAAGCCGGAAGTCAAGGCATCAAAGAAGGCGATACACCCCAAAATAATAGCAGGGGACAGGGTTCCGTTCTCTCTTATAATATACTCTCCGTTCTTCAGGCAAAGCCTTGGCTACGAGCTTGAGTCATACATCAACAAACTCGGCTGCAAGGTCCATTATGTCAAGGATGCAGACGGACTTAAGGCAATATTAAGCAACATCGACAAAGGCATTGCATAAAGTTATTGCTTAATTACAGAAACTCCGACAAGCGTATCGTCCCCGCTGTCCATCACATTGTACCCCATGCCCTTTATCATGCTTCTCAGCTCGTCCGCCCTTTTCCAGTCCTTCGCCTTCCTTGCGGCCTTCCTTTCATCGATGAGCTTGGCCACGTCCTCAGGCAATTTTTCGCCTTCGCCGATTATGCCAAGCGCCCTGTCAATCTTGAAAAGCGCGTCAAGGATTTTCCCGGCATTGGCCTTGCTTATCTTGTTCTGCAAAAGGAGCTTGTTCACCTCAGAAACAAAGCTGAACAGCTCTGCAAGCGCCTCAGAAATATGGAGGTCGTTGTCCATGTTTTTCTCAAAGCCGGAAATGAGCTTGGAAATGAATGCCTCCACCTTCCTGTCTGTCTCGTAATCCTGCTTTCCGTTTGCGCATCTGAGCTTGAGCGCAAGGTCCAGCAGGTTCTGGACGGTTTTCGCAGAAGACTCAAGCGCGCCGAACGTGAAGTTCAGCTGCTGCCTGTAATGCGTGGAAAGCAGAAGCCAGCGTATTGCCTTGGGATGGTGGCCCTTTGAAAGCAGGTCCCTTAGCGTGTAGAAATTGCCAAGGCTCTTGCTCATCTTCTTTCCTTCAACCATGAGGTGCTCGGCGTGCAGCCAGCAATTCACGAATTTTTTCCCGCTTGCTGCCTCGCTCTGCGCAATCTCGTTCTCGTGGTGCGGAAACATGTTGTCGACTCCGCCGCAATGGATGTCGAAAGTCTCGCCGAGGTATTTCATGCTCATCGCGGAGCACTCAATGTGCCAGCCCGGCCTTCCCTTTCCCAGTTCCGTTTCCCAGAAAACATTTCCGTCCTTTTCGTCCCAGGCCTTCCAGAGCACGAAATCCGCAAGCTGCTGCTTCTCGTACTCGTCGTGGGAGACCCTTGCGCCGGCCTTGAGCTTTGAAACGTCAAGATGGGAGAGCTTGCCATAGCCCTTGAATTTTGCGATTGAGAAATAGGTTGAGCCGTCCTCTCCCTTGTAAGCATACCCCTTGTCCATCAGCTTCCTTATCATGGCAACCATTTCCGGTATGTGCTCCGTCGCCCTTGGGTAAAGGTATGCAGGCTCTATGTTTAGCGTCTTTATGTCCTCGAAAAACGCCTTCTCGTACCTTGCAGTGAACGCCTTGAGCGGGATTTTCTCCTTCTGCGAGTCCCTTATGGTCTTGTCGTCAACGTCGGTTATGTTCATTATGTGCATTACCATGTATCCCCTGTACTCAAGCCAGCGCCTAAGCATATCCTCGAAGATATATGCCCTGTAATTGCCTATGTGCGGATAATTGTAGACTGTGGGCCCGCAGGTGTAAAGCCCGATGGACTTGCCGCTGATGGGAACGAACGCCTCTGTTTTCCTTGTGAGGCTGTTGAACAGTGCAAGCATAGGTGGATATGAAATCAGGATTTAAAAAAGGAAAGGGTTGCTTTTATCTCTTCCTGAAAGCCATCCCTGCTGTGCCGTGGCGTTCGTCAACCGGATACTGCACTTGCTCCACAAACTCAAAACCTGCTGCCTCTATCATCTGCCTTACGCGTGCCACGCCGATGTAGTTCTCCAGACCGGCAAGTTCCTTCAGGTCTGCCCGGTCGTATCTGGAGAAGACCGGTTGTGTGTCCCCGCCGTTGAACTCCTCTTCAAGCACGATGAACGTTCCGCCTGTTTTCAGCACCCGTCCGACTTCCGAGATCGCCTTTTCCGGATCCTTTATCCAATAGAACGCATAGGACGAAGTTACGGTGTCGTAAGTCCCGTCCTTGGCCGGCAGGGCTGTGGCCTCGCCTTTCTTGAATTCCACCCCCTGAGGGTCTTTTGTCGCCTCTATGAGCATCTTTTCGTTCCTGTCAATTCCGTGCACCTCGCATTCCGACTTTGCTCCCTTCACGTATTTCGCGATTGTGCCCGGTCCGGTCGCTATGTCAAGGACCTTCTTTCCTATGTGGCCGATAAACCCGTCCATTATTCTTTTCTGGACTGCAGAGTGGTTCGTTCTGTCCATGTGAACGATGTAGTCAGGCGCAAAGGCGCCGAAAAGTTCGTCCATCCTTCTCTCCTTCTGCTTCTCAAGAAAATAGTGCCTGCAAACGCAGCCGTACCTGTCGTTGTCTGCCCTTATCCTTCTGGCTTCTGGCCCATGCAGTATGCCGAGAATAGGCTTCAGCGCTCCGCTGTTGTCCAGCACGCGGTTCTCCTGTGCCGGCGGCAGCAGCATTGCCAGCAGCAGGTTTTCTCCGACAAGCGACGCTTCCCGCGACTGCCTTTTTATGCACCATTTCCCGCCGCTTATGAACTGGTCTGCGAGCGATGAATACTGCTCCGGCGTGAGCGCCAGCTCTGCCTGCCTTCCCTCGGCCTTTCCTGAGAATATGACCGGCTCCATGAGTCCATAAAGGCCAAGTTTTTCTATATTGGGCATGATGTTCGCAACCACGTCGCCGTAATTTTCCCGCGAAACCATCACCTCGACGCCGAGCCTGTCTTTAGACATGCGTTCCATCAGTCTCGCGAGCGCAAGCGGGATGCGCATGCCGTCCGCCAGCGTTTTGTACGGATACTCGCTTTCCCTAACGCCAACCATCCTTGCCGCCTCCTTCGGGTCAGAGTGCCAGTATTTCACATAGAGATACATCCCTATTTCATTGACCTTCTCTATAAGCTCCTCGGCGCTCTTCCCTGTAGCGGTCCTTGCCAGCCCGTCGTCCCAGAACGCGCTGCCGTTTGTGAACACGACTGAAGCTATCCTCATCCTATGAAGTTCTTCCTGGAGTTCCCAGAATTTCTTCAGCAGGGGCAGTTCGCCAAGGCCGGGAAAGTACGTCACTTTCATGCCCAGCTCGGTTGCCTGCCTGACGATTTCCAGGATCTGCCCGTTGTCCAGCCTGCCCTTGTCGATGCCTTCCGTGCAGCAATAGTTCGGGCATTTGAAGTTGCAGGCCTTCGGAGGATACATTATCGTCAGCAGGTGCAGGCTTTCCTTTTTCAGTTCGTCAAGCTCCCCCGCAACCAGCGGGTCAGCCGCCCTGCCCGATGCGAAGATATTGTCTATCCTCAAGTTGTTTTCAACCATCCTGCCTGCATTTTGCGGACTCATTATCGGGAATGTCGTTTTGGAAAGGCGCGTTATCTCCAATTTCTTCATCTGCATTTCCATAATAATCGCCTCTTCAAATCTTCCTGGCCGGCTGCAGCTGCTCTTTTACTGCAGCCTCAATCATATTTACCGTTGCCAGCATTTCCTCTGCCGCTTTCAGGACCTTCGCCTTCATCTCTTCGGCAGGAATTAGATACTTAAACATGTGAACGACCCGCCATGCTTCCACGCTTTCCTCACACTTCCTATCTTGCTCCCTCAGCGCCCTCTCCATCCCTACCCTCATGTCGTGGACCGCTGCGAAGAGCAGTTCACTGTCTGACATCTCCTGCTCAGGCCGGCTTCTCCCTCCAACTATAATAGTCATAAAAATAACGAAACCTGCCGCTACTGTTGCAATCTCCCTTATATTTTTTGCAAGATATGCCTTTGCCGCTACTGCTATGTCTACGATGTGATTTGTTGCCGAAGTTGCAGCATGCGCTATTGCAGGCCAGTTCTCACAAGCAAGCCATGCCATGGCTGCTGTTGCCGCACATGGCAGCAGGGTTTTGCGAGTTGCGCCCGCTGCCTTCATTAACCAGAATTCGGCCTTGCTTATGCCACATACTTTGAGTTCGCACTCGTACCTGTAAGGCCTGTATGAGACCACGCACATTTCGCGCTGTCCCTCCTGTAGTTCGCCGCGCTTCTTTGCCGCATCCTCCAGTATCCCAACCGTGCTATCGATGGATTTTGCGATTGCTTCCTTGGTGCTTTCCGTCGTATGCAAGATGTTGCATACGTGGGTGTAGCATCTAGCGCGGTGGATCTCGCTTGGGCTGCGCGTGTCAGAATCATCCTTATCGACATCCACCTTGAATGCCCTTAGTTCGTCGCGCAGTTGCCTGAGGAAATCTCCGCCCCACTCCATGCCGAGCTTGTACGCTTTGTTCATTTCGCGCTCAGCCTTCCGGGCAAGCATCCTTGTTTTCATAGTCATCATAATCGCCTCATCTGTGTTATTTGTCTCTTATCGCTTCGTCACGGAACGCTGCGGCTGTACACCCAGCAAAAGCCGAGGTGAACATCCCAAAAAGGCATGTTACTACTATTGGAGGAAAATTTTCATAGAACCAGAGTAACTTGGTTGGAACTCCATATATGCCTGTAATTGTTTGTACAGCTTCCGGAACAATAGACCATATTGCCATTTCTGCAACCAGGATAGCACTTAAAACACTCCCCAGAATGGTAGCCTGCTTTGGTAAGGCATTGCAAAGGGCAATCCCCGTCGGGGAATTTTTCAGCCAGAACTCAAGTCCTTTACCTTTACATACTCCGTTATCTACACCTGTATCGACCGGGGAAACTTTTGTTTTGACAGCCTCAAAGCTATCCTTCATACCCTGCCTTATCTGTAGGTCCCGCTTCAACTCTACGAGTGGTTCATTGAAGAGCATCGAATGATGCGACATCCCAAATTTTCTCGTCTTTTTTTCCAGGCGTTCAGCTTTCAAAGCCAGCATCCGGGTATTCATGGTCATCATAATCGCCTCATTTGTGTTTACCTGTGTCTATACGTGGCTTTTGATATATATAAAACAATATAGTCCTATTTTTTTAGAAAAAGTAGAAAAGCTTATAAAAACTACTAAATATAAAACAAGCATGGAAAAGCTCGATAAGAAGGACTTCCGGATGCTCGCCGAACTGGACTTCAATGCCCGGATTCCCCTTGCTGTCCTTGCCAAAAAGGTCGGGATTTCGCCTCAACTCGCCAAATACCGGCTCAATAAGCTGACTGAAGCCGGGGTGATAAAGGGTTTCACTGCCCTGATCAATCTGCATAAGCTCGGATATTACTCATACAGGCTCTATCTGCGGCTGCAGAAAGCCCCTCCGTCAGACTATCCGAAGATAATAGAATATCTCAAGGGCGAGGTGCCGTCCATGTGGGTGGCAAGCACAAGCGGCAGGTGGGACCTGGAGATTCTCCTGGCGGCAAGGAACCCGGTTGATTTCAGCAACATCCTAAGAAAAATCAAGGCTGAGCTTGGCGAGCGGCTGAAAAGCTATTCTGTTTCGCCCTCAACGTTCAACTACCACTTCAAGAGGACCTATCTCACAGGAGAAGAAAGGGAAATGCCCCCTGAAACGTTCGTCTATGGCTTTGAGTACGGGCCATACAAGCTGGACGAAACTAACCTGCGGCTGCTGGAGCTCCTTGGCAGGAATGCCCGGCTGCCAAACCGCGAACTTGGGCAGACAATTGGCATGAGCGATGGGGCGGTAAAGGAGAGAATAAGGAAGCTTGAGAAAGACGGCATAATACAGGCATACCGCACAATCATGGACCTGGAGAAAACAGGCAGGAAATTCTACAAGGCAATCGTCAGCGCAAAATCCCTTGGGGAAAAGGACGAGAAAACTATCTATTCATTCTGCGCATTGAGACCGGAAGTCGTCTATTTCGTGGGCTGCTTCGGCGAATGGGACTTGGAAATAGAGGCAGAGGTTAGCGACGAAAGGGATTTCCGGTCCATGATGGGGGACTTCATGAACCGCTTCGGCGATGTTGCCGGGGATTACGAAATGCTCCATGTCTATGAAGAGCACAAGGTGGACTATTTCCCTGTAGCTGCGCAACTTCTGAAAGCAAAAACCGAAACAAAAAACGGGTCAAGGAAAATTTGAATTTCAGCCCCTGACAAAGGCCATCAGGGCCACTGCCGAAAATGCCGCTATGCCCGCTGCTGCCATAAAGCCGGTAACCGGCCCGGCAACGGTCCACAATGCGCCGACCATTATGCTTGCCGGAAGATATGCGACGCCTATGGCCGTGTTATACGCGCCTATCGCTGTGCTGCGCCTTTCCTCGGGTATCATGTCGCTGATGTATGCCTTGTTCACGCTCTCGTCCAAAGCCACGAAGATGCCGTAAAGCCCGAACAGCAGCGCCGCGTGCCACCAGGTGGTAGCCAAGGCAAAGCCAGCGCAAATGATAGCATAGAGCGCGAACGCGCCTGCAATCACCGGCTTGCGCCCTATCCTGTCGGACAGCCACCCGCCTGGCACAGACGCAAGCGCGTATATGACATTATAGAAAACATAGAGCAGCAGGACATCCTTGGGATCCACGCCTATGTCGGCTGCGCGCAATATGAAGAACGAAAAGCTGAAATAGGAGAGCGAGAACAGCAGCGAAACTTTAAGGAACGTCTTGTATCCATGCGGCATTTGCTTCAGCACATCCCAGAAGGACGGCCTTTTCAAAGGGGCCGGGGCTGTTGCAACCTTGGGCTCGCGCACGAACAGCGCTATCACGGCAACCGCCAGGACCGCGGGTATTATCGCTATCAGGAATGTGGTGCGGAACCCTGTTTCGTTCGTGCCGAATGCAGAGAGCAGCGCGAACGCCAGCAGCGGGCCTATTATCGCGCCTGCAGTGTCCATCGCGCGGTGCAGGCCGAATGCCCTGCCGCGGATTTGCTTTTCTGCAGATGCGGCGATTATCGCGTCCCTTGGCGCAGTCCGTATGCCCTTGCCTACGCGCTCCAGCCCGCGCATTATTAGGACCATCCACCAGGTGGTGGAAAGCGCGATGCCTATCTTGACTATTGAGGAAAGGCCGTATCCAAACAGTACGAACTGCTTCCTTTTTCCGAGCTTGTCTGAAAAGTAGCCGGAGAATATCTCGACGATGCTCGCGGCGCTGTCCGCGACGCCCTCAACCAGGCCGACCAGCTCCTTGCCCGCGCCAAGCACAAGCGTAAGGAAGAGCGCTATGTTGGGAAAGACCATCTCGCTGGAAATGTCGGTCAGGAAACTGACCACACCGAGCTTTATTACTGTCGGATTGATTTTGCCGTTATTGCCTTTTGCCGAATTAACCATGCTAATCTAATCCATTGTCATTCTTTCCTCTTCCATGCCAGTGTTGTCCATACCGACAAAAATAAGGATGTATTACGCATACTGGATTATCCTGAGGTAGCAATTTAAACGTTTCTCTGCCCATATACCACCTGTTGGGGGTATAGTGCAACCAGGTAGCACGGCAGGCTCCAGGTTTTGCGCGGACGCGCGATTAGAAGAAACCTGTAGGTCGGGGTTCAAATCCCCGTATCCCCAAGCCCTTTCTTTTTTACAGAAGTAGTTTTCTTTCCCCAAGTGCTTTCTTTTTCTAAAAGAAAGGACTTGGACCCTAGGGGATTTGAACCCCTGGCCTCTCCCGTGCGAGGGGAGCGATCTACCGCTGATCTAAGGGCCCTTGCTTATCCTCGCTATAAAGAAGCCTTCGCTTTTTAAGTGGTGCGGTTGGATGCGCCAAACTTTTTTAAATTCCGCCCCGTATTCGGAAAGCCCGCCGTCGTGGGGCATGTCCATGCTTATTTTTTCCAGCCTTGCGCTTGGCCTGCTCTCAAGAAGGAATTTCACTATTTCCTCGTTCTCCTCCTTTGAAAACGTGCACGTGGAATACACCATTGCCCCGTTTGGCTTGAGCGCGTCAAAGCCCGCGATTGCCAGTTTCCTTTGCACCCTTGCCATATCCCTTAGCCTGTCCCTGTCCAATGTCCTGAAAGACGAAAGGGACGAACCCATGGACGAGCACGGGGCGTCGAGCAAAACCCTGTCAAACTCATTTTTGTAATCAAGGCGCCTTGCGTCGCCCCTTGTGACAGTTATGTTGAGCGCGCCAAGCCTCCGCATGTTGCCGACAAGGACGCTCAGCCTGCCTATCTTTACGTCATTCGCGATTATTATTCCCGTGTTTTTCATCATGGCGCTCATCTGGGTTGTCTTTCCGCCGGGGGCTGCCGCCATGTCAAGCACCTTTTCGTGCGGCTTGGGCTCCAGAACAAGCGGCGGGAGCATTGATGAAAGGGTCTGCGTATGAATCATGCCCGAGAAAAACTCCAGCGTGTTGCCTATTGGAAAATCCGCGCCCATGCTGTACGCAAGGGGCAGGGGCTCCTTCTCCATCTTCATTTCAGTAAAGGAAAGAAACTTTTCTTCCGAGCACTTGAGCGTGTTGACCCTGAATGTCTTCCGCAAACTCTCCAGCGTGTCCAGAAGAACGTCCGGATCAGTGTACTGCGAAAGGTATTCCCTGTATGAAACTGGGTCCATCAAGGTAAGGGACTTGAAAGTGTTTTTATTCCTGCTCTTTAAACGGATGAAGTGCCGATATCTCCCTTAGCGCAAACGTATGCCATTAAGCTTTTTGGGATTGCCTGTAAGTAATCATTAGTCACGATAACTTCCTTTATCTTTCCTCTGCGCTCCGCTTTACAGTTTATAACTCTGGATGCCATAACGGTGTTTACCTTGAATTCATCATATAGATCCAGCACTAGTGGTGTATATGAATTACTGAGCATGACAAAGCAACCTCTGCGGTCTAATTTCGAGAACGTTTTGGCAAGCTTCTCTTGATCTTTTTCTGAAAAACTGTCTTTAGTATATCCTGTAAAGTTAGATGTTGCATTAAGCGGAGCGTAAGGCGGATCAAAATATACCAAATCGCCTTCTTCGGCATCATTAACTGCGTCTTCAAAATCCATGCAGGTCAGCTCATCTTTCTGCAATGCCCGGCTTACCGCCAGTATATTGTCCTCATCACAGATTAATGGATTATTATAACGGCCAAAAGGAGCATTGAATTGGCCATTGGAATTGACTCTGTACAGCCCATTGAATGCTGTCTTATTTAGATAAATAAATCTTGCTGCCGCTTTTATAGTATTCGTGGGGTGTGTTTTTCTTATATTTATAAATGTCTCTTTGTTGTTTTTGTACGAACCGCTTTCTAGTTCAGAGATGAGATGTAATGGATTTTCCTTAATTACATTATATGCATTGATTAGCTCTTCATTGGAATCGTTTAGGTAAGCTTTGTTTATTCTCCCTAAGGATGAAAGTTTGAAAAAGAATGCGCCACCGCCCAAAAATGGCTCAAAATAACCATTAAAGTGAGAAGGCGCATACTGAATCAACTGTTCTATTAGCTGCCTTTTCCCGCCAGCCCATTTCACAAAGGGTTTTGGTAGATCCATTTACTGCACGAAAGGATATTGGTTGCCCCCTTTTAAATTGTTTACTGACCTCCTTGCCAGCAGAGGTCAACGCCTATGGGGATTGCTCTATCTTCGGGTTATCTTTATATATCGTAGACATCAGCATGCCGCGCCCATCATAATTCCAGTATGTTACGTCTTGTTCTATGAAGAGCCATTTAAGAGTTTTCAATATCAAATCCACCGGATAACCTTTTCTGAAAGATAGACTCTCAAACTTTTCAATTATGGCATCTGGATCTTCGCAATTCCAGATGCATTGTATAGATTTAAGCAGCATCCGGTACTTCTTTGGATTTTCTTTCTGTTTTAATTTTAGGTCGTTCAGTATATCCTTATGGCTTGGTTTCTTGTCCTTGCCATCCTCAAATTGCTCAATCCAGACCTGAAAATCTATTCCCTTATTCAGGAATGTGGGGCGATATAGAAATATTCTCCTTCCGTCTGCCAATTTCTCTACATAATACCGATAGCGGGTTACGTGCTTGATATTATCTTTCCAGTATCCTCCTTTTTCGGAAAGAAATTCCTGTATTATCTTTGTTCTTAGCTCTCTTCTAGAATTCCCTACGAGAGTAAACATTCTTGTAAATTCATCATAAATCTTGTCTTCCATGATTTATGAACAGTCTAAGAGTTTAAAATCATAAGTGGATATTTCTGTTAAGAACAGATTATTCCTGTCCTTCCTCGCCTTTTTTCAGCTTCCTGAGCGCAATCTTCCCTTTCCGGCTTCCAAAGAGGCCCATTATGGGCTCCCTGTAGCTATATGCAATCACGGCAAGGCTTCCAATCACTAAAAGGCCTATCGCAAGCAGCCTCATGTTCCCTTCATCGCTTTGTGCAGCGAGCTTTGATATGCTGGCTGAAACGCCCTTTGACAGGTTTATGGCAGTTCCGTATTTCTGGATGCCTATCGCGCTTCCGGCATCGGCTAAGGAAGACTCCATCTTGGAAACTGTTTCCGAATCCAGCCTTTGCCTGTACTGCTCGAGCATCAGGGTTGCTGAAGAGAGCTCATTTTTGGCTATTCCGGCCACATTTTCAATTGCGCTTGAAATTGTAGCAGATAGGCCTGCGCTTTGGTTGATGAACTGGCGCATCTGCCTTTCTGTGGTTGCTTTCCGCATTTTCGCTATTTCAGACGAGAAATAACTCGGCGCATAGGGCAAGTATGACTCAAGCTTGTACTGCTTGGCATCGTTGTAAATCGCCTCGTACACCGTCAAATTGGATTCCAGTGCGGAAAGCTCAGACTCAAGGGACGCATTGAGCAGCGCAAGGCCGCTTGACTTTGTTGCGATTACGGCATATATAGAATCCGAAACCTTGCCCAGATAATATGAAGAATAAACGGCCTGGGTGAAGTTGGACTCCGCGCCCTTTGCCTTCACGTAGCTTTGCCTGAAAAGAGCCATGTTCTCCGAAACGGACGGGTCGTCCATGCCGTTGTCGTTGTAAAGCTTTTCCAGCTTGGTGAAATTCGTGAACGCCTGGGAAAGCCATTTGGAGGTCTCGGTTTCGCTCCATTGGGGGTTATATCCTGACAAAAGCGCGGTTGCGTTTGCTGCAGTCATTGCCATCGCCCTTGCCCTTAGCGAAAGAAGGCTTGCCAGCCTTTCGCTGTAAAGCTCAATGAGATAGGATGAATGGTTAAGCGAGCCTGCCAGTACGACAGACTCGTTCAATGACGCGATTTCGCCGTCAAGAAGCAGAAGGTCCTTTGCGAGCGTGGTGTTTGCCTTGCGCTCCGCTTCGAGCCTCATGGCAACGGTCCTGTTGAGCAGAAGCAGTTCCGAAAGCGCGGTGGAGTTCTGGCCAAGGCTGAGCATGATGGTTACGTTGTCAAGCCTCTGCTGCTCCTGCGTGCTGAGGTTGCTTCCGGTTATGTCGTCAATAAGGTCATCTATTGTATCGTGTACAGTGTCTTTGGAATAAGTGCAGGTCAAAACGATGTCCCCTTCATTCCTGACTTTTTGCAGCACCACCTGCTGCTGGGATTGCGTGTACGCATAGGACGAGCTGTTCACGCTGCACCCTGCTTCCTTGCGCAGCAATATCGTGTCGAAATACATTGTTGGAACCACGTGGATTGTCCTTTGGATTATTGTTGCCTGGCTGCTCTCAGAGGTCGACTGCCTCTCCGACATGCTGTATGCATCTTCCTGGGATTTTTTAGCCGCCGCCTCGTAAGTCCCCACCACAATCGGCTTTGCCACTGTTCCGCTTGGGTATTCAACTCCGTTGAACATTGCGCTGTCGTAATCTCCCATTATCAGACCGTCAAGTGGAATGGACACTTCCACAAGCCAGTTTTCGGTGATGTGTGCTGTTCCGCCATCTCCTTCCGTATTGGTTGCCATGAGAGTGCCTTTTGCGAAGATGCCCTGCTTCCTGAATTCGTACGTCTTTATTTCCAGCGGCTCGAGCCTCGGTATCGTGAACACTATGTCGCCTCCGGATTTTTTGGCGACTATGCCAAATATTTCGCTTGGCTCAAGCGGAAGCGGCGGCGTGAACCTTATGTTAACGTTGTCAACAGCATCAGAAAGCGGATTCTCTATGATTATTGTTCCTGAAACAGACGACATCTCGTTTATCTCAACGACCGGCGGGGCGTATTCCACCTCAGGGACCATTGCAGAGCTGAGGTAGGAGCCGAGCGCATCCTTTATTTTATTCTCTATGGCTGCATAGTTTGCCCTAAGGGCTGTGAGCTTTCCGAGCGCGGCCCCGTAATCTATGGAAGATCCAGATATCAGGCCTGCCTCATACCCTGCAAGCTCGTTCCTGATGTCATCCAGGACTCCCTGCCTGTCCGCCTCGAAATAGCGGACCAGCCTTGCCCTTGTGTACTGCAAATCTGAAAAAGATGCCCGCGCCTTTTGGATGATGCTGTCCTTTATGTTATTCATCTGCTCTATTGCCAAAACCAGGTTCGCGTCATTCTTGTAAAGGTCGAACTTCGCCTGCTCCGAGGACACGTCTATCCCGTCCGTCTTTGCCTTGGCCAGCATGGAGCTTACTTCGGCCTTCAGTGCCGCAAGCGTTTCGGTTTGGTTCTGCGTAGGATTCGGCGCCGAGAGAGACAGGGCAAAAAGATACGCGGCCTTGTAAAATGTAAACCTGCTTCCGAGCGTTGTCGCATTGTCGCCCTTCTTCACCTGGTCGTATATGAACGACACATTGTATCCCTGCGCCGCCTTCTGCTCCGCTATGAAAACTGCCTGCGACCTTGTGTAGTTGACGGTGACCTGCGCGTAATAAAGCGTCTCCCTTGCAGAGACTATGGCCTCGCTCATCCTGGCGTTCAGCGCGATATACCCCTGATATTGCTCCACTGCCCAGCCACGGTCCTTGACAACGCCAAGCTGTTTCAGCCTTGCAAGCTCCTCTGTCGCGTTCCTGCTTTCCTCCTCGTATCTAGCCTCGGACGCGGAGATTGCGCCGATGCTTGTGCTCAGCGAGCCCTCCGGAACGTATATCTCGGTTATCTCGTCCAGTTTTTCGGCTTTCGGCTTCGCTGTTTCCTTGTCAAGCGCCTCCTTGTTTGAGTCCGCTTTTTGCTCCTCGTCATGCAGGAGCTTGAAGAAAGAGTCGTTTTTCTGCCTGTATTCGGCCTCCACCCCGGCATTGGACGATATGAACGCCCACATATAGCTCATGCCGCTTATTGCGAACGTCAGGTTGGCAGGCATCTTGCTTATGCTGTTCCTGAGCTTGGCGTCTTCCTCGTTCGCCCTTGTGAAATAGTCCGTTCCGTTCGAATAAACCTCTGACTCAAGCTGCCTGCACAGCTGGGAGCCTATGCCGGTGTAGTTCCTGCTGCAGAATCCCTTGAATTCAAGGTCCTTGTAGATGTCGCTTACCCTGGTCATGTTGGAACGGGACATGTTTGCCGAATAATCGTAGTTTTGGAGAAGGTATTCGGTGGAGTTGAGGAATTCCCCATTGTAGTTTATGCAAGCATGCGCCGACTCGAGCAAGGAAATCAGATAAAGCTCGTCCCTAAGCGCCTGGTCAAGGTTGAATAACCCCTTCTGCACGGCAAGAAGCAGGATTTGGTCTGCGCTGCTGGATTCTTCGCTGCTGGTGTAGTCATTCATGTTCACATATCCTATCAGCTTGGAAAAGGCGGCTATGGAGGACGCGGAGAATGACAGTTTTGCCTCGGAAATGTCCGTTATGTAATAGCGCGTCTTTGTCTCATTGTCCTCCTCGTACGTCTCCTTAACGCCCCTCATGCCAAGAAGCTCGGCGCAATCCGGATTGTTGTAGAGGAACTTTGCGTCGCTCTCGCTGTCCATCGAGCTCCTTGCGTTCCCCATTATCACGGTGTCAACGTTCACGTTGTTGTCTTCGTCAAACCTGAAGAAAACGCCGCACTTCACCCTATCCTTGACCGCGGATGCAAGCAAGGCCTCGTAAGAGTTGGCAAGCCCGAGCGCCTTTGCGTCCATATTCCCCTTGTCAAGGCTTTTTTGTATCATGCCCGCAAGCATAGGATCCATGGCATCAGGATTCACTATTTGCATGCCAAAGAACGTGAACGTGTACTCGTTCCACGAGCTGTATTGCCACGGCCTGCCTATCGGCGAGCCGAGGTCATCCGCGCAAAAGCCGGCCCCAATGGCCAAAAGAAGAATTCCGAGGGCTATGAATGGTTTACTGCAAGGACCCATGCTCTACAGTTTGCGTAATTCCAATTTAAACATTTCGGGCGTGCGTTCGCTTTAAATATATTTGCCACGAACAATGTCTTTGCGCAGCGGGGTAGGGTAGCTTGGAGTGCCCGCCGGGCTCATAACCCGGAGATCGGTGGTTCAAATCCACCTCCCGCTACTTCTGGTTGTTTCTTATGGCAAAGCCTTCGATGCTCGCGTGCGGAATGCTGGAGGACAATGGCAGGGTCCTGCTTCTTGTGCGGAATGACGCGAATGGAAAGGAAAAGTTCGGGCTTCCGTGCGCGCTTGTCATGGCGGGCGAAGACCCTGTTTCCATTTTGACCAGCTCATTCAGGTCGCAGACAGGCATAGACGCGCAGGTCCATGAAATAGCGTTGGAAGGCAGGCACAACGCCGGCTCAAGGAAAAGGAAGGCATGGATTCCGGCAATGGTTTTCAGAGTAAGCGCAAAAAGCGCCAGGGTTTCGGTTTCAGCGGAATTTTCGGGCTTCAAGTGGGTCGCAAAGGATGAAATCGCGAATCTTGCGCTTTCACGGGACTCGGAATGGCTAAGAAATATATAACCTTTTATTGCTTTCCAAACAAGGTAAAAACGATGAAGGAGATTTTGATAACAAAAGGGGACGGAACAACCGAGCCGTTCGACCCGAACAAGCTCCAGTCGTCGCTGAGAAAGTCCGGCGCCAGCGCGTCCGAAGCTGGCGAGGTCTCTGACGCGGTCTTCTCCGTCCTCAAGCCCGGCATGACAACAAAGGAGATTTACGCAATAGCGTTCAGGGAGCTTAAACAAATAAACAAGAAGATTGCTTCAAAATTCAGCCTAAAGGCCGCACTTTTCAAGCTGGGGCCTGAAGGATATCCATTCGAGACTTTCATAGGCGCGATGCTCAAGGGCAGGGGATACTCGACAAAGCTGAGGCAGAACCTGAACGGCAGGTGCATAAACCATGAGATTGACGTCATAGCCGAAAGGCCGGCGATGAACGGTAGGCCCGCGACAAGGGCCGCGGTGGAGTGCAAGTTCCACAACGCCATGGGAACGCTTTGCCGCATACAGACCGCGCTCTACTGCTGGGCAAGGTTCCTTGACATAAGGGAGGCAAGCCCGGACATAGACTCAATGTGGCTTGTGACAAACACAAAATTCTCCATTGATGTGATACAGTATTCCGACTGCATCGGGCTTAAGCTTCTTGGATGGAGCTTTCCCAGGGATGAGAGCCTGCAGATAAGGGTAGAGGAAAACAAGCTCTATCCGATAACGGTCCTGCAGTCGCTTGACAAGACATCGTTTTCGCTGCTTGACCGCGCGGAAATCCTGCTTGTAAAGGAAATAGTTGAAAAGGGCGAAAGCGAGCTAATCGCGCTGGGCATACCGGGAAACAGGGCGTCAAGGCTGGTTGAGGAATCGGAACAATTGATAAAATAGTCAATACGACTCAAGAAGCCCCGTTATCTCGTCTATCTTCTTGAACCTGGATATCGCATTCCTCATTTCCGCGCTTTCGGGAAAGCCGCGCATGAAGAAAAGCGCCTTTTGCCTCACATCCACAACATCCATCTTGCCGAGGCTTTCGCACCTTCCGATATAGCCAAGCAGGATTTCCTTTCTGGCAATGAAACCTTTCGCGTCCTTTCCGCTGAAAACGTATGGGTTTGACATTGCCGCCCTTGCGACCATGAATGCGTCGCAACAGCCTTGCTCAACAAGAGACCTGCCTTGGAAAACGTCGGTTATGTCGCCGTTCCCCACTACCGGGATTGAAAGGCTTTTCTTTATCGCCTTTATCGCACCCCAATCGGCCTTGCCGGAATAGCCCTGCTCAGGGGTCCTGCCGTGCACGGTTATGAAATCCGCCCCGGCTTTCTCAACGGCCTTGCAGACCTTGAGCGTTTTTTCAGGGCTTTTTAGGATTCTGACTTTTGCTGAAACGGTCCTGCAGTGCTTTTTGCATTCCTTGATTATCCTTGCTATATGTTCAGGGCTTCTGAGAAGCGTGGAGCCGCCTCCGCTTGCTGTCACTTTTTGCATGGGACAGCCGCAGTTTATGTCGAACCATTCCGCAAAAGGGAACTTGTCCCTTATCTTTTCTATCGCGTTGCTGAAGTCCTTCGGCTCCTTTCCGAAGACCTGGATTCCGGTCTTTCCCTTCTCAGTTTCCGAAAGGTCTATCCTATTCACCAAATCAGGGAAATGCCTTATCGCAATCGCGCTGACAAGCGGAACCAATGCATAATCTGCGCCGTTCTCAAGGCACATTAGCCTAAATGGAAGATTGGAGTATTCGGCTATCGGAGCCAAAAATGACGCGTTGTCCAGCCTCATAAATTAAAAAAGAAAGGCGTTGGGGCCTAGCCGACCCCAATCATGGATGCGAGCACCCTTGCGTCCAAGAAGTTCGCCACGCTTTCCACTGTCGCGCTTAGCACAAAGGAAACCGCCCAGAGGATGCCGCCCAGCACTACCGCCGCTGCGACGTTGCCCTTCTGTATCTCCTTCATGAAGTTGATTTCCACCGTTATCTTCTCAGCAATCCTTATTGCGAGATAAATCGCGATTATGGAAACAACAACGCTTATGACGAGGTTGAAGAGGCCCACGAGGATTGCAAGCACCATTGCCTGCATGCCAACGCTCGGGTTTATGCTCAGCACAAGGCTCAGCACCCCAGCCTTCACAACCGTCGCGATTGACAGGATGACCGCTATCATCAGTATGCCGACTGCGACGTTGCCCTTCTGTATCTCCCTCATCTCCTCAATGCCTTTGGTAAGCTTGTCGAACATCTTCATTCCCAAGTATACCGCCGCCATCGAGAGCGCGAGGCCGACTATAACCTGCAATATGGCTATCAATAGCCCTACTGCCAAAGAACCTATGTCTACCGCCATTATATCACCTATATTGCTGGATTTCCAATCAGTCGAACCGTTTAAAAAAGCATCGCGCCGCCGCGCCTTTTTTAAACATTTCAGTTGTATATGGGGAAAGGTGAAAATGTTATGGATAATTCTATTGTTGCAGCTGTAGGTGGCACCGGCACAGTGGCGCTGGCAGTGATAGCCGTGCTCTTCCTCGCCGTGGGCATAGGGATAGGGTATGTTGTGTTTTCCCCGCCTGCAGGCGGCGTAGCCGTAGCTAATGACACTTATGTGATAAACGAAACGGCGCTTAAGGCGCAGATTGACGCATTCAACAGGATAAGCGCGCTCACCGGCTCCAACATAACGCTGGTTTACCAAAGCGCAAAGGTTGATGGCGACGGCCTTATAGAGGTGCTTGCCCTTGACACGGGAACCGGCACAACTGCAAAGGTCATCTTCTCAAAGACAAACAAGTACATAAGCATAATGGATACCGCACAGGAGTTTCCTATAGACATAATAAATTATTCAAAGACGATAGAGGCGTCCCTGGCAGGCTCCAACTCAACTGCGAACACGACGGCCAAAGTCGCAAAGAGCGACAAGCCGACTGTTGAGCTTTTCGTAATGAGCTACTGCCCGTACGGGACGCAGGCCGAAAAGGGAATGCTGCCCGCTGCGGAAGCCCTGAAAGACAGGATAAACTTCAGCGTGAAGTTCGTTTACTACGCGATGCACGGCTGGAAGGAGATAGAGGAAAACACGAGGCAATACTGCATCCAGAAGGAGCAGAACGACAAGTTCGTGCCATACCTGGCGTGCTTCCTCAACGAAAGCAATGCTTCGGGATGCGTTGCCAGCACCGGAGTGAATGCAGCATCGCTTAACACATGCATCAACGCAACGGATGCGGCATACAACATAACCGGGCTATTCAACGACCAGGCAAACTGGCTCAGCGGATACTACCCGATATACCCGATAGACCTATTGGAGAACAACCTTTATGGCGTGGGAGGAAGCCCGACGCTGGTCATAAACGGCGTGACAGCCTCTTCCGGAAGGGATTCGGCATCTATGCTTGCATCCATTTGCAGCGCATTCAACGTTGCGCCGTCTGAGTGCAGCGCCTCGCTATCAAGCATAACGCCTTCTGCCGGATTTGGATATACCGGCGCAGGGGACGCCGGGGCAGCGGCGCAGTGCGGCTGAACCTTTCCCTTTTTTAATTTCTTCTTTTCCTAATATGACTGCAGGGGTCGCCAAGCCTGGTCAAAGGCGCAGGGCTTAGGACCCTGTCTCTCAGGAGTTCGTGGGTTCGAATCCCACCCCCTGCATCTATCTCTAAGATACGGAATTCCTCAGGAAACTCTATATATGCCGCAAACTGGGATTATTTACTGAAGCTCTATTTATTTTTCTATAAAATAGAAAACAAAACCTGCAAGCAACACAATCAATGCCACCCCCCATACATCAGGCAGGAGGAAGAGCATCAGGGCTGCACAGCTTACTATTCCGAGCAGAGGCGGAATGGGGTAGAACGGTATTTTGAAGCTGCACTTATCCCTCACCTTAAATGCAGCGTAGTTGACGAGCACATGCGTTGATATCACGACGAAACTGGCAAGCGAGATAACCTGCTTCAAATCCCCAAAAAAGGCAAGAGCAGCCATCAGGAATCCGCTGAGCAGTATTGAAATGTACGGTGTGCGGAACTGCGGGTGAATTGTATTTATGAATTCTGGAATCTGTTTATTCCTCGCCATTGAGAATGAAACCCTTGAAACGCCCAGCACCGTTGTGAGAAGTACGCTTGCTGTTGCCAGAATCCCACCAATGGATACAACCAGCACTGCCAGCCCGTTTCCAGTTGCTCCCATTGCAACGGCAAGGGGCGAACCTGAGGAAGAAAGCGCACTGGAGCCAACAATGCCCACTGCAGTGAAGCTCACAAGCAGGTAAAGAATGCTGGATATCCCAAGGGCAAGCAGAATTGAGAGCGGTATTACCCTTTCAGGGTTTTTCACCTCCTCAGAAATCGTGGTTATTCTCCCAAAACCAAGGAAGGCGAAGAATATAAGCGCAGCTCCGCTCACCACTCCAGAAAATCCGTTAGGCATGAGTGGGGCGAAATTCGAGAATTTTATATACAAAGCTCCAACTGCCACAAAGATGCAGAGCACCAGCACCTTTGATGCAACCAGTGCATCATTCACGAGGCTTGACTGCTTCACGCCGATCAGGTTGAGAAACATGAAAAGCAGGCAACCGCCTGCTGCAACAAACTTCACTGGCAGTGGAATTAACACCGCCATGTATGTCGCAAACCCAAGGCTGACTGCCGCGCCTGCAACAATCTGTCCGAAAACCCAAAACCAGCCAGTGAAAAAACCCAGGGAAGGCGAAATCAGCTCGTATACATATTCGTATGCCCCTCCCTCTTTCGTGATTGTGGAACTGAGCGCTGCGAAACTCAGTGCGGTGAACGAAGCAATGATGCCAGCGAGAATGACAGAGAGTATCACTCCCGGCCCTGCGGCCCCGGCGGCAATACCCACGACAACGTATATCCCTGCTCCAATGATTGCACCTAAGCCTATTGACACTGCATCGAGCAAGTTGAGAGCCCTCTTCAGCTTCATCTGAGTCTTTGCCATAATGATTACTATAGTAAAGAGAAATCGTTTTAATTGTGCGCATTGGTATAGGCGCTTCTTTTAGTAAAAAGCCTCGCCAAAAGAAGCTATTTGGCGCCAGCTGGCGCCATAAATGCTTTTTTCTTTCCCGTAGACGGCTTTCTTTTTCGCAAAAAAAGAAAGGGGCTACATGCGCATCAATGCATCGAATTTTCCGTATGCCTTCTGCACCAGTTCGCGGGATTTTGGGTTCCCCCAGTCATGCATCCATTCCGAAATCAGGGAAAGGCACGTCGTGGGCACAACTCCGACCTGGAGCATCCGCTTTATGCCGTACTTGTGCGCATCCTTTGTCGCATCCCCTGCTGCATCCATTAAGCCGTAAACGTCGAGGCCCTCGCGCACCCCGTGTATCGCTGTGTATGCGAAGCACATGCTTGTCCAAAGGCCCGAAACAACTATCTT